>NZ_QFDQ01000241.1 GCF_003270085.1 Streptomyces triticisoli | reverse complement strand
GGGTGAACACGGAAACGCCGGTGCCGCACCCCGGGAGCGGGGTGCGGCACCGGCGGACCTGGAATGTGCGTACGTCCGTGCCCGTGTCCGTGCGTCCGTGCGTACGCCTCGCGTCAGGCGAGCTTCGCGTCCAGAGTGATCGTCGTACCGGCCAGGGCCTGGCTGACGGGGCAGTTCTTCTTGGCCTCCTCGGCGGCGGCGACGAACGCGTCGTTGTCGATGCCGGGGACCGTGCCCTCGACGCCGAGGTGGATGCCCGTGATGCCCTCGCCCGGCTGGAAGGTGACGTCGGCCTTGGTCCGCAGCCTGGTGGGCGGGGTGCCGGCGCCGGCCAGGCCGTGCGACAGCGCCATGGCGAAGCAGCTGGAGTGGGCGGCGGCGATCAGCTCCTCGGGGCTGGTCTTTCCGTTCGCCTGCTCGGCGCGCGACGGCCACGACACCGGCTGCTGGCCGATGCCGGAGGAGTCGAAGGTGACGACGCCGTTGCCCTCGAGCAGGTTGCCCTCCCAGACGGTGTGAGCGGTGCGCGTGGTTGCCACTGTTCTTCCCTACCTTTCGCCCAGTGTCCCGTTGCCGGGTTCCGTACCCCTCCATCCGATCACATCCGCCGCGCGCGGACCCGGGGAACGGGCCGCGACCTGCCGGACGGTCCGGAGAATCGCTCACTTCCTGTCAGGCGGCACGCTCCCCGGCCTCCGCGGCCTCCGCGGCCTCCACCGTGAGCGGTGCCTTCGCCTCGGAGGCCTCGCGCAGCCAGCGGCGCAGGACGCGGTGGACGTGTTCGGCGCCGACGAGTTCCTCGCCGTCCTCCACGGGCGGGGAGCAGGCGAGCGGCGACAGCAGGAAGGGGAGGCCCTGCGCGCCGCCGAGGCCGCCGTGGGAGCCGATCTGCTCCTCGAAGGCGAGGACCTCGCCACCGTCGGGGTCGTAGCAGGAGTTGACCATGATGTCGGCGGTGTTCGGGAAGGAGTGGGTGCGGCGTACGGCGTCGGCGGCGCCGGGCCCGAAGACGGCGAGCGGACCGGGGTCCGTGTCGAGCTCGTCCAGCGGTGTGCGCGCGCCGCGGGCGCCGAGTACGAGGCCGCCGTGCTCCTCGCTGCGTACCAGCAGGAAGCCGATGCCGGGGTGGTTGGCGAGCGTGGGCAGCAGCGCGGGGTGGCGGGCGTCGATCTCCTCGTGGCTCATGCGGTGCGGCACGTCCGGGAAGGAGACCAGGCCGAGGTTGCCGGAGGCCAGGACGACGGGCTCCGGGCGGCGGGAGGGCCGGTGGTCCTCGCCGCTCTCCTCGACCGGGCGGCGCAGCGCGGCCCGTACGGTGGCCCGTGCCTCGGCGCCGCTGTGTGTCTGCTCCGCCCGGCGCGGCACGGGCAGGCCGCAGCCGGCCCGGACCAGGTCGCCGAGGGTGAGGCCGTAGCGGGAACGGAAGGTCTCGCCGGGGCTCTGGCCGTGGTCGGACAGGACGACGATCCGGTAGGGGCGCGGGGCGTGCTCGGCGACGTTCTCGATCAGGGCGAGGGAGCGGTCCAGGCGCCGCAGGACCTTCGCCGCGTCCCGGCTGCGCGGGCCGGAGTGGTGGGCGACCTCGTCGTACGCCACCAGGTCGGCGTAGACGGCGGTGCGGCCGGCGAGCAGGTCGCCCATGACGGCGGCCACGACGACGTCCCGCTGGACGACGGTCGCGAAGGCCCTGATCAGCGGGTACAGACCGCCGCGGGAGACGCGGGGGTGCTCCTTTCGGAGCCGGGCGCGCGTGGACTGGCCGATCTCGCGGGCGGCCTCGGCGACGAAGGAGAGGAAGGTGCGGACGGCGTTGGCGGGGTCGGAGAAGTAGGCGAAGTAGCCGTCGCGGGAGCGGTTGCCGCGCCGGCGGCGCACGGCGACGGACAGGACGAGGGCGAGTTCGCCCGCGCCGCCGCTGAACAGGTTGCCGCGGCTGGCCCCGTCGACGGCGAGCAGTCCGGCGCCGCCGGTGCGCTCGGCGGCGCGGCGCTGCAGTTCGAGGGCGCTGCTCGGGCGGTTGCTGACCATGACCTCGCCGGTGTCCTTCTCGTACCAGCGGAAGGCGGGGACGTCGTGGTTGGAGCCGTGCAGGATGCCGAGCTGGCTGGCGCCGGTCTGGCTGGACCAGTCGGTGCGCCAGGGGGTGAGCCGGTGGGTGGGCGGCTGTCCCGGGCCGGCGCCGAGCCACCGGGCGACGGTGGGCATCAGGCCCTTGTCCACGGCGTCCCGCAGCACGTCGTGGCCGACACCGTCGAGCTGGACCACGACGGTGCCGGGGGTCGACGAGCAGGGGGGCAGGCGTCTGCGGCGGCGGTCGGCGAGCCGGTAGAGCCGGCGCCGGTAGGCGTCGTCGTCGCGGACGGCGAGGGCGGCGCCGGTGGCGGAGGCGACGGCGGACATCACCGCGGCCACGATGACGGCGGTCTCGGGGGCCGCCTCGGCCTGGCCGGAGGGGTTGACCCGCAGGGCGAGCAGCAGCAGTGACCCGTTCAGGAAGAACACCAGCAGCCCGAGGACGAGCGCGGGCACGAGCAGCAGCAGCCGGACGAGCAGCGGCCAGACGACGGCCGACAGCACACCGAAGACGCCCGCGCCGAGCGCGGCGGTCACGGCGATGGTGGTGGCGCTGTCCCCGTCGGGCGACTGCAGCTGGAAGTCCGGCAGGATCCCGGCGAGCACGAGCATGGTGACCGTGGAGACGGCCCACACGGCGACGCTCCGCCCCACCTGCCCGGCGCCCCGCCGCCACCACCCGTCACCCACGCCGGCACACTCTCCGTCTCGGTCCGCTTCCACCCCGCCCGGCACCGGCCCGGGGCCCGATCCAGCTTGTCATACGGCGGGCGGAGGGCCGCGGCTGCTTCTTCTCGGCCGGTCCTCCGCCCGTGACCGGACAAAAAGGCTGGCGACCGACCTGACGGCTGGGTAGGAAGGGGGCCATGAACACCTCCGCGCACCTGCCTGCCGCCCAGAGCCCCGCCGACCGGCGGACCTTCGTCCGCACCACGCTCGACCTGGGCGATGTGGTGCTCCGCCCGTGGGGCCGGGAGGACACCGGGTCGGAGACCGTGCTGGACGGCCTGGTCGCCGCCGCGGCGGACCCGCTGATCGCCCTCTGGAACCCTCTCGCGACAGCCGGCCGCGGTGACGCCCTGGCGTGGCTGGAGTCCCGCGACGGCGGCTGGGACCGCGGTGCCGCCGCCTCCTTCGCCGCGCTGACCGCCACCGACGGCGCCCTGCTGGGCAGCGTCACCCTGCGCTGGGTCGACCGCGCGGACGGCCTGGCGATGATCGGCTACTGGACCCTGCCGGCCGCCCGCGGGCGGGGCGTCGCCACCCGGGCGACGAGGGCGGTCACCGGCTGGGCCTTCCGGACGGCCGGTGCCCGTCGGATAGAGATCGCCCACGCCGTGGGCAACGAGGCCTCGTGCCGGGTGGCCCGGCGCTGCGGCTACCTCCCCGAAGGCACCCTGCGCGACTCGCACCGCTTCGGCGACGGGGCGTACCACGACGAGCACCTGCACGCCCGCCTGGCCACCGACCCGGAACCGGCCGGTTCCACGGGGGAGCCGACGGCGTAGGGCGACCCGGTCGGCGGGCCCGGGTGGGCTACCGGCCGTCGTAGCCGGCCGTGGGCATGGACAGGCGGCGGTGGACCCGGGCCTTCATCTGGGCGTCGTAGGACGGCTCGGCCCGGCCGACCGTCTCCACCCGGACGCCGCGGCGCGCGCATTCCGCGGTGAACTCCTCGACGGAGGACAGGGCCCGTTCCAGTACGCGGCGGCTGGGGGCGACGAAGACGTCGACGCCGGGGCGGACCCCCTCCCACAGGGCGCGGTGGTCGGCCCGCAGTCCGCGGACGAGCAGTTCCCGGGCGATCACGTAGCCGTGTTCGGCCGCCCAGCGGGCGCACATCGCGTGCTGGCTGCGGGAATCCACCAGGAAGGGGTCGTCGTGCAGCTCCTCCAGGGGCGTCAGGCTCGCGATCGCCGTGACGCGGACAGCCGCCGGGGCGCCGTCCCCGCCGGGGGCGTCCCGCACTTCTCCCATGGCGTCCCCCTCACCTCCGGGTTTTCGCCGCCGACCCTACTCCTGCACGTAGGCTCGGGGGGAGTCGCGCGAAGGAGGCGAACGAGGTGCCGGTGGAGATCACCTGGTGGGGTCACGCCACCTGCACGGTCGAGGACTCGGACGTCCGCGTGCTCACCGACCCCCTGTTCGCCCGCCGGCTCGCGCACCTGCGGCGCCGCCGCGGCGCGCTGCCGCCACCGACCGCCTGGCACGCGGACGTGGCGCTGGTCTCCCATCTGCACGCCGACCACCTGCACGTCCCCTCGCTGGCCCGGCTGGAGCGGGGCACCCGCCTGCTGGTGCCCCGGGGCGCGCTCCGGGCGGTACCGGGGCTGCGTCGGCTCGGCCACCTGCGGATCACCGAGGTCACGCCCGGGGACCGGGTCGAGGTCGGCGGCGGCGTCGTCGTACTGGTCGTGCCCGCGCACCACGACGGGCGGCGGCTGCCGGTCGGGCGGCACCGCTCCCCCGCGCTCGGGTACGTCGTCGAGGGCGAGGCACGGACGTACTTCGCCGGGGACACCGGCCTGTTCGACACGATGGCCGAGGAGGTCGGGCCGGTGGACGCGGCGCTGCTGCCGGTGGGCGGCTGGGGACCGTACCTCGGGGAGGGCCATCTGGACGCGGGGGGTGCGGCGCAGGCGCTGGCGCGGCTGGCGCCGGGCTTTGCCGTGCCGGTGCACTACGGCACGTACTGGCCGATCGGGATGGATGCCGTTCGCCCCCATGAGTTCCACGCGCCGGGCGACGAGTTCGTGCGCCTCGCCGCGCGGCGCGCGCCCGGCGTGGCGGTGCGCCGGCTCGGGCACGGGGAGAGCGTGCGCCTGGAGGTCGCCCGGTGATACGACTCGCCGCCGCCGTGACGTCGGTGGTGCCGACGGAGTCCACACAGCAGGCGCTGGGGTATCCGTCGCTGTTCCTGCTGGTGCTGATCGGGGCGCTGGTGCCCGTGGTGCCGACGGGGGCGCTGGTCAGTTCGGCGGCGGTGGTCGCCTTCCACCGGACGGCGCCGTTCTCGCTGGCGCTGGTGTTCGTGACCGCGTCGCTGGCGGCGTTCCTCGGGGACGCGGCGCTGTACTGGCTGGGACGGCGCGGGCTGACGTCGAGGAACGGCTCGCGCTGGCTGGAGGCGATCCGCTCGCGTGCGCCGGAGGAACGGCTCCGGCAGGCGCAGGACAGGCTCGCCGACCACGGGGTCGCGGTGCTGGTCCTCTCCCGCCTCGTCCCGGCCGGCCGCATACCGGTGATGCTGGCCTGCCTGCTGGCCAGGTGGCCCCTGCGCCGTTTCTCCCGCGGCAACCTCCCGGCGTGCCTGGCCTGGGCGGTCACGTACCAGCTGATCGGCATCCTCGGCGGCTCCCTGTTCAGGGAGCCCTGGAAGGGCCTGATCGCCGCCGTCGCCCTCACCGTCCTGCTGAGCACCGCCCCCACGGCCTGGCGCCGCCTCCGCCGCCTGGTCCCGGCCCACCGCTCCCACTGACCGCGCTGCCACCGCCCATGCCGCCTGCCTGGCGCCGCGCCCCGGGCGGAACCCCTACTCCAGGACCCGGGACGCGCCCACCGGCAGGTCCCACAGGTGGTCCCGGGGGAGGTCCGCCTTCTGCCAGGCGGCCCGGACCCGGGTGAGGGGTTCCAGGACGGGTTCGGCGGAGAGGATGAAGGTGCCCCAGTGCATGGGGGCCATGCGGCGGGCGCCGAGGTCCTGGGCGGCCTGCACCGCCTCCTCCGGGTCGCAGTGGACGTCGCTGAGCCACCAGCGGGGGTCGTAGGCTCCGATGGGGAGCAGGGCGAGGTCGATGCCGGGGTAGCGGCGGCCGATGCGGGAGAACCAGTGGCCGTAGCCCGTGTCTCCGGCGAAGTACACGCGCCGGCCGTCGGGGGCGGTGAGCACCCAGCCGCCCCACAGGCTGTGGCAGGTGTCGGTGAGGGTGCGCTTGGACCAGTGGTGGGCGGGGACGAAGTCGATGCGGACCCCGGACAGTTCCGCCGCCTCCCACCAGTCCAGCTCGGTGACGCAGGTGAACCGGCGGCGCAGGAACCAGCGTCCGAGCCCGGCCGGCACGAGCACCGGGGTGTCGCGCGGGAGCCGGCGCAGGGTGGGCGCGTCCAGGTGGTCGTAGTGGTTGTGGCTGATGACGACCGCGTCGACGCGCGGCAGCGCCTCCCAGGGCACGCCGACCGGCGTGACGCGCGCCGGGGTGCCGATGATGCGGCGGGACCAGACGGGGTCGGTCAGCACGGTCAGCCCGCCGATCCGCACGACCCAGCTGGCGTGCCCCGCCCAGCTGACGGCGACGGTGCGGGCGTCCACGCGCGGCACCGGAGCGGGCTCGTACGGCACCAGCGGTATGTCGGCGAGGCTCTCCTTGGCCGGCCGTACGACGCCCTCGCGGGCGAACCGGGCGAGGGCCTTCAGACCGGGCAGCGGGGCGGTGAGCCGGTCGTGGAAGGTGCGCGGCCACACCCGCCGCTCCCCCAGCGGTCTGGGTTCGGCCAACGGCGGGTACGGCGCGGGCGGCGAGGTGAGCAGGGACGAGGCCGCGGGGTCGCCGGCCTCCCGGGTGGTGGTCGTGGACGTGGTCGACACGGACTGCTGCGTCATCGAGGAGACTCCCATCGCTGAGCGTCGTCGCGGAGATCGTCGAAGACCGACTTCAAGGAGAGCAACGCGCCTTGCACGTACGGCAGTTCCAGCGGCGCGGGGGACAGGAGGCACTCCGCGCACTCCTCGTCCGTACGGCCGAGGAACTCCGCGGTGGACAGCCGTACCCGCAGCGCGCCCAGGTCGTCGCCGAAGCGGTGGCCGCCCGGCGCGGGCCGGCCCAGGCGGACGGTGAGGAAGTCCTCCAGCTCCTGTGCGTCCCCCACTCCGTGGGCGGCGAGCCCGGAGCGCAGGGGTTCGAGGTCGGCGTACAGGTGGCGGCCGGCCCGCGGCGGCCGGACGAGCGCGCCGGCGGCGACCAGGGTCGCGTGCGCGGCGTGCGCCACGCGTGCGTGCAGGCGTATGGACGTGGTCAGGCGCGCGGTGACGGCGTCGGGTTCGTCGAGGGCGTAGGCGGCAGCCGCGGCGACGGGCTCGGCGATGCGCGCGTCCAGCGCGGTGAGGATGTCGAGCACGCGCGCGTGCAGCGCGTCGCCGGTGTCGCCGGCGGGGAAACGGGCGATCGCGGCGGGCCAGCCGGTGGGCAGGAAGGCGCCGGCGAGGTCGGTGACGACGGTGACCCGTTCGGGCAGCATCTCGGCGGGGCTGAGCAGCACCGTCTCGTGCGGTGCGTGCACGGTGTCGCGCCAGGTCTCGTCGCTGACCAGGTGCAGTCCCTCGCCGGCGGCGGCCTCGACGGTCTCGTGCAGCGCCTCGGGCGGTGCGACGGTCGCGGTGGGGTCGTCGGCGACGGACAGGACGAGCAGCCGGGGGTCACCGCCCTCGGCGCGGACCCGGCGGACGGTCTCCAGCAGGGCGTACGGGTCGGGGACGCCGCCGCACTCGGCGGGCGTCGCCACGGGGAAGGCGGGTCTGCCGAGCAGACGCGCGTACGGCGCCCACCAGGCGGCGCACGGCCGGGGCACCAGGACGTCCCCGCCGAGCGCGGCGGTGAGCGCGAGCAGCAGGGAGGGCGCGCCGGGTGCGGCCGCCACACGGTCGGGCCTGGTGTGCAGCCCGCGCCGCAGCCAGTAGCCGCAGGCGGCGTCCAGCAGGGCCGTACCGCCGCCGATCGGTCTCTGGCGGGACCGGCCCGCGGCTCCGGCGAGCGCGGCGGACAGCTCGGGCAGCACGGGCAGTCCGTCGTCGGGGAGGGCCGACGGCCCGTAGCGGACGGGGCCGTGACCTTCGGGGGCAGTCCGCCGCATGGGTACCTCCGCGCAGTCCCTGATGCCGTGTCGTCTCGCCGCCGCCGGTCCGTGCGGTCCGGGTGGTCCGCGGGCTCCGTCGTGGGTCCGTTCCCGAGGGACGGACGTGTCCGCACTGCGCGGGCCGTGCCCTCGCGGCCCCGGGTACCCCGGATGGCGCCGCCCCATGGCCGCCCGCCGGGGTTGCGAGGGTCACACGGGGCCACGGCACTCCAGGGCGCACTCCGGGGCGTCGCGGAACCCGGTCAGTCCTTCCGCCGCCACCAGACCCGGTGGACCGCCGCGCCGAGCGCCGCCGCGATCAGCAGGCCGCCGACGACCAGGGCCGGCAGGGAGGTGGTGAAGGCACCGCCCGCGCCGGCCTGCACACCGTGCTGGGCCACGCCGCCCACGCAGCTCCTGTCGGCGGGGGTCGCGCAGGACTGGCCGGGGTCGCGCGGGGTTCCGTCGCGGGAGGGGTCACGCGGGGCCCCGTCGCGGGAGGGGTCGCGGCCGGTCGCCGCATCGCGACCCGGGTCCCGCGAGCCGTCGTCACGGGAAGGGTCACGGCCGACCCCTACATCGCGACCCGGATCCCGCGAGCCGTCGTCACGGGAAGGGTCACGGCCGACCCCTACATCGCGACCCGGATCCCGCGAGCCGTCGTCACGGGAAGGGTCACGGCCGACCCCCACATCGCGACCCGGATCCCGCGAGCCGTCGTCACGGGACGGATCGCTGGACGCCTGGCCGCCGGACGGGGTGCGGGAGGGGAAGGGGTCGCGCGGGGCCTGGCCCTGGGAGGGGTCGTGGGAGGAGGCGGGGCGCGACGGGGTGCGCGAGGTCTGGTCCTGGAAGGGGTCGTGGTAGGGGGCCTGCGGGGACGGGGGCGGGTCGCGGAAGGGGTCGTTGGCGGGGGCGTCCCGCAGCAAGGGGTCCTGCGGCGTGCCCGGGAGGGCGAACTCCGGGGTCGGCGCCCCGGGCGCCCCGCCGAGGAAGGCGCCCTCGACCGGCCCGGATGCCGCGGGGCACACGTCGGTGCCGCCCGAATCGCAGTCGGCGGGGAGGGCGGCCCCCACCCCGGGCTGACGGGCGTACGGCCGGTGGAGCTGAGCGGCCGGGTGCGCGGAGGCGGCCGATGCCGCGGCGCCCGCCATGAGTCCGGTCAGGACGACGACGGGCAGGGCGCGGGCGGTGGTACGGCGCATGGGCGGGACTCCTTGGACCGGCGGCGGGCGGCACGTGGTGCGTGCCCTCTCCGCCCATCACAGCCGCCGCCACCACGGGCCGCGCGCGGCGGAGCCCCATTCGCGGGACACGGACCACCTGTCGGGTGACACCCGGTCCCGCCCCGGACCTCGTACGTGCGCGGCATGGCGATGCCCGGCTTGCCGCCGCACTCCGGCCCGGGCGCTGCCGACGAGATCGCCCCCGGATCG
This sequence comes from Streptomyces triticisoli, assembly GCF_003270085.1. Lineage (GTDB taxonomy): Bacteria > Actinomycetota > Actinomycetes > Streptomycetales > Streptomycetaceae > Streptomyces > Streptomyces triticisoli. The sequence goes on along the minus strand of NZ_QFDQ01000241.1, from coordinate 12,868 downwards.
CGTCGTGGGAGCGGCTCGCGCCGACTGCCCGGGTCCGGCCCGCCGGCCGCCCCGGCTGCCGGCGTCGTACGCCGGCGGCTTCCGAGCCGTCCCCCGTGGGCCCTTCGCCCCGATGCCGGACACCGTGACGACACCCCGCCTCCGGCTCCGCCCGGTGTACGCGCCGCTCGGGCTCGCCCTCCTCGTCGCGGTGCTCGGCATGGTCGACACGCCCGCCCTGTCGATGGTGGAGCGCACCCGCGGGACCGGGCTGGTACGGGGCGTGTGCGTCCAGCGGGTGCCGGCGCTCTGGGGCATGACGGCGCTCGCGATCCCCCCGGGGGCACGGTCGCCGCGGTCGTGACCCGCCGCCGGTCGGCCTCGAACCGGGTGCCGGCGCGGCACCCGGATCTCCACGAGAGGCTCGCCGACGTCCGCACGGACGGACCGCTCGAACAGCTCGTGGTGATCCAGGTCGAGGGCATCTTCTGGAACTGCCCCAAGCACATCACTCCGCGCTACTCGGAGGCCGAACTCGCCCAGGCGCTGCAACCGGTGCGGGAGCGGCTGCGGATGCTGGCGGAGGAGAACCGTGCCCTCAGGGAGCAGCTCCGGGCCCGGGGCTGACCCGCGCCCCGCCGCCGCGGCCCCGGCTCCCGGGTGTCACCGGGCGGTGAGCCGCGCGCGGATCAGCCACAGGCGGTTGGCATGGCGGCGGTCGCGGGGCTGTACCTGATAGGGCCAGCGGCCCTCCCCCGCGCCGGGCCGGCCCGGCTCCTTCAGCGTCTCGACGTCCCAGCCGTTCGCGGCCAGGAACGGCTCCGGCTCGTCGGTGCCGAAGATCCACGGGGTGCCGTCCTCGGCGAGCCGGTCGAGAAACGGCTTGGAGAACGGGCTGCGCAGCAGCGTCCGGCCGAGGATGTCGAAGGCCAGGTGGCTGCCGGGCGCGGAGGCCGACGCCAGCAGCCGCAGCAGACCGGCCGCCTGCTCCTCGGTGAGGAAGAACGTCAGGGCCTCGGCGACCCACCGGGTGGGCCGTGTCGGGTCGAACCCGGCCTGTTCCAGCGCGGGCAGCCACTCCCCCGGTGGCCGCGGAGAGCTGACGGGGCCGACCGCAGTCAGGACGGGCGGGGCCCGTGGGCGTCGGCGCGGCGCCCACGGGCCCCGGCGCCACGCTCCGGGGGCCTAGGCCCCGCTCATCGAGGCGACGGGCTGAGCCGGGGAGGAGTCGCCGAAGCACTGGCGGCAGTGCAGCAGCAGCTCGCGCAGCGCCGGGCTCTTGGTCGGCGCGGAGATCAGGGCGAGCACCGCGGGCACGTCGGCGTCGGTGATGGCCACGGTCCGCAGCCCCTCCTGCTGGGCGGTCATGGACTCGGAGAGCACCGCCACGCCGAGGCCGCGCTCGGCGAGGTTCAACACCGCCGCCGGGGCGCTCGCCTGGAGGGCGATGGTCGGGGCCAGGCCGAGTGCCGCGGACGCCTGGTCGAGCGTCGCCCGGATGCCGGTCCCCTCGGGCAGGCAGATGATCGGGTAGGTGCTGAGTTCAGCGAGGGTGGCCCCGTCCTTTTCGGCCAGCGGATGACCGACCGGCACCGCCGCGACGATCGGCTCGCTGATCACCTGCCAGCCGTCCAGGTCCTCCGGCGCCCGGTGGGCCGCCCCAATCAGCGCCAGGTCGACGCTGCCCTCACGGACGTACTCGACCAGCTTGCCGGAGTCCTCCTCGACCAGGCTGATCTCGACGCCCGGATGGGCGAGGTGGAAGCTCGACAAGGCGTCGAACAGCGGCTGGACCGTGCAGGCCGTGACCATGCCGACGACGAGCTTGCCGCGCACGAGCCCGTTCATCTCGTCCACGGCGTGCCGCAGCGACTCCATCGAGGACAGCACGGCCTTCGCGTGGGCCAGCACGACCTCGCCGACCGCGGTCAGCGTGACAGTGCGCCCCGAGCGGTCGATCAGCGTGGCCCCGAGATCGTTTTCGAGCTGGCGGATCTGCGCGCTGATTCCGGGTTGGCTGATATGCACCAGCTCCGCCGCCCTGGTGAAATTGGCTTCCTGCGCCACGGCGATGAAGTACCTCAGCTGCCTGATCTCCATAACCCAAAGTTATAGCGCCGATCCGAACGATTGATTGGACTTGCCCTCGGCCAACAATAGAAAATTGCCACGTCGGTACCCGGACCGCAGGAAAGGACGATTGTGTCCGAGAACGAGAAGGCCATGAAGCCGGAGGACCTCACCCGCCTCTTCGTGGAGCGCGCCAACGCGGGCGACGCCGCCGGCCTCGCCGCGCTGTACGAGGAGGAGGCGGTGATGGCCTATCCGCCGGGCAGCGTCACGGTGGGCCGGGAAGCCATCCGTCAACTGTGGGAGAAGGTGCTGGCCAACGCGCCTCGCTTCGAACCGGAGCAGCCGCTTCCGACCCTGGTCTGCGGTGACATCGCGCTGACCTCCACGCCGCCCAAGGACGGCGCCGGCGCCCGCGCGCAGGTGGTCAGGCGCCAGGCCGACGGCAGCTGGCAGCGCGTCATCGACCAGCCGGAGTTCCGTCCGCCCACGAGCTGAGAACCCATCGGTTCCGGCCATCCACGCCCGGGCGCCGCCGACCGTGGCGCGGCTGGCGCCCAGCATCCGGAGGTCTTCGACCTGCGCCCGGCCGCCATCATCCGCGACCTGGACCTGCTCCGCCCGATCTACGCTCAGACGGCCGCCTACGGCCACTTCGGCCGGAAACCGCCGGACTTCACCTGGGAGCACACTGACCGCGCGGCCGCCCTGCGCGACGTCGCCGGGCTGTGACACGGGGCCGGGCGGCTGGCTGTCCCGGGCACACGGCGCGCGCCCGGGACAAGCCGCTCAGCCGTTCGCCGTCAGGGACCGGGCGATGTCGTGCAGGGCGGCCGTGGCGCGCTGGCGCAGCCCCCTGCCGAAGGTGACGCGCTTGACGCCCAGTCGGCCCAGTTCGGCCGGGTCCGGACCGCCGGGCCGATGGAGAGCGTTGAGCGGGACGTCGACGGCGTCGGCGAGTCCGGGCAGCAGCGGCACCGGGGCCAGGATCGGGTGGACCACGTCCGCGCCGGCCTCCGTGTACAGCAGGGCGCGGCCGATCGCCTGCTCCGTGCCCCGGTCGCCGTACAGGTAGGTGTCCACCCGGGCGTTGACCACGAGCCGGCCGCCGGCCGCGGCCGTGACCTCCGCCAGCCGGTCGGCGTGTGCGCGGGCGTCCTTGAGCGTGCCGGACCGGTGGTCGGTGTCCTGCAGGTTGCAGCCGGCGGCTCCCAGGGCGAGCTAGCGCTCCACCAGCTCCGCGGACGGCAGCCCGTAGCCGTCCTCGACGTCCGCGGTGACCGGAACGTCGACGGCGCGCACGATCCGGGCGAGCGCGCCGAACGTCTCGTCGGCCGGAGTGGCGCCGCCGTCGCGGTACCCGAACACGGCGACGACCGCGGAGCTGGAGCCGGCCAGCGCCGCGTGCCCGGCCTCCGCGAACGCGCGGGCGCTCACCGCGTCCCAGACGTTGGGGATCACCAGCGGATCAGCGGGGTCGGTCCGGTCGTGCAGGGCTCGGAAGGCGTCGGCACGGGTTCCGGTGGGCATGGGCTGCCTTCCGGGGGCTGCGATGACGGTTGACGGGTGCCGCGCACGGTTCGTCCGGCGGCGCGGACGCCGTTCGGCGGCGGGCGGACCGCTCCCGCCGGCACGGGAGCGGCCCGCCCGCCCGGAGCGTCTCAGTCGAAGCGGAGACTGCCCGTCCGGGTCCTCTTCAGTTCGAAGAAGTCCGGGTAGTTGGCGAGTGCGCGGGCTCCGTCGAAGATCCGTGCGGCCTCCTCGCCGCGCGGGATGGAGTTGAGCACCGGGCCGAAGAAGGCGACGCCGTCGATGTGGATGGTGGGCGTGCCCACGTCCTCCCCGACCGGGTCCATGCCCTCGTGGTGGCTCTTGCGCAGTTCCTCGTCGTAGGCGTCGGTGTCGGCTGCGGCCAGCAGCGAGTCGGGCAGGCCGCACGCGGCGAGCGCCTCGGCCGCGACGGCGAGGTAGTCCTTGTTCCCGCCGTTGTGGATCCTGGTGCCCAGCTCCTGGTACAGGCCGGGGTAGACCTCTTCGCCGTGGTGGTGCGCCGCGGCGGCGCAGATCCGGTTGAGGGCGAGCGAGTTGTCCACCAACGTGCGGTACCAGTCCGGCAGTTCCCGTCCCTCGTTGAGGACGAACAGGCTCATCAGCCGGAAACGCAGGTCCAGGGGGCGGTGCTGCTGCACCTCCAGGATCCAGCGGGAGGTGATCCAGGCGAAGGGGCAGACCGGGTCGAAGTAGAAGTCGACCTCGGCGGTGTCCGTTCCTGCGCCGGAGGCCGGCGTGGTGGCGGTGTCCCCGGTGGCGGGCGTCTCGTCGGTCATGCGGTGGGCTCCTCGTGGACGGCGGTGGAAGCGCCGTCGGTCACGGAAATGGGTGGTCAACTCGGTTTACTAAGCGCGCAGTTGCCGCTTCAGGACTTTACCGGATAACGAGGTCGCACAGCCTGCGCAGGAACGTCTGGTCGATGCCGTGCCGCCCGCCGTACCGGGCGGTGCGTTCCCGCACGGCGCCGATGCGGTGCGGCTGCATCATCGGCACGCCGTGCTCCCGTTTGAAGTGTCCGATCTCCACGCACTTCTCGATGCGGGCGCGCAGTTGTTCCAGAAATCCCCCGTCGATCGCGTCGAGTTCCGCTCGAAGGTCCTCGACGGTGACGGTGGCCGTCGGCCTGTCCCCCATGGCTGCCCCTCCCCGCCTGTTCACCGTTCGAATGTGCCCGCCGCCTCCCTCGCCCCACCACCTGCCCGACAGCTCGCATCAACGCAGTGAGACAGCAAGGGGATCGACATGCGAATAAACGGGACATGCCGATGGCATGACATCCGGCCAGAACCCTGTTGCGGGGCGGTCGTCGAGCGCGGCGGTGGCCGAAACCATCGGTCGGCGGTACGGCCCGGAGCCACGGGCCGAGGGCCGAACACCGCGTGCCGAGTGCCGCGCTGCTGCAATCACCATTGCGGGGCCGGTGTGATCGGGTGCCCTGCTTGTCCGTGGATCCTGGTGTGCGCCAAGTCGGTTCCTGGCGTGAGGTGTTGACGGGATCGCGCGCTCGGTTCACGTCGCGGTTCGTCCGCGCGGAGCCGCGCGGGCGGGCACTGGGGCACACGGCCGGGCCGGTCGCACCGGTGAGACGCGTCCGATCGGAATGCGGTTGCCGCGGTACTGGATGGAGCAACGCGGCGTCGCGCACGTGCCGGCGCCCGAGGTCGACGACACCGTCGGCCGGGCCCGGGTGCCGATCCGGACCCGGCGGGGAGAACGGCTTCGGCCACTGGACGCCGGCTCGGGGGCCGGAGTCCGGCGGCAGGCGGCAGGCATGTTTCCGGGCCGCGAAGAACGAGTGCGGCCGGAGGCACCGCCAGGGGTCCGCGGCTACGGCGCCTGGCACCGCCACCTCACACTGTCCGTGGCCGCCCTCGCCGCACCGACCGCCATCCGTGCCCGGGAACCGCCGAAGAGGGCAGCGTTCCTGGTCACCCCGCTCGGCCAGGCCCGCGCCCGGTCGAAGGCCGGGGTGGGGACCCCGCTACACGCCCTCCCGCATCACCTGGTCCCGCAGCCGGTCGCAGCACCGGTTGATCAGCCGGGAGACGTGCATCTGCGAGATGCCCAGCTGCTCGGCGATCCGGCTCTGGGTCATGTCACCGAAGAACCGCATGTACAGGATGGCCCGCTCCCGTTCGGGCAGCGCCGCCAGCCGCGGCTTGACGGCCTCGCGGTCCACCACGGTGTCCAGCGCGGGGTCGGGCGAGCCCAGGGAGTCGCTGAGGGAGTAGCCGTCCTCACTGCCGGGCAGCTCCGCGTCGAGCGAGAGGGCGGTGAAGCTCTCCAGTGCCTCCAGGCCGACCTGTACGTCCTCCTCGCTGAGGTGGGCGTACTCGGCGATCTCGGCGACGGTGGGGCGGCGGCCCGGGATGGTCTGGGAGAGGTCCTGGGCGGCGAACCGGACGCGGTTGCGCAGGTCCTGCACCCGGCGCGGGACGCGCATCGTCCACATGTGGTCGCGGAAGTGGCGCTTGATCTCACCGGTGATGGTGGGGACGGCGTAGCTCTCGAAGGCGTTGCCGAGCTCGGGGTCGTAGCGGTCGACCGCCTTGACCAGGCCGAGGGCCGCGACCTGGCGCAGGTCCTCGAAGCTCTCGCCGCGGCTGCGGAAGCGGCCTGCGAGCCGGTCGGCCATGGGCAGCCAGGCCTGGACGATCTCGTCGCGCAGGGCGTCGCGCCGCGGCCCCGCCGGGAGCGTGGCGAGCCGGCGGAAGGATTCGGTGGTGTCGGGGGCGTCGTCGTGGGGGTGGCGCCTGGCGCTTGCTCGGGTTCGCATGGTGCCTCGCAACTCCCTCGGAGTGCTCTGGGGTGGACGGTCACCGTGGGCACGCGAGCGGGATCGGGACCGGCCGCACACGCGGCGGCGCCGGGCGCCGCTCCCACGGACGTGCCTCCGGTCCGAAGCACTGAGACTGCGCCTGCCCCCGGCCTCCGCACACAAACACCCGGTCGTCCGGGAGAATCCACGGGCCGTGCGCCCACGTCGTCCCGTCATCCCGCACGTCATCCCGACCGGAAAACCCGTGTCGGCTCCCTGTCCACGGGTACGCGGGGGCCACCCCCGACGATCTGGAGGGAGACATGCAGCGAGGCAGTGACCGGCTGAGTGTCCACCGTGACGATGAGATGAAGCACGAGTTGCAGGGTCTGCTCAGGTCCGGCCATCCCACGCGGAGCGAGGAGTGGCACGACCCGGAGCCGACCGCCGAGGACGACCCGCAGGTCTGGGGCGGGCCGGTGGCGCCAGGTGACTCGAGGGCGTCCCTGGAGACCGTCCGCCTGGAGCTGGCCAGGCTCCTGGGCCGCAGCGCCTTCCCCGCGGGCCCGGGCGAGCTGATGCGCGCGCTGCGCCGCAAGAACGCGCCGGACGCGCTGGTCGAGGCGCTGGAGCAGCTGCCGCGCAAGGCGCGCTACGCCAATGTGCAGGAGCTGGCGAAGGAGCTGACGCATACCGAGCGGCCCGCCCGGGAGGACCGCGCATAGACCCGCGCCGGGGGTGCTGCGAGCGGCGTCCCACCGCACGACACCGCACAACCGCAGCACCCCCACCGGCGGAAAGTCCGCGGAAAGGCAGAAGGGCCCGACGTGATGGCCGAATTCGTGAGGGACGTGATGACACCGGGCGTGGTCGCCGTCCGTCCGGACGCCTCGCTGGTCGAGGCATCCCGGCTGATGCGCGACCAGGAGACCGGCGTCGTCGTGGTGGCCGACGGGCAGGACGTCGTCGGTGTGCTCACCGATCGCGACATCGTCGTGCGGGCCGTGGCCGAGGGCCTGGACCCGCAGGCGGCGGGCGCGGGCGCCGTGTGCACGTCCGACCCGCTCGTCGTCGGCCCGTACGACCCCGTGTCCGCGGCCGTCGCGCTGATGCGCGCGCACGCCGTGCGCCGGCTGCCCGTCGTCGAGGAGGGCCTGCCCGTCGGCGTGGTCGGCCTGGGCGACCTGGCCGAGGCACAGGACCCCCGGTCGGCACTCGCCGGCATCAGCCGGGCGGAGGCGGACGCCGGGGCCACCGCATGAGCGGGGGCCGGGCACACGGGCGAGACCGAAAAAGGAAGCGCGCCGGGCCGGGGCCGTCAGGGCCCGCCGGCGGGCGACGAAAGGATGTTGAAGCATCATGCGCATCGCATTTCTGACCGCTCCCGAAGGTGTGGAGCAGGTCGAGCTGACCGAGCCGTGGAAGGCGGCCAAGGACGCCGGCCACGAGACCGTGCTCGTGTCGACGGAGTCCGGCGAGATCCAGGCGTTCAACCACCTGGACAAGGCGGACACCTTCCCGGTGGACGCGGTCGTCGGCGAGGCCTCCCCGGACTCCTTCGACGCGCTCGTCCTGCCGGGCGGCGTGGCCAACCCGGACTTGCTGCGGATGGACGAGAAGGCCGTGGCGTTCGTACGGGACTTCTTCGACCGGGGGCGTCCGGTGGCCGCGATCTGTCACGCGTCGTGGACGCTGGTCGAGGCGGACGTCGTACGGGGCCGGGAGCTGACCTCGTGGCCGAGCCTGCGGACGGACATCCGCAACGCGGGCGGCACCTGGGTCGACGAGCAGGTGAAGATCTGCGACCACGGCCCGAACAAGCTGGTCACCAGCCGTAAGCCGGACGATCTGAAGGCGTTCTGCGAGGCGTTCCTGGAGGTGTTCGCCGAGAGCGGGAAGAAGGCCGGCTGAACGGCTGAGCAGCGGGTCGGCGGATGGTCACCGGACGTGGCGCCCGCCGACGCGCCGCAGGAAGCGCGCCGGCGGACACGACCGGTGGGCCGCCCGGAACACCGTTTCCAGGTGTTTCCCGGTGCGGGGAGCCGCGGTTCCTAGGTGCGGGGAGTCGCCGACTCCCCGCACCCGCGTTCCCGGGCCCCTTCACGGGTGCGGCCCGAGGCGACCGTGCGCCGGGGATTGCGGCGCAGGTACTCCCCCTCGAGCTGCGCCATGCGCTCGTTGTGGGCCCGCAGCGCGTCGTTCGAGCCGTACAGCAGGGTGTCGTGACGCGTGCGGTGGATCGTCTCCAGCTCCTTCATCAACTGCTGGTCGTCCAGCCGGCCCGGGTCGACTCCGGTCATGGTGTTGCCCCGCTCGTCGTGTTCGTTCATGCGGTACGGGTACCCGCCCGGCGTGCACTGCCACCGAACGGCCTCCGGAGGGAGCCATGGATCTCGCCTTCCTGCATCCACTGTACGAACACCCGGGCCCCTGGGCCTCCGTGTACGTCGACACCTCCCGGCGTGCGGAGGATACGGCCCACGAGGTGCACCTGGCGGCTCAGGCGATGGTCCGGGAGCTGTCGCGGCAGGGCGCGGACGAGGCCACCTGCCGGGCGGTTCAGGCCGCGATCGAGGATCTGCGCCACTCCCCCGATCCGTATGGGCGGGTCCTGTTCGCGCGGGCCGGGAACGTCGTGCTCGATCCCGTGCTGGCGCGTCCCCCGCAGGGCGGCAGCCGGGCCGTGTGGGCGCCGCTGCCGCGGGTGGGGCCGCTGCTGGACCTGGCGGGCGAGGACCCGGTCGCGATCGTGGCGTACGTCGACCGCAAGGGCGCGGACTTCGAGCTGCGCAGCGCGCTGGGCCGGCAGAAGGCCGGCGCGGTGGTGGGGCAGCAGTGGCCCGTCCACCGCACGAGCAGCGTCGACTGGTCGGAGCGGCACTTCCAGCTGAAGGTGGAGAACACCTGGGAGCACAACGCGGCGGAGATCGCCGACGCGCTCAGCGTCTGCCAGGAGGAGACGCGGGCCGGTCTGCTGATCCTGGTCGGTGACGACCGGGAGCGGCGCGCGGTGCACGACCGGCTGCCCAAGCGGCTGCACGACCGCGTGGAGGAGGCCGCCCACGGTGCCGGCAGCCGGCTGCTGGACGAGGACGTGGAGCAGATCCGCGCCGAGCGCGTACGCCACCGCGTCGAGGCCGCGCTGGACCGCTTCCGGGCGGCCCGCACCCCGGACGAGGAGGGCCGCTCCGGCGCCGCCGAGGGCGTGCCCGCGCTGGTCGAGGCGGCCCGCGAGCACCGTCTGGAGCAACTGCTGATCCGCCCGGACGGCGCCGAGAACCACCGTGCCGTGTGGATCGGCGAGGACCCCGGCCAGCTGGCCGTACGCCGTACGGAGCTGAAGATCCTCGGTGAACAGCACTCCTGGCCGGCCCGCGCCGACGACGCCCTGCTCCGCTCGGCGGTCACCACCGGCGCCACGGCCCTGTCGCTGGCCCCGGCGGCCCCGGCCGGCGAGGACATGCCGGCGGGCGGCCTGGGCGCGCTCCTGCGCTGGAAGTGACGGCCCGCGCTACCGCGCCCGCTCCACCCGCCGCTCGTCCCACACCGGCTCCGGGGTCTCGCGGACCCTGCCGTCGCTGCCGAAGACCAGGTAGCGGTCGAAGGAGCGGGCGAACCAGCGGTCGTGGGTGACGGCGAGGACCGTACCCTCGAACGCCTCCAGGCCCTCCTGGAGAGCCTCGGCCGACTCCAGGTCGAGGTTGTCGGTGGGCTCGTCCAGCAGGAGAGCCGTGACGCCCTCCAGTTCCAGGAGCAGGATCTGGAAGCGGGCCTGCTGGCCACCGGAGAGGCGGTCGAAGGTCTGTTCGGCCTGGCCGGTCAGCTCGTAGCGGCGCAGCCGGGACATGGCGGCGCCGCGGTCCTGGGAGTGCTCCTTCCAGAGGATGTCGAGGAGGGTGCGGCCCTCCAGCTCGGGGTGCGCGTGGGTCTGGGCGAAGTGCCCGGGCACCACCCGCGCCCCGAGCCTGTACACCCCGGTGTGGGCCACGTCCTCGCCGGCCAGCAGCCGCAGGAAGTGCGACTTGCCGGAGCCGTTGGAACCGAGGACGGCGACGCGTTCGCCGTAGAAGACCTCCAGGTCGAAGGGTTTCATCAGGCCGGTCAGCTCCAGGCCCGCGCAGGTGACGGCCCGTACGCCGGTGCGACCGCCCTTCAGGCGCATCCGGATGTCCTGCTCGCGCGGCGGCTCGGGCGGCGGGCCGGCCTCCTCGAACTTGCGCAGCCGGGTCTGGGCGGCCCGGTAGCGGGAGGCCAGGTCCGCGCTGTTCTCGGCGGCCTGCCGCAGAGTCAGCACCAGCTTCTTCAACTGGGCGTGCTTCTCGTCCCAGCGCCGGCGCAGTTCCTCGAAGCGGGCGAAGCGTTCGCGCCGGGCCTCGTGGTAGGTGGCGAAGCCGCCGCCGTGCACCCAGGCGTCGGCGCCGGCCGGTCCGGGTTCGACCGACACGATCTTCTCGGCGGCGCGGGCGAGGAGTTCGCGGTCGTGGGAGACGAACAGCACCGTCTTGCGGGTCTCCTTCAGGCGCTCCTCCAGCCAGCGCTTGCCGGGTACGTCGAGGTAGTTGTCCGGCTCGTCGAGCAGCAGCACCTCGTCGGTGCCGCGCAGCAGCGCCTCCAGCACCAGCCGCTTCTGCTCACCGCCGGACAGGGTGCGCACCTGCCGCCACTGCGCCTTGTCGTACGGCACGCCGAGCGCGGCGGTGGTGCACATGTCCCACAGTGTCTCGGCCTCGTAGCCGCGCGCCTCCGCCCAGTCGGCCAGCGCCTGCGCGTACCGCAGTTGGGCGGCTTCGTCGTCGACCGTCATGATGGCGTGCTCGGCCGCGTCGACGGCCTTCGCGGCTTCCCGGACACGCGGCGGCGCGACCGAGACGAGCAGGTCGCGTACGGTCGTCTCGTCCCGCACCGACCCCACGAACTGCCGCATCACGCCCAGCCCGCCGCTGACGGCCACGGTGCCGCCGTGCGGCTTCAGCTCCCCGGAGAGCAGCCGCAACAGGGTCGTCTTCCCCGCCCCGTTGGGCCCCACGAGAGCCACCACGGCCCCCTCCCCCACCCGGAAGGACACATCGCCGAGCAGCGCCCTCCCGTCAGGCAGGTGATACTCCAGGTGCGCGGCTTCCAGATGTCCCATGGGCACGCATTCTGCGGTCGCCCCGGCGACCGCGGCAAACGCTTATCGCCCGCCCACCGGGGCCGGCCGCGTACCCGGCTGCTCAGGCTCGACGGCCTGACCCGTGGGGCCGGGTTCGCCTGCGGGGGTGACCAGGGCGCCGGCCCAGGTCAGGGCCTTCCAGCCGTCGGTGGGGGAGCCCTCCAGGGTCACCACGCCGGTGTTCTCCAGGCGGTTCTCGGCGGCGAAGGCGGCGTCGAGGTTGTGGGCGCGGCAGGCGGTCCACAGGCGGATGGCGGCGCCGTGGCTGACCATGGCGACGGTGCCGGCCCCGCTCGCGGCGGCCTCGGCGACCACGGCGTCGTAGCGGGCCAGCGCCTCGGCGCCGGTTTCGCCGCCCGGCATGCGCAGCGCGGTGTCACCGGCGGCCCAGGCCAGCACCGTACGCATGTACGCCCGTCCGCGCTCGGAGCCGCCCGGCTCCATCTCCAGGTCGCCGGCGGACAGTTCGCGGATGCCGTCGCGGACGAGGACGTCGAGCCCGCGGGCGGCGGCCAGCGGAGCGGCGGTGAGCCGGGTGCGGACGAGGGTGGACGCGTAGAGGGCTTCGATGTCCTCCCCCGCCAGCGCCTCCGGCAGCGCGGCGGCCTGCTTCTCGCCGAGTTCGGTCAGTCCCGCCCCGGGGATGGCCGTGTCCAGCAGTGCGTCCACGTTCGACGGGGTCTGAGCGTGGCGTATGAGAAGCAGGCGCATACAAGGATCCTTAACAAGAAGCGGCTGCTTCAGGGTAACCGTCCCTGCATGAACCCAGACATCGACCTCACCGCCCCGGCATCCGGCACCCACGCCGTTCTGAAGCGCCTGCTGGCCGTGGACTGCCGGCTGTTCGAGTTCGCGGCCGAACGCCACTGGCCCGGCGCCGGGCCCGTACTGCCGCGGCTGAGCCGCGCCGCCAACCACGGGGTGCTGTGGTTCGCGGCGGCGGCCGCCATCGCGGCGAGCCGCACCCCGCGGGCCCGCCGTGCCGCGGCCCGCGGCCTGGCCTCCCTGAGCCTGGCCTCGCTGACCATCAACACGCTCGGCAAGCGTTCGGTGCGCCGCCCCCGGCCGGTGCTGGCCCCGGTGCCGGTCGTACGGCGGCTCAAGCGGCAGCCGATCACCACCTCCTTCCCGTCCGGGCACGCGGCGTCCGCCGCCGCCTTCGCCACCGGTGTCGCCCTGGAGTCCCCGGCCTGGGGCGCGGCGGCGGCGCCGGTCGCCGCGTCGGTCGCGCTCTCCCGCGTCTACACCGGGGTGCACTTCCCCAGCGACGTACTGGCCGGCGCCGCCCTGGGCGCGGGCGCCGCGTTCGCCGTGCGGGGCCTCGTGCCCACCCGCGCCCGGATCGCCCCGCCGGCCCG
>NZ_QFDQ01000240.1 GCF_003270085.1 Streptomyces triticisoli | reverse complement strand
AGCATCCGCCGCCGCCCGAGCCGGCCCGCGGCGCGGGTGCCGGCGCGGCGGCCGAGCCGCCCACCGCGACCGTGGACAGCAGTTTGACCGTGTCCTCGTGCCCGGCGGGGCAGGTCGCCGGGGCGGACGACTCCGCCATGGGACGGCTCAGTTCGAAGGTGTCGCCGCAGCTCCGGCAGCGGTATTCGTAACGAGGCATGCGTCCAGGTTAACGGGAGTGACCGGACGCACAGGACTCTCTGTTTCTTATGTCTTGGTTTCTGTCCAGATCTTGTGCGGAGGTTTTGAAAAGACGGCTGATAATTTTGTAGTGCCGCGAGGGCCGCGTGGCGGCTGCGAAGTACGGGGACCGCAGCCGCAGTTGCGGTAGCTGTGCCGACCCGCGCGAGCAACACGGAGTGCGGAGGGAGACGCGGTCGTGACCGAAGCAGGACAGGGGGAAGGCCTTCCGGAGGAGGGCCGCCGTGCGGACGAAACGATGCAGCTGAAAGTCGACGCTCTGCGCAAACCGGACGAGACCATGCAGTTGAAGGTCGACATCCTCCGAAAACAGAACGCGGCCGAACAGCAACAGCCGCACGAAACCATGCAGTTGCGCACCCTTCCGCCCAGCCTGCTCAATTCGTCCGGCTCGTCCGACCCCGATCCCGATCCCGCCTCCGCCGGTCCGACCACCCGGCGCGCCAGCCGCCGCAAGCCGCGCTCCCGCTCCGCGTTCGCCCCGCTCACCCGGCGCCTGGCCCCCCTCGTCGCGGTGACCGAGCCGTACGCCCGCAAGCTCAAACCGGTCTACCCGCGCCCGGGCCGCACCGGCTGGCGCCGCTGGCTGCCCTCCTGGCGGCAGTGGCTCGGCATCGCCCTCTCGGCCTTCGGCCTGACCTCCGCCTTCCTCGCCGTCGCCTACGCCGCGACCGACGTCCCCCAGAACCTGAACAGCTACGCCACCCAGCAGGACAACGTCTACTTCTGGTCCGACGGCACCCCCATGGCCCGTACCGGCTGGGTGCAGCGGCAGGCCATGCCGCTGCAGGACATACCCCAGGACGTCCGCTGGGCCGTGCTCGCCGCCGAGAACGAGAGCTTCTACAGCGACCCCGGCATCTCCTTCACGGGCCTCACCCGCGCCCTGTGGCGCACGGTCGGCCAGGGCGACACCCAGGGCGGCTCCACCATCACCCAGCAGTACGTCAAGAACGTCTACCTGTCGCAGGACCAGAGCATCGGCCGCAAGTTCACCGAGGCGATGATCTCGCTCAAGCTCGACAACCAGATGAGCAAGGACAAGATCCTCGAGGGCTACCTCAACACCAGCTGGTTCGGCCGCGGCACCTACGGCATCCAGCGCGCCGCCCAGGCCTACTACGGCAAGGAGGTCGACGACCTGAACGCGAGCGAGGCCGCCTTCCTCGCCTCCCTGCTCAAGGGCGCCGGCCTGTACGACCCCACCCTCAGCCAGGCCAACCACCGGCGCGCGGTGGAGCGCTGGAGCTGGACCCTCGACCGCATGGTCAAGATCGGCAAGCTGTCCAAGGACGAACGCGCCAAGTACCGGACCTTCCCCGAGCCGCTCAAGCGCAACCCGCTCTACGACACCGGCGAGCAGAGCGACTACCTGGTCGAACTGGCCATGCAGTACGCCAAGAAGGCCGCGCACATCTCCGACCAGGAGTTCGACCTGGGCGGCTACCAGATCTACACGACCTTCGACCGCAAGCGGGAGGCCAGACTCACCGACGCGGTCACCAAGGCCCGCAAGGAGGCGCAGAAGACCACCCCCGGTCCGGCCAGGACCGTGCACTACGGTGCCGCCTCCGTCGCCGCCGACGGCCGCATCCTCGCCGTCCACGGCGGCCCCGACCACCGCAAGCAGGGCTACAACGAGTCCAACGCCACCACCGTGCCCGCGGGTTCGGCCTTCCAGCCGTTCGTCTACGCTGCCGGACTCGAGCACGGCGTCGTCAAACGGCGCGACGCCCCCAGGGAACAGATCACCCCGCAGACCCTCTACAACGGCGACGACGACGTGCCCGTCACCACCCCCGAAGGCCCCTACTGGGACCGCAGCGGCCGCAAGGTGTCCGCCCGCAACGACGGCGGGAAGTCCTGGGGACAGATCTCTCTGCGCAAGGCACTCGCGGAGTCCGTCAACACACCGTTCATGCAGCTCGGCATGGACACCGGCCTGGACAAGGTCAAGCAGACCGCCCTGGCGGCCGGACTGCTCCCCTCCAGCATGGGTCCGCAGGTGCCCGCGCTGTCCCTGGGCACCTCCACCCCGAGCGCGATCCGCATGGCCGGCGGCTACGCCACCTTCGCCGCCCGCGGCATGCACACCGAGCCGTACTCGGTGCGCCGTATCACCCACAACGGCTCCTCCGTCCCACTGGACACCCCGGCCGCGCGGCGCGCGGTGAGCCCACGCGTGGCCGAGGAGGTCACCCAGGCGCTCGGCGACGCCTTCCGCACCGCCCACCCCACCGGGACACCCGCCACGGCCCAGGTGGGGGGCAAGGCCGGCACCACCGAGGACGACACCGCCTCCTGGTACGTCGGCACCGCCAAGTCGGTGTCCACAGCCGTCGTCGTCTACCGCATGGACCTGGCCAAGAGCCTCGAACCACTGCCGCTGAAGGGAGTCGCCGGCACACCCGACGACAGCGTCGCCCACACCATCTGGGCCGGTGCCATGAACCCACTCGGCTGACCCCGGCCCCCGGGCCGCCCCCACCCCCCACCGAACCCCCCTCGCAGAATGAGCCGCCCATGAAGTCAACCGGCCGCCGCCGCAAGGCCCGTGAGCGCCGCCCCAGCACCCGCCCCGAGTTCATGACCCTGGCCGCCCTGCTGGTCGTCGCCACGGTCGTGGCGGGCTTTCTGGCGCTGACCCGTCCCGACTCCACCGCACCGATCGCGTCCACCGGCGCCAAGAACGGCCCCGGTTCCGCGAGCGGCGGCCCCAAGCCTCCCCCGGCCGAACCGAGCAAGGAACCCGAGTGGGACGGCCGGACCAAGGTGCTCGGGGACGGCTCCACCTCCTACACCGGCCCCCAGAAGGGCGTGTTGAAGCCCGAGCCGCTCAAACCCGGTGAGAAACCACCCCAGTTCGTCGTCTTCTCCTGGGACGGCGCCCTGGAGGGCGACGACCGCCTGTTCTCGCACTTCCGGGAACTGGCCAAGGAGTACGACGCCCGCATGACCTTCTTCCTCACGGGCGTCTACATCCTCCCCAAGTCCAAGCAGCACCTCTACCACCCGCCGCAGCACAAGCCGGGCGCCGCCGCCATCGACTACGCCACCGACGAGCACATCCGCGACACCCTGCAGCAGCTGCGCCTCGCCTACGAGCAGGGCCACGAGATCGGCACCCACTTCAACGGCCACTTCTGCGGCGCCAAGGGCGGCGGCGACTGGAGCGTGGAGGAGTGGAAGAGCGAGATCGACCAGTTCTACTCCTTCGCCGAGAAGTGGA
Organism: Streptomyces triticisoli; assembly: GCF_003270085.1. Lineage (GTDB taxonomy): Bacteria > Actinomycetota > Actinomycetes > Streptomycetales > Streptomycetaceae > Streptomyces > Streptomyces triticisoli. The sequence continues at coordinate 15,550 of NZ_QFDQ01000240.1, read as the reverse complement.
AGACCAACACCGGCTTCACCGACATCCCGCCGCTGCCCTTCGACTTCCGCAAGGAGATCACCGGCGGCAGGGCCCCCTGTCTGGAGGGCCAGCCCAACCTGCTGAAGGCCATCAAGGACTACGGCTGGCGCTACGACTCCAGCTCCCCCGGCGACTTCCAGATCTGGCCGGCCAAGAAGGACGGCATCTGGGACTTCCCGCTGCAGATGCTCCCGTACGAGGACGGCAAGTACCAGGGCCTGTCCATGGACTTCAACTTCCTCTACAACCAGTCGAACGGCGAGACCCAGGGCGACCCGGCCAAGTACCCGCAGTGGGAACAGCAGACCGTCGACACCTACATGGCCGGCTTCAACCGGGTCTACTACGGCAGCCGGGCACCGCTGTTCATCGGCAACCACTTCGAGGACTGGAACGGCGGCATCTACATGAGGGCCGTCGACCGGATCATCAAGAACATCTGCACCAAGAAGGACGTCAAGTGCGTGTCGTTCAGGGAGCTCGCCGACTGGCTGGACGTCCAGGACCCGGAGACGCTGCAGCGGCTGCGCTCCCTCGACCCCGCCCAGTCGCCCGACTGGTCATCGGTCGTCAAGTGACGCCCCTGACGCAGCGGTTGGCCTAGGGCCACCCCCTTCACAGGAGTCACACACGCCATGCGAAGATGCCGTCGCCCGGTAGGCGTACCGGCGTAGAGGGGAACATCATTGAAATCAAGAAAACTGAGCCGTAAGCGGCGCCGCGTCACCATAGTCTCGGCGGCGGCCGCCTCGGTGGTCGCCGGAGTGGCCCTGGTGCCCAACTGGAGCGCGGGCGCCGCCGTCACCGACGACCCGACGGTGGACGCGGCCACCAAGGCCACCTTCCAGAAGCTGGCCGACGCGGTCTTCACCGACCGCACCCAGGCCCTGGTCGACGACAGCTCGGCCGGCAAGCACGGAAACAAGGGGCACCACCAGCGGACGTCCGGCTTCTCCGGCAAGGTCCGCCTGTCCGGCACGCAGTCGCGCGAGGAGAAGTCCGCGCTGACCCAGCTGCGCGGCCGCAAGGCGGTCCTCGCCAAGCTGGGCGAGAAGTACAGCGCGGCCAAGACCAACGTCACGCTGGACGCCACGCAGGTGAAGGGCCGGCAGGCCAAGGTCGCCGTCACCGAGACCACGACCCTGACGTACCGCAAGATCCGCGGCAACGAGCCGAAGACCACCGGCTTCCAGGCCCACCACGAGCTGACGTTCAAGGCCGACCACAAGGGCAACTGGCAGCTGACCGGCATCCGCGGCACCGACGACGGCGTAGCGGTCAACCAGGTCCGCAAGCCGCCCGTCGTCCCGCAGCCCACCGCGCGCCCGTCGACCAAGGCGCCGACCGCCACGCCGACCACCAAGGCGCCCAGCCCGGTCCCGACCACCAAGCCGCCGACCACGGCTCCGTCCACCACGGCTCCGTCCACCGCGGCCCCGGCCCCGTCCACCACGGCGCCCACCGTCGCCAACAGCGGCAACCCGCCGGCGGCGCCCCGCTCGGCCACCACCACGAACCCGCCCGCCGCGCCGAAGAACTTCTCCGCCTCCGGCTACGACTACAAGGCCATGGCGGACTACGCGGCGAAGCACTGGAACAACTACAACCCGGACTACCCGAGCTTCGACGGGGCGGGCGCCGGCGGCGACTGCACCAACTTCGTCAGCCAGGCCCTGAAGGCCGGCGGCTGGAAGCACGTCCCAGGCTACGTGTACGACTACACCAGGTGGTTCGGCAACTCCGAGATCCAGTCGCACTCGTTCATCGGCGTCAACGAGTTCTCCTGGTTCGCCCTGTCCTCCCAGCGGGTCACCAGCCTCGCCAACGTCTACCAGATGGACATCGGTGACGTGCTGCAGGTGGACTTCAACCGGGACGGGTCCAAGGACCACACCATGATCGTCACGTCCCGTACCGCGCAGGGCGTGCCGTACCTGTCGTACCACTCCACCAACACCTACAACCGGTCGGTGGCGAGCATCATCGCGTCGTACCCCAACGCGAACTACTACGCCTACCGCACCTGATACGCCCACTGCACCCGAGCGGTACGGCGGACACCCCGTGGGAGCGGGGAGCGGGCCCTCAGCGGCCGGCTCCCCGCTCCTCTCGTATCAGGGTGACCACGTCGGCGACCGCCCGCCGGATCGCCTCGGTCTCCGTCAGGAACTGCCAGTAGTCCGGGTGGCGGCCCTCCAGCGCGGCGACCGCGCGCTCCAGCCGGGCCACCGACTCGTCCAGCGGGCGGGCGTGCCGCGGATCCGGCGTCGTACGGCCCGCCATGGCCAGCCGCTGCGCGTCCCGGATCGCGAACCGGGTCCTCTCCACCTCCGCCTGCGGGTCCTTCTGCACCGCGTTCAGCCGCCGCAGCCGGTCCCCGGCGGCCGACACCGCCTCGTCGGAGGTGTTCAGCAGCGCCCGTACCGTCGACAGCAGCGCCGTCGCGTCCGGCCAGCGCTGGGCCTCCCGCGCGACCTGCGCCTCCTTCAGCCTCAGCTCGGCCTGCCGGACGTTCTCCGCGGCCTGCTCCGGCACCGGCTGCAGGTCCTGCCAGCAGGCGGCCGTGAACCGCCGCCGCAACTCGCTGAGCACCGGCTCCACCTGTTCGGCACGCGTGCTCAACGCCTGCGCGCGGGTACGCAGCGACACCAGCCGGCGGTCGATCTCCGCGGCCCTCTCCGGCAGCCGTACGGCCTCCGCCCGGATCGCCTCCGCCTCCCGCGTCACCCGCTCGGCACGCTCCAGCGTCTGCTGCACACCGTGCTGCCCCGCGCCCTGGTTCAGCCTGGTCAGCTCGGGGGAGAGCGCGGCGAGCCGGGCGGCCAGGTCGTCCGCCCCGAGCCCCGAGCCGCGCGCGCTGTCCAGTGCGCCGGCGGCGGCGCTCAGCGCCTGCCGGGCGCGCTCCACCCCGGGGGCCACGCGGGCCAGTTGGGTCTCGGCCTTGCCGAGCAGCGGACCGAGGCCACTGGCGAAACGATCCAGCTCCCGCTTGACGTTGTACAGCTCGTCCTTGGCGGAGGTCAGGTCGATACGCGCCCGGGTGGCGACGGAGGCCTCCAGGTCGTCCCGGTCCAGGTCCTGCGCGTCGACCGCATCGATATAACGTCGGCTGGCCTCGTCGATGCGCCGCCCGAGCGCCTCGAAGTCGGCGACCGCGCGGCGGGCGGCGGGGGAGTCGTCGACCGCCGTGATCGTCTCGATCGAGATCCGCAGGTCGCGCTGGGCGGTGTCCAGCTCGTAGAAGGCGGCCGCGGCGGCGTCCTTGGCGGCCTGAGCCTCGGCCCGCTGGGTCTCGGCCCGCCCGCCGAACCAGCGCCGGGTGCCGCCGCCGGTGAAGGCGGCGGGCAGCGCGAGCGCGGCCAGCACGGGCAGGCTCACCAGAACGAGAACGTCCCGGACGGCCGCGGCCGGAGAAGAGGCAGGGAGCGAGGCCGGGGAAGAGGCAGGGAGCGAGGCCGGGCAGGCGCTCCGAGGCCGGGGCCGCGCATACGGCGAGTGCGGCTGTGCAGGTGTCGCCGGTGTCGCCGCCACATCCCTCTCCCGCTGTGATCCGCCGTCCGTGGGGCCATTGTCCCATCCGCGGACGGCGAACACACGGGCCGGTCAGTCCGCCGTCCGAACCGTGATCCTTCCGTCGTCGGTGGTCGCGGACACCACGTGGGGGCTGGAGTCGCCGCGGGGCACGGAGACGTCCACGGAGCCGTCGCCGGTCTTCGTCGTCACCCGGTACGCGGCGTGCGGCAGCGTGATGCTGACGGAGCCGTCCTCGGAGTTCGCCTCCACCCGGTCCGGAACGGCCTCCAGCTCCAGGCGGACCGACCCGTCCTCGGAGCCGGCCCGCACCTGCCGCGAGGACACCTCCGCCCGCACCGAACCGTCGTCGGTCCTCAGCTCCAGGGGCCCGGTGACGTCGGTGACGTGCACGGACCCGTCGTCCGTACGAATGCTCAGCGCATCCTTGAACCCATGCGCCCGCACGCTGCCGTCGTCGGCCTCGACCCGCACGGCGATCCCGCGCGGGACCTCGATGCGGTACTTGGCGGAGCAGTCGGCGATGAACCCGGAGCACTTCATCCGCAGCACCAGCCGGTCGTCGTCCTTCATCTCCCAGGTCACCCGGGGATCCTGGCCCACCAGCACCGACCCCTTGAACCACCGAGTGACCCGCACGCTCCCCGCCTTGTGCGCGTCGACGGCGACGACCTCCAGCGCCGAGTCGTCGGAGTCGACGGTCAGCGTGCGTCCGTGCAGGGCGAAGGAGCGGTGCTCGGGGTTCTTGTCCTCCTCCTCCACGGAACCTCCGCAGGCGGTGACCGCGGCGAGCAGAACCACGACGACACCGACGGCGGCGGCGACGCGAGCGGGAACGGTACGGGACATGACGGTCTCCCCCTGGGGTACGGACGGCGAGCTCCTGCGGCTCTGCGACGACCGTATGGAGGAGCACCGGCGCACTGAATCCGGCGTGCTACCGGGCCGGGGGTGGGGTTAACCCCCGCAGCGCCGGGCCCTTGACACGACGAAGGCCCAGGTCTTCGGGTCTCACCCGTCTACCTGGGCCCTGCTCGTGTCCTGCGACCGGTGGGCGCGGACGGTTTCGAACCGCCGACATCCTGCTTGTAAGGCAGGCGCTCTACCACTGAGCTACGCACCCGCGACGATTCGACAGCCTACCTTGTCAGGGGCACTGTCCCGCAAACCCGTCCCGCTGGGCCTCGTGGGCGTGCTTCAGGCGGCTGCGGGCGTCGACGCCGTCCGGGCCGGTGAGCTCGGACCAGTACCGGTGGGTGGTGACTAACACCGCGAGCTCGTGCTCGCGTCGCCGGAGCTTTTCGACCTCGGCCTGTTCGTCGGCCGTCCACCCCGGCGAGGCCGGCCGCTCCACCTTGCGCCAGCCGGCGTCGTCGCTGAACCCGTCCAACGGCTCGACCGACCAGGGCAGCCGCTTGAACAGCGCCGCCAGCTCGGCCCGGACCTGACGCAGCTCCTCCTGACCGGCGAGGAGGTCACTCGGGAAGTCGTAGGACGTAGCCACGCGGCAATGCTACGCCTGTTCGAATTCAGGGCGCGACTTACTTCGATGGGTTCATGTGTTCGAAGTGCGTTTGTTCTGTGCCATCGAAGTTTGATCAGCACTGAGAACTGGTGGTCAGGGGCGGCGGTGCCCCCATAGGTTCGGCAGCATGGCTGACGAGTGCTTCGGGCATCCACGGCTCGCCGCGATCTATGACCCGCTCGACCCCGACCGCAGTGATCTCGATGCATACGTCCGGATGGCAGACGAGTTCAAGGCGCGTCGAGTGCTGGACATCGGCTGCGGGACAGGGGTGTTCCCTCTTCTCCTGGCTGAACGCGGGATCGAGGTCACCGGCATCGATCCCGCCCAGGCGTCCATCGACGTCGCCCGGGCCAAACCGGGCAGTGAGAGGGTGCGCTGGATCTGCGGTGATGCGGCAGACCTCCCGCCGCTGCAGGTCGACCTTGCGACGATGACGGCGAACGTTGCCCAGGCCATCGCTGATCCGCGGACATGGCAGAAAACGCTGCAGGGAGCCTACGAAGCACTGCGGCCCGGCGGGCATCTGGTCTTCGAGACGCGCGACCCGGCCGGACGCGCCTGGGAAGAGTGGACCCGCGAGACCTCCTACCGCGCGACGGAGATCCCAGGCGCCGGCTCCGTCGAGACCTGGGTCCAGCTGGTCGAGGTGAGCGGGCCTCTGGTGACATTCCGCTGGACCTACGTGTTCGCCACGGACGGACAGGTGCTGACGTCGGATTCGACGCTGCGTTTCCGCGAGCGGGAAGAGGTCGAGAGGGACCTGGTCGCGCATGGCTATGTGGTGGAGGAAGTGCGCGACGCGCCTGACCGACCAGGAAGGGAGTTCGTCTTCCTGGCGCGACGTCCGTGATCTCCAGCGATCCACGCACTCAGACTTCGATGGCGCAGGACAGCGCTCGCTGTGCGTCGCCGCCCGCTGTCAGTACCCTGCCCTACGGTGGCCGCCATGGGTGACACGGATGCGAACCGGGTGCGGCTGGAGCCGTGGGGCGAGGACGACCTCTGGCTGCTGCGGCTGCACAACAGTCCCGAGATGACCGCTCACTTGGGCGGCCCGGAGAGCGAGGACCAGCTTGCCGCGCGGCACCGGCGGTACCTCGCCCTGGAGTCGGGGCGGATGTACCGGGTGGTGCTCGCGGACGGCGGCGAGACCGTGGGCGCGATCGGGTTCTGGGAGCGGGCTTGGCGGGGCGGGACCGTGTGGGAGACCGGGTGGGGGGTGTCCCCCGCCTTTCAGGGACGGGGGCTGGCGGTGCGGGCGGCGCTGGCCGTCGTGGCCGAGGCGCGGGCCGCCGGCGGGCACCGGTATCTGCACGCGTTCCCGAAAACCGAGCACGTCGCCTCGAACGCGGTCTGCCGCCGCGCCGGGTTCACGCTGCTCGGCCCGGTCGACTTCGAGTACCCGAAGGGTAACCGGATCACGTCCAACGACTGGCGGATCGACCTCGCGGCCTGAGCCGTCGTGCCCGAAGGCGCTTGCGCGGTGCGCGCGGGGTGTGCTGACACTGGCGGCATGTGCCGAAGCATCAAGACGCTGCGTCCGCCCGCGTTGCCCGAGGAGGCGACGGAGGAAGAGGTGCGGGCCGCCGCGCTGCAGTTCGTGCGGAAGGTCTCGGGGTTCCGGGCGCCCGCCGCACACAACCGTGAGGTCTTCGACCACGCGGTGGACGTGATCGCCCGGTCCACGCAGGAGTTGCTGGCAGGGCTGGAGGTACGGGGGCAGGCCGCACGCGAGGCGGAGTGACCGCCCGGCGCCGCGACTTCTCCTACGCCTCCGCGGCCACCGGCGTGCGCCGCATCAGATACGCCGCCCCCGCCCCCGCCGCGAACAGCGCCGCCACCGACACCCCCGTGGCCAGCCACGCCGCGCCCAGCCACCGGGTACCGAAGTAGCCGAGGGCCACGCTGTAGGCGGCCCAGGACAGGCCAGCCAGCGCCGACCAGGGGAGGAACTCCCGGACCCGGCGGTGCGTGGCACCGGCGCTGAAGGAGACCACCGAGCGGCCGGCCGGGGCGAAGCGGGCGAGGATCACCAGTGCGCCGCCGCCCCGGGACAGGGCCGCCCCGAGCCGCTCCTGCGCCCTGCTCAGCCGCCGCGAGCGGGAGATCGCGCGGTCCAGCCGCTCGCCGCCCCGCCGGGCCAGCCGGTAGGCGAAGAGGTCGCCCAGCACCGACGCCGTGGCCGCGCACAGGATCAGCGCGAGGATGTCCGGCACGTTCTGCGGGACGTGTCCCGTCGCCGCGCCCGTGCCCGCGGCCGCCGCCGTGGCGGCCGTCACGATCAGCACGCCGCTGGGCAGCACCGGCAGGAACACGTCCAGCAGGACGGACGCGGCGATCACGACATAGATCCATGGAGTGCCGGTGAGCAACCCCACCCGCGCCAGACTCTCCAGCACCGAAGACTCCCCCTGTCATCCCCCGTGAACCGCCGACCGTGCCGCGACGTCGCGGGGGGAGCGGCAGGAGCGGCCTCAACAGCCATACAGCGTACGCCGGGAGTGTGACAGGAGTTTCACCGGGGGTCATGCGTTCGGTCGTGGGATCAACTCACGGTCATCGCGGTCCCTTCCTCCGTCGCTCCGTACGGTACGGAACGACGGAGGCCGGTGGGGGGATACCGGGAGGTCAGCAGTTGGCGAGGTAGCCCTGCAGGGCGCTCTTCTCCGTCGAGTCGACCGACAGGTTGTAGTAGTACTTCACCTGCACCCACGCCCGGACGTACGTGCAGCGGTACGACGACTGGGACGGGACCCACTCCGCCGGGTCCTTGTCGCCCTTCGACCGGTTGGAGCTGGCGGATACGGCGATCAGCTGCGGGCGGGTCAGATCGTTGGCGAACGCCTGGCGCTGGGCGGTGGTCCACTTGCTCGCGCCGGAGTCCCAGGCCTCGGCGAGCGGGATGACGTGATCGATGTCCACGCCGGAGGAGGCGGTCAGGGTGACGCCGTCGTACACGGAGTACCAGCTGCCGCTGATGGACGCGCAGGAGGCGTCGGTGACGACGTTGGTGCCGTCGCGCTTCAGAACGGTCTCGCGGGCGTTGCAGGTGCCGCTGATGGTGATCCAGTGCGGGAAGAGGTCGCGGTTGTAGCCGGTGCGGTTCTCGGCGGTCACGGTGAGGGAGGCGAGGTAGCTGCGTGCGGTGGCCGCGCTGACGGGGGTGGGGAGGGCGGCGGAGGCGGCGGGGGAGTTGAAGAGCGCGGCGGAGGCTATGAGGCCGGTGAGGGCCGCGAGTATGCTCAGCCGTCGACGCGCGTAGAACTTCGGCATGCGAACTCCCTTGTGGGGTGGGGGTGTTGAATGCGGGCATGGGTATGCTCGCGACGCCGCGTTGCGGGGAGGCGTACGTCCGGTGAGACGCTAGTGACATGCGCATGACGTGACAAGGTTCAGGGATGAACTTCTCGTCGCGTACGATGGACGGCGCGGAAGGGGAGTAGCCCTTCGCCGGACCGTCGACATACTGCTCAGCCCGCCTGAGCCGGCGCCCGGAGGCGGACCCTCGTCGTGGACGGGGTCGGCCGGCGAGACCTTCGGCAAGCAGTGCACGCCCGTGCCGTACGGCACGGGTGAATATCCGTGTGCTGCCCTGCCGAGACGTCTCCTCGCTCAATTCGCAGCACTCTCGGCGGGGTGGCCCCGACCGATTGAGGAAAAGTGATCAGTCTCAGCGTCCTGGCGCTCACCTTCGGCGTCGTCTTCCTCGCCGAACTGCCGGACAAGACGGCACTCGCGGGGCTCGTCCTCGGCACCCGCTACCGCGCCTCGTACGTCTTCGCCGGCGTCGCCGCCGCGTTCCTGCTGCACGTCACGCTGGCCGTGGCGGCCGGCAGCGTCCTGACGCTCCTGCCGCAGCGGATCGTGCAGGCCCTGACGGGCGTGCTGTTCCTCGGCGGCGCGGCCGTGCTGCTGCTGAAGAAGGACGACGGGGAAGAGGAGATCCGCCGGCCCGAGGACCAGTCGTTCTGGAAGGTCGCGGGGACCGGCTTCATGCTCATCCTGGTCGCCGAGTTCGGCGACCTCACCCAGATCATGACGGCCAACCTCGCCGCCCACTACGACAACCCCCTCTCGGTCGGTCTGGGTGCCGTCCTGGCCCTCTGGTCGGTCGCGGGCCTGGGCATCGTGGGCGGCAAGGCCCTGATGCGGCGGGTGCCGCTCGGCCTGATCACGAAGATCGCGGCCCTGCTGATGCTGGGGCTCGGGGTGTGGAGCCTGTGGGAGGCGGTGGCGTAGGCGCGGCGGGCTCGGCCCTGCGGTACGGCAGGGCAGGAGGCCCTGCCGTACCGTCCCGGCCGGACGGCTGGGCGGCCGGCCGTTCACCGGGCCGCCCGGTCGCTGACCGGGCCCATGGTGCTGGCGAGTCCGACCGGCAAGTGGAGTATCCGGATCGGCCCCCGTCGGCGTTTCCGCTGGTCACCCGCTGCGGCGGTGGCCCAAAGCTCCGCTTGGCCGGCCCGGGTGTCGAGGGCCGGAAGGTGAACCCTGGGTGAACGGGTGGCGTAGGTGGTGGCGGGTTCCCGCATTGTTTTGTACCGTGGGGGAACAAAGTGGCTCCCGCCCGCTCCCCCCTGACCGGCGGGCGGGGCCGCCTTGTTCCTTCGCCGCGCCCTGGAGCTGCCGATGACGGCCACCGCCGTGTTCACCGCCCGCGCCCTCCTGCTGGACATGGACGGCACCCTCGTCAATTCGGATGCCGTGGTCGAGCGGGTCTGGCGGCGGTGGGCCGACCGGCACGGGCTGGACGGCGACGAGGTGATGAAGGTGGTCCACGGGCGCCAGGGGCACGCCTCGATGGCGCTGCTGCTGCCGAACCGGCCCAAGGAGCAGAACCTCGCCGAGAACGCGCGGATGCTCGCCGAGGAGACCTCGGACATGGACGGCGTGGTTCCGATACCCGGGGCGCCGGAGTTCCTCGCCGGGCTGCGCGGGCTCCCGCACGCCCTTGTGACCTCGGCCGACGTGGACCTGTCCACGGCCCGGATGGCCGCCGCCGGCCTGCCCCTGCCCGATGCCCGCATCACCGCGGAGTCCGTCGGGGCGAGCAAGCCCGACCCCGAGGGCTTCCTGAAGGGCGCCGCCGAACTCGGTGTCGCGCCCGCCGACTGCGTGGTGTTCGAGGACTCCGGCGCGGGCATCGCGGCGGGGCGTGCCGCGGGGATGCGGGTGATCGGGGTCGGACCGCGCGCCGGGTTCCACCGGCCGGACGCGGTGGTGCGGGACCTGACCGGGGTGCGGGTTCAGGCCGCGGGCGACGGGACGATCCGGCTGCACGTGGGATAGGGCCTGTCCGGCGGACAGGCCCTGGTGACAGCCGCGCTCCCGCTCAGGGTGCCCTCGTCTCCGACTCCAGGCTCGCCCTCGTCGCCGGGCCGTACACCCCGGACTCGTCCGTGCTGATGCCGCGGGTCCACTGATAGGTGCGTACGGCTCTCTCGACCCGGCTGTTGTAGAAGCCGTCCGTCCTGCCGCTGTAGAGGTACAACTGGCGCAGCCGCTGCTGGAGTTCGGTCACCTCGGGGCCCCGGTCGCCGGGGCGCAGCACGGGGCCGGGGTCCGCGGGCGCGGGGGCCTGGAGGGTCGTCGTGGGCTGGGCCGGCTCGGACTGCTCCGCCCCGGTGCCCGGACCGGTCCCGGCCTGCGAGGCGGACGCCGACGGCGACTGCGACGCCGTGCCCGAAGCCGACGGCGAGGGGGACGGTGACCCGCTCTCGTCCGCGGACGGCGACCCGCTCGCCGACGCCGACGCGGAGGCCGACGGTGCCGACGAGGCCCCGGAGGCCGTCGACGAGGGCGCCACGGACGTGTCCGCCGACGCGTCCGGCAGGCTCTCCCGCGCGGAATGCGACGCGCGGTCCCGCTCCGGGGAGGCGTAGGAGAACAGTCCACTGGTGAACCCGGCCGCCGCCACGACCGCGACCACGGTCGCGGACCCGGCGAGCACCACCGTGGTGCGGCGCCGGCCGCCGCGACGGCCGGGCTGGGCACCCTCGGCTCCGGCTCCGGCACCGGTGCCGATGCCGACGGTCGGCTCGGCGGGCGCGGACTCGAACAGGTTGAGGTCGGACGCGTTCGGCCCGCCCCGCTGCGGTGCCAGCGGCGTGGGCAGCCCGGGCACGGCCTGCGGCGGCGTCGTCGAGTCCGCGGGTACGGCCCGCAGCGTCATCGTGGCATCCGCGGGTACGGCCCGCAGCGTCATGGTGGCGTCCGCGGGTACGGCCTGCGGCGGCGTTGCGGCGTCCGCGGGTGGAGCCTGCGGCGGTATCGCGGCGTCCGCGGGTGGAGCCTGCGGCGTTGCGGCGTCCGCGGACACGACCTGCGGCGGCATCGTGGCGTCCGCGGACACGGCCCGCAGCGTCATCGTGGCGTCCACGGGGGCGGGGCGCTCCGGCGGCTCCCCCTGAGGGTGCGCCTGCGCCTTCTCCTCGCCCTCGGTGCCCTGTGCCGACTCCTCGATCTCCACGTACGGCCGTACCCGCAGCGGATTGAAGTCCTCGGCCGCCGCCGCCTCCGCCGTCCGCGCGTCGCGCAACGCGTCGGACGCCCGGCTCCCGCAGGCGCACGACGGGGCGTTGTCCGTGCCCCGGGGCGCCCCGCACTCCGGGCAGACGTGCCCCCTCTGCTCTTCCACGCCTCGGTCCCCTCCCTCGCGAACTCCAAGGATTATGCAGATGATCCACACGTCATCTCCCCGAAGCCCCCCGGAATGGCCGCGTCCGGCGGGACTCAACGGGCCATAACGGGTCACAACGATGACGATGGAAGAGGTCACAAGAGTCTCGGGAGGTCTCCATGGCCGGGGATACGCACGGCAGGAGCGGGACGACCGGCGAGGTGCGGGAGCCGCAGCCGCCGTTCGCGCCGCCACCCTCGCACGGCGGTGCCGGGGCCGAGCCCGAGCACGTGCCCGGCAACGTCCTCGTCCCGATCGGCGCGCTGCTCCTCGGGCTGTTGCTGGCCGCGCTCGACCAGACCATCGTCTCCACCGCGCTGCCCACCATCGTCAGCGACCTCGGCGGGCTCGACCACCTGTCCTGGGTGGTCACGGCGTACCTGCTGGCGTCGACCGCCGCGACCCCGCTGTGGGGCAAACTCGGTGACCAGTACGGGCGCAAGAAGCTCTTCCAGACCGCGATCGTGATCTTCCTGATCGGTTCCGCGCTGTGCGGCATGGCGCGGAACATGCCCGAGCTGATCGGTTTCCGGGCGCTGCAGGGACTGGGCGGCGGCGGGCTGATCGTGCTGTCCATGGCGATCGTCGGCGATGTCGTCCCGCCCCGCGAACGCGGCCGCTACCAGGGCCTGTTCGGTGCGGTGTTCGGCACGACCAGCGTCCTCGGGCCGCTGCTCGGCGGGGTGTTCACCCAGCATCTGAGCTGGCGCTGGGTGTTCTACGTCAACCTGCCCGTCGGCGTCGTCGCCCTCGCCGTGATCGCGGCGGCCCTGCACATTCCGCGCCGGGCGCAACGGCACGTCATCGACTACCTCGGCACCTTCCTCATCGCCTCGGTCGCCACCTGCCTGGTGCTGGTGGCCTCCCTCGGCGGCACCACCTGGGCCTGGGGCTCGCCGCAGATCGTCACCCTGGCGGCGCTGGGCGTCGTCCTCGCGGTCGCGTTCGTGGCGGTGGAGCGCAGGGCGGCCGAGCCGGTGCTGCCGCTCAAGCTGTTCGGCATCCGCACCTTCTCCCTCTCCGCGGTCATCAGCTTCATCGTCGGCTTCGCCATGTTCGGCGCGATGACCTACCTGCCGACCTTCCTGCAGGTCGTGCGGGGCGTCTCCCCGACGCTGTCCGGTGTGTACATGCTGCCGATGGTGGCCGGCATGCTGCTGGCCTCCACCGGCTCCGGGCAGATCGTCAGCCGCACCGGCCGCTGGAAGGTGTTCCCCGTCCTGGGTACCGCCGTCACCACCATCGGCCTGCTCCTGCTGCACCGGCTCGACGAGCACAGCTCCACGGCCAGGATGAGCGGCAGCTTCTTCGTCTTCGGCCTGGGCCTCGGCCTGGTCATGCAGGTCCTCGTCCTCATCGTGCAGAACGCCGTCAGCTACGAGGACCTGGGCGTCGCCACCTCCGGCGCCACCTTCTTCCGCTCCATCGGCGCCTCCTTCGGCGTGGCGATCTTCGGTACGGTCTTCGCGAGCCGTCTCGGGGACACGCTGACCGCCGCCTTCAAGGGCGCCCGACTGCCGCCGGGAGTCTCGGCGAACACGCTCAAGTCCGACCCGCGCGGCATCGCCGCCCTGCCGTCCGAACTGCGCCCGGCGGCCCTGCACGCGTACGCCACCGCCATCACCGAGGTCTTCCTCTACGCCGCTCCGGTGGTCCTGCTCGGCTTCGCCCTGGCCTGGCTGCTGAAGGAGGACAGGCTGCGCGGCTCGGTCACGGCCCCCGACGGCACGCAGACGCTGGCCACCAACCCGGTCGAGCGGTCCTCGTACGACGAGGTGTGCCGGGCGCTGTCGCTGCTGGGCACACGTGAGGGGCGGCGCGAGATCTACCGGAAGATCACCGCGAGGGCGGGCTGCGACCTCAAGCCCGCGGCGAGCTGGCTGCTGCTGCGGATCAAGAAGTACGGTGCGGTGGAGCCGGCCCTGCTGGCCGAGCGCAGTACCGTCCCGCTGGGCGTCGTCATCGAGGCCGCCCGCCAGGTCGAGGAGCGGCGTCTCGCCGAGCGCCTGGGCCCGGACCTCGTACTGACCGAGGCGGGCCGCGAGATCGCCGAGCGGCTCGCGCACGCCCGGGAGGAGTCACTGGCGGAGCTGCTGGGCGACTGGTGGGGCCCCGGCCGGCCGACCGACCTGGTGCAGCTGGTGAAGGAGCTGACCGGGGAGCTGTGCGGCTCCGAGAAGGAACGGCCGCACGACGGGCGGCCGTTGACCCGGCCGGCCTGACTCCCGGGGCCGCAGATCCCCGGACCCCGGGGCCGCAGGCCCCCCAGACCCCTGAGGGCCCTCAGGACTCTCGGGCGAGGGACTTGCCGAACCAGTGCTCGGCGTACGGGTCGTCGTTGTGCGGCTCGGTCTCCGCATAGCCCAGCCGGGTGTACAGGGCGCGGGCCTCCACGAGGTCGCCGCGGGTGTCCAGGACCATCCGCCGGGCGCCGAGCGCACGGGCCGCGTCCTCGGCGGCGGCGACCAGCAGCGCGGCGCCGCCCCTGCCGCGCGTCTCCTCGCGCAGGAACACCCGGGTGAGCTCGGCGGTCGAGGCGTCCAGCAGCCGTACGCCCGCGGTGCCGGCCGGGGTGCCGTCGTAGTGGGCGAGCAGCAACTGCCCGGTGGGCGGGGAGAGTTCGGCGCCCGTGTGGGCGGCGATCTCCCGCTCCAGCTCGTCGGGGTCGGTGCGGCGTCCTTCGTGCAGCAGGTACCAGCGGTCGCTGACCTCGGTGTAGTACGCCCGCCAGAGCGCGGTGGCGGCGGGGGAGTCGTACGGCTCCGGGGCCACGGTCCAGGGAGCGGAGTCGCGGGTGGGGGTCGGGGGCATGCGGGCATTCTCGGCAGATGGCCCGGCGGGCGCACAACCGGATGTCCGGGGTGGTGCGCTGTGCGCCGCTTCCGCCCCGACAGGCAGTTTGTCGATCAACTTCCGGGCAACCCGGAGGTAGAACCGGCCAGTTGGGCCGATCGACCCGGAAGGTTCTCATGTCCACAGGCCTGATCATCGCTTTGATCGTGATGGCGGCGGCCGTCGTCGTGGTGGCGGCCGTGCTGACCTCGCGTGCTCGTGGGGAGCACGGCGGGCGGAGTCTGAAGCGGCGCTTCGGCCCGGAGTACGACCGGACCGTGGCCCGCCACGACGGCGACACCAAGGCCGCCGAGCGCGAACTCGCCGCGCGCGTGGAACGCCACGGCGGCCTGCGCGAGCGGTCGCTGGAGCCGGCCGAGCGCGAGCGGTTCGAGGCGCGGTGGACGGCCGCGCAGGAGCGGTTCGTCGACTCGCCACGGGAGGCGGTCGCCGAGGCGGACCGGCTGCTCGGCGAGCTGGCCGGGGCCCGGGGGTTCCCGGCCGACGGCCAGTACGAGGAGCAGCTGGCCGCGCTGTCCGTGCACCACGGGCACCACGTCCACGGCTACCGCCGTGTCCACCGCGCCGCGCACCCGGACGGTGCCCTGGAGAACGGGGTGAGCACCGAGGACCTGCGCGCCTCCATGGTCGAGGCCCGCGACCTCTTCGAGGACCTGCTGACCCCGTCCCGGGGCGGCACCGCCCCCGAGGGCGCCGCCGAGTCCGGCACCCACCACGGCACCCACCACGGCTCTCGCCTCCCGTGGGCCCTCGACCGACGTCACGCGAAGGAGAGCTGATCGAGATGTCCGACGTGACACCTGGCGAGGGCCGAGGGCACGCCGATGGCGGGGAGCAGGCCGAGGACGGCCGGGGACCGGTGACGGGTCGGGGGCCGGCCGCGGCGGACCGTGGGGCCGCCGCGGGCCGCGAGCCGGTGGCGGGCCCCGGGACGGCTCCGG
>NZ_QFDQ01000239.1 GCF_003270085.1 Streptomyces triticisoli | reverse complement strand
CGTGCCTCGGCCTCGGCGCGCAGCCGGGCCTCCTCCTCGGCCTGCCGGCGCCGCTCCTCCTCCTCGGCCTTGCGGCGCGCCTCGGCCTCCGCCCGTGCCTGCTCCTCCGCGAGCAGCCGGGCCTGATCCTCCTCCGCCTTGCGCCGGGCCTCCTCGGCGCGCCGCCGGGCCTCCTCCGCCTGCCGTTCGGCCTCGCGCCGCTGCGCCTCCTCCAGCTCGCGCCGCTTGCGCTCCTCCTCCTCGGCGCGCAGCCGTGCGAGCTGCTCCTGGCGCTCGCGCTCCAGTCGCTCCTCCTCGGCCTTCCTGCGGGCCTCCTCCTCGGCCTTGCGGCGCGCCTCCTCCTCTGCCTTCTTCCGTGCCTCCTCCTGGGCCTTCAGCTCGGCCTCGGACAGCGGCAGCATCTGGTCGAGCCGGTGCCGGACGACCGTGGTGACGGCTTCGGGCTCCTGCCCGGCGTCCACCACCAGGTACCGGCCGGGGTCGGCGGCGGCCAGCGTCAGGAATCCGGCCCGCACGCGCGCGTGGAACTCGGCGGGCTCCGACTCCAGGCGGTCGGGTGCCTCCGTGAACCGCTCGCGGGCCGCCTCCGGGGAGACGTCCAGCAGGACGGTCAGGTGCGGGACCAGTCCGCTGGTCGCCCAGCGGGAGATCCGCGCGATCTCGGTCGGGGACAGGTCGCGGCCCGCGCCCTGGTAGGCCACCGACGAGTCGACGTAGCGGTCGCTGATCACCACGGCGCCCCGCTCCAGGGCGGGCCGTACGACCGTGTCGACGTGCTCCGCTCGGTCGGCGGCGTACAGCAGCGCCTCCGCGCGGTGGGACAGGCCCTGCGAGGACACGTCGAGCAGGATCGAGCGCAGCCGCTTGCCCACGGGTGTGGCACCCGGCTCGCGGGTGAGGACGACCTCGTGCCCCTTGGACCTGATCCAGTCGGCGAGCGCCTCGGCCTGCGTGGACTTGCCCGCCCCGTCACCGCCCTCCAGGGCGATGAAGAAACCGGAGGCCGCGGGGGCCGTCACCGGGTCGTCGCCACCGCGCAGGGCGTCGACGAGGTCCTGCCGCAGCGGTACGCCGGAACGGTCGTCGACCTTGGCGAGGACCAGCGCGGCCACCGGCAGCAGCAGCGCGCCGACCAGCATCAGGGTGAAGGCGGCGCCGCCGTGCGCGAACACGAACCGGCCGTTCTCCAGGCGGTGCGGGCCGATCACGGCCGCGACCACCGGGGCGAGCACGGCGCCGAGCGCCACGAAGACCCGTACCACCGCGTGCAGGTGTTCGGTCATGCGCGGCCGGCGGTAGTCCTCGGTCTCCTGGTCGAGCAGAGTGTGCCCGGTGTTGGCGGCGACGCCCGCGCTCACCCCGGCCAGGGCGAGGATCAGCAGGACGGTGGTGACGTCGGGGACGAGTCCGGCGGCGAGCAGGGCGATGCCGGTGAGGGCGATCACCAGGGCCAGCAACCGGCGCCGCGACAGCGAGACCAGCGCCCTGGGTGCCGTACGGACGCCGGCGGCGACCCCGCCCGTGAGGGCGAGCACCGCCAGCCCGTACAGCACCGGGCCGCCGTCCAGGTCGATGGCGTGCAGGACGCAGACGGCGACCGCGGCGGCGACCGCCCCGGCGACGGCCGCGCAGGCGAGCACGAGCATCGGAACGGCCCCCGTACGGCCCTTGTCGGCGCCGGTGCCTGTCCTCGGGCGGCGCAGGCCCTCCAGCGGCGAGCGCGGGCGCGGGGTGCGCGTGCCGGGCAGTTCCAGGTAGGTCAGCACGGACAGGGACGCGGCGAACAGTCCGGCCGCGACGTAGGAGCCGAGGGCCGCCTGGTGCTGGTCGAACCAGGCGACGCCGGTGCCCAGGAGGTTGTTGAGCAGGGACGCGACGACCAGGGCGGCGGCCGCCAGCGGGATGGCCAGGAAGGTCGTGCGCAGCGACAGGCGGCGCAGGGCGTCCATGTGGTCGGGCAGCGGGCGTACCGTGGCGCCCTCCGGGGGCGGGGCAGGCAGCAGTGCGGGGGCAGCGCTCTCCCGGCACACCGTCCAGAGGCGCTCGGCGACCCCGGTCACGAAGACGGTGACCAGGAGGTAGGCCAGGGCGTTGTCCGGCGTCCAGTCGATCCACAGCGGGGCGACGATCAGCAGGGCGGCGCGCACGCCGTCCGCGCCGACCATGGTCCAGCGGCGGTCGAGCGGGCCGTCCTGGGAGGTGAGCGAGGTCAGCGGGCCGAGGAGGACCGCGCCGAAGAGCACGGTCGCCAGGATGCGCACGGCGAAGACGGTCGCCACTGCGAAGGCCACGCCCCGGTAGCCCCCGCCGAAGGAGCCGGCGGCGATCGCCGCCTGGAGGGCGAGGACGACCAGGACCAGGAGCGCCAGGACGTCTCCGACACCCCCCACCAGTTGCGCGCTCCACAGTCGCCTCAGTTGAGGCCGGCGCAGCAGGGAGCGGACGGCGCGCTCGCGGGAATCGGCCGCGAGGGTGTCGTCGGGTGCGGTGGTGTGGGCCGTTGGCTGCTCGGCTCGCGTCATGCGTTCAGCCTATCCGGACACACTGACAGCACACGGTGACCGTCCGAACGTGCACACGCCCCGACACCAAAGTGATGCCGGGGCGTGCTTTTCGCAAAGGATCCGTGAAGGGTCCGCCGCGCGATCGGTCCTGCGCCGCCCGCGATCAGCCCTCCGTCGTCTTGGCGGCGGTCGCCCCGGAAGCCGTCGCCTTCTTGGCGGTCGTCTTCTTGGCAGCCGTCTTCGCGGTGGCCGTCTTCTTCGCCGCGGTCTTCTTCGCCGCGGTCTTCTTCGCGGCCGTGGACGCCGTCTTCTTCGCCGTCGTCTTCTTCGCGGCCGACTTCTTCGCGGTCTTCCTGGCCGGTCCCTTCGCGCGCTTCTCGGCGAGCAGCTCGAAGCCGCGCTCCGGGGTGATCGCCTCGACGCTGTCGCCGGAGCGCAGGGTCGCGTTGGTCTCGCCGTCGGTGACGTACGGGCCGAAACGGCCGTCCTTGACCACGACCGGCTTGCCGCTGACCGGGTCCTCGCCGAGCTCCTTCAGCGGCGGCTTGGCGGCCGCGCGACCGCGCTGCTTGGGCTGGGCGTAGATCGCCTGGGCCTCCTCCAGCGTGATCGTGAAGAGCTGGTCCTCGGTCTGCAGCGAGCGCGAGTCCGTGCCCTTCTTCAGGTAGGGGCCGTAGCGGCCGTTCTGCGCGGTGATCTCCTGGCCGTCGGCGTCGGTGCCGACGACGCGCGGCAGCGACATGAGCTTCAGCGCGTCGCCCAGCGTCACCGTGTCCAGGGTCATCGACTTGAACAGCGAGGCCGTGCGCGGCTTGACCGCGTTCTTGCCGGTCTTCGGGGTGCCCTCGGGGAGGACTTCGGTGACGTACGGGCCGTAGCGGCCGTCCTTGGCGACGATCGTGTGGCCGGTGGCCGGGTCGATGCCCAGCTCGAAGTCGCCGCTCGGCTTGGCGAGCAGTTCCTCGGCGAGCTCGACGGTCAGCTCGTCCGGGGCCAGGTCGTCCCGGATGTCGGCACGCTGGTGGGTGTCGGTCTCCTTCTCGCCGCGCTCGATGTACGGCCCGTAGCGTCCGACCCGCAGCACGATGCCGTTGCCCACGGGGAACGACGACACCTCGCGCGCGTCGATGGCGCCCAGGTCGGTCACCAGCTCCTTGAGCCCGCCGAGGTGGTCCCCGTCGCCGTTGCCGGCGTCGGCGGCGGCACCCTCGACAGCACCCTCACCGAAGTAGAACCGCTTCAGCCACGGCACGGCCTGGGCCTCGCCGCGTGCGATGCGGTCGAGGTCGTCCTCCATCTTGGCGGTGAAGCCGTAGTCGACGAGCCGCCCGAAGTGCTTCTCCAGGAGGTTGACCACGGCGAAGGACAGGAAGGACGGCACCAGGGCCGTGCCCTTCTTGAAGACGTAGCCGCGGTCGAGGATCGTGCCGATGATCGACGCGTACGTCGACGGGCGGCCGATCTCGCGCTCTTCGAGCTCCTTGACCAGGCTGGCCTCGGTGTAGCGGGCCGGGGGCTTGGTGGCGTGCCCGTCGGCCGTGATCTCCTCGGCGTTCAGGGCGTCGCCCTCGGTGACCTGGGGCAGGCGGCGCTCGCGGTCGTCGAGCTCGGCGTTCGGGTCGTCGGCGCCCTCGACGTAGGCCTTGAGGAAGCCGTGGAAGGTGATCGTCTTGCCGGACGCGCTGAACTCGACGTCCCGGCCGTCGGCCGCGGTGCCGCCGATCCTGACGGTCACGCTGTTGCCGGTCGCGTCCTTCATCTGGGAGGCGACCGTCCGCTTCCAGATCAGCTCGTAGAGCCTGAACTGGTCACCGGTCAGACCGGTCTCGGCGGGCGTGCGGAAACGATCACCCGAGGGGCGGATCGCCTCGTGCGCCTCCTGGGCGTTCTTGACCTTGCCGGCGTACGTACGCGGCTGCGGCGGCAGATAGTCGGCGCCGTACAGATGCGTGACCTGGGCACGGGCGGCGGCGATCGCCGTGCCGCTCAGGGTGGTGGAGTCCGTACGCATGTACGTGATGTAGCCGTTCTCGTACAGCTTCTGCGCGATCTGCATGGTGGCCTTCGCGCCGAAGCCGAGCTTGCGGCTGGCCTCCTGCTGCAGCGTCGTCGTACGGAACGGGGCGTACGGCGAGCGGCGGTACGGCTTGGACTCGACGGACCGCACGGAGAAGCGGGTGTGCTCCAGAGCGGCGGCCAGCGCGCGGGCGGTGGCCTCGTCGAGGTGGAGGGTGTTCGCGCTCTTCGGCTGCCCCAGGGAGTCGAAGTCGCGGCCCTGTGCGACACGCCGGCCGTCGACGGACTGCAGGCGTGCGACCAGCGACGACGGGTCGCTCGCATCGCCCGCGCGACCGGTCGAGAAGGTGCCGGTCAGGTCCCAGTACTCGGCGGAGCGGAATGCCATGCGCTCGCGTTCCCGCTCGACCACGAGCCGGGTCGCGACCGACTGGACGCGGCCGGCCGACAGACGCGGCATGACCTTCTTCCACAGCACCGGCGAGACCTCGTAGCCGTAGAGACGGTCGAGGATGCGGCGGGTCTCCTGGGCGTCGACCAGCCGCTGGTTGAGCTGGCGCGGGTTGGCGACGGCCTCGCGGATGGCGTCCTTGGTGATCTCGTGGAAGACCATCCGCCTGACCGGGATCTTCGGCTTGAGCACTTCCTGCAGATGCCAGGCGATGGCCTCGCCCTCGCGGTCCTCATCGGTGGCGAGGAAGAGCTCGTCGGATTCCTTCAGCAGGTCCTTGAGCTTCTTGACCTGGGCCTTCTTGTCCGCGTTGATGACATAGATCGGCTGGAAGTCATGTTCTACATCCACACCGAGGCGGCGCACCTCGCCGGTGTATTTCTCAGGAACCTCCGCGGCGCCGCTGGGAAGGTCACGGATGTGCCCGACGCTCGCTTCGACGACGTAGCCGGGGCCGAGGTAGCCCTTGATCGTCTTCGCCTTGGCAGGCGACTCGACGATGACGAGTCGGCGGCCGCCCTGTGCGGTCTCGCTGGTCGGGGACAACTTCGCTCTTCTCTCCGGTCGACGCTGGGGGCTCCCCGGGCCTTGAATTCCCGGGGGTCGGATCGTGGTGACGCTGCGGAGTGTGACGGTACATCCCGCCCCCGTGTCAAACGGGAAAAGCCCGCAACGGCCACTCGAACGGTAACCCGACTTCTGCCCTTCCTGCCGCCCGGAGTGTTCACCAGCCCTTTCGGGATCATGCGGAGGGTGACCCATCAGTTACGGAAAACGCGGTGGTGCGGCGGTTCTCACACGCGGGTGAAACACCACATGCCGAGGGACAGTGCGGTGAGGGCGAGCAGGCTCGCGACGGTCGCCGACGTGGCCCGGCCGACGCCGAGGGCGACGGGTTCCCGGTGCCGCACCCGCACCGCCGTCCACCCCAGCAATGCCGCCCCGAACAGGGCGAACACCGTTCCCGCGAAGATCGTCGGCCCGCTCTCCACGTACGTCCCCTCCCGTCCCCGGATGCCCCGGTACGGGAGGCTGGCACCCATGGGCGACGGCCGGGTCAACCTCCGGTGAACGCCGGGCGGACGGGCGCCCGCGCGTTCCGTCCGCCGCCGCCCGCGCCACGCGCCGCATGACCGGAAGTGACCGAAGAAAAGAGAAGAAGAAAGAAAGTGACAGGGGCGAAAACCGGTCGGCCGGTGTCAGCCCGCCGGCTCGATGAAGCCCTGTTCCACCAGCAGCCGGATCTGGGCGGGCGTGCGGTCGCGGAGCACGACCGGGTCCTCGCCCATCAGCTGGGCGATGGCGTCCAGGATCCGGCCGGCGCTCAGTGTGCCGTCGCAGACGCCGGCGAAGCCCGCGCCGACCGTGTCCACGGTGGTGGCGCGGCGCATCCCGCGGTTCTGGCGCAGCACGACGTGCTCGGGGTCCTCGGCGCCGGGCAGGCCGACCTGCTCCTGGACGACCTCGCGGACCAGCCGGAAGTGGTCGTCGAGCAGGGCCGCGTCGTCGTGGTCCCGCAGGTAGTCGAGGCGGGCGAAGTACGCCCGTACGGTCTCGCCGAGCGGCTGCTCCACCGGGTGCGGCCACTCCTCCACGGTGATGGAGGGCACCGCGGAGGACGTCCGGCGCAGCGTGATCCAGCCGAAGCCCACGGCCCTGACCTTGCGCGCCTCGAACTCCTCCAGCCAGGCGTCGTACCGCTCCTGGTACTGAACCGGGTCGGCGCGGTGGTCCCCGGCGTCCCTGAGCCACAGCTCGGCGTACTGCGTGACGTCCTGCACCTCGCGCTGCACGATCCACGCGTCGCACCCGCGGGGCACCCATGACCTGAGCCTGTCCTGCCAGTCCTCCCCCTCCACGTGCTGCCAGTTGGCGAGGAACTGTGCGAACCCGCCCTCGTTCAGCCGCTCCCCCGCCTGCTGGACGAGCGTGCGGCACAGATCGTCCCCGCCCATCCCGCCGTCGCGGTACGTCAGCCGGGCGCCGGGAGAGATCACGAAGGGCGGGTTGGAGACGATCAGGTCGAACGTCTCGCCGTCGCGGACCGGCTCGAACAGCGAGCCCTGGCGCAGATCGGCGGCCGGGGCGCCCGACAGCGCCAGCGTCAGGGCGGTGATGTGCAGCGCGCGCGGGTTGACGTCGGTCGCGGTCACGCGCGTGGCGTGCCGGCCGGCGTGCAGCGCCTGGATGCCGGAACCGGTGCCGAGGTCGAGCGCGGAGCCGGCGGGCGTACGGACCGTGATGCCGGCCAGGGTCGTGGACGCGCCGCCGACACCGAGGACGACACCCTCCCGACGGCTGCCGATACCTCCCGCCCGTCGCCCGCCACCACCCCTCCAACGAGCGCTGGCGCGCACACCTCCTGATCCACCGACCGCACAACCCAGGTCGGACACGATGAACCAGTCCTCGCCGTCGGGCCCGCCGTACGGCCGTACGTCCACGGTCGCGGCGAGCTCGTCCTCGCCGGCGCGCGCCAGCCAGCCGGTCTCCAGGCAGTCCTCGACGGGCAGGACGTCCGCCACGCGCGCGTGCGGCACGGGCTGCTGCAGCAGGAACAGCCGGACCAGCAGCTCCAGTGGCGTGTCGCCACGCGTGGCCCGTAGCGCGGGGACGGTCTCGCCGCGTGCCAGGGCCGCGTACGCGGGCGCGCCGAGCAGCTCGAGCAGTCCGTCGGCGGTGAAGGAGGCGCCGAGCAGGGCGTCCCGGAGCCGGGCGGCGACGTCCGGGCGGTCGGCGGCGGGCAGGTCGGGCACGGTGGGCAGGCTGGAGTCACTCACGACCCCATTCTGTCGGCTCCCACCGGCACCGCACGCGCGCGTGCGTGCGTCAGCCGTTCGCGGTCGAGGGCGCGGCGGACTCGGAGGTGGAGGTGGAGGTGGACTTGCAGCTCGGCTGCCGGGCCATCGCCTTGCCCACGTCGCCCTCCTCCAGGTTCTTCAGGGCGTCGCTGCCGGTCCTGCTCAGCTTGTCCAGCTGGGTGGCGATGTCCTTCAGGCCGTCCGCGAACTTGGCCTGGTCCTTGGTGTCGAGCTTGTCGACCTGCTGCTTGAGGGAGGCGTAGGAGGCGCCGAGGCTGTGGAGCTCCTTGACCGCGTCCCGCAGCTTCTTCTGGCCGTTGTCGACCTGGGGAGCGCCCGCCTTGTTCACGGCGTCGCCGATCGCCTTGTAGGCGTCGGACATGTCCTGGAAGGCCTGTGCGTCGGTCTTCTGGACCTGGGCCGGCTCGCTGTTGTCCGAGGTCTCCTTCTGGATGGCGGCATTGGCGGCCTCGATCTTCTTCGCCTGCGGCTGCACCGCGTCGCACACCTGCTTGGCCCAGGCGTTCAGCGCGTCGTTCTTGCTGTCGTCGCTGCCGCTGGTGCAGCCCGTCAGTGCCAGTACCAGTACCGCACCGCCGGACAGTGCGGCCGCGAGCTTCTTGTTCACCGGGTTGGTCCCTTCCGTGGCTCTCGGCCCCGGAACATACACGCCATGCCGATGGCGCCCCCTGCCCGGACGCCCGTTATGAGATGTCTTGTAGCCGTTTGCACCAGCGAGAGAAGGCTCACGAGGGGGCACGTCCGCACACACGACGGGCGGGCGACGCGCCGTACGCGCCACCCGCCCGTCTCTTGAGCTGGGCCTGAAGTTGAAGTTGAGACCGCCTACGAGACCACCGCAGGATCGGCCGTTTTGGGCACTTCTTCGGCGCTGTCCTCGTCACCCACGGCGATTCCGCGCCGCTTGGAGATGTAGACCGCGCCGACGATGACGACCAACGCCAGGACCGCGATCGCGACCCGTACACCGAGACTCTTGTCGCTGCCGTAGGAGAACTTGATCACCGCGGGCGCGATGAGCAGCGACACCAGGTTCATCACCTTCAGCAGCGGGTTGATCGCGGGACCGGCGGTGTCCTTGAAGGGGTCGCCGACCGTGTCTCCGATCACCGTGGCGGCATGGGCCTCGCTGCCCTTGCCGCCGTGGTGGCCGTCCTCCACCAGCTTCTTGGCGTTGTCCCAGGCGCCACCGGAGTTGGCGAGGAACACCGCCATCAGCGTGCCCGCGCCGATCGCGCCCGCGAGGTAGGAGCCGAGCGCGCCGACACCGAGCGTGAACCCGATGAAGATGGGCGCCATGACGGCGAGCAGTCCGGGGGTGGCGAGCTCGCGCAGGGCGTCCTTGGTGCAGATGTCGACGACCTTGCCGTACTCCGGCTTCTCGCTGTAGTCCATGATCCCGGGCTTCTCACGGAACTGCCGTCGCACCTCGTACACCACCGAGCCCGCCGACCGCGACACCGCGTTGATCGCCAGCCCCGAGAAGAGGAAGACGACCGCCGCACCGGCGATGAGGCCGACCAGGTTGTTGGGTTGCGAGATGTCCATGGTCAGGCTCATCGGCGCACCCGCACCGGAGACTCTCTCCCCGACGTCGCGCGCGCCGGTGATGATCGCGTCGCGGTAGGACCCGAAGAGCGCCGACGCCGCCAGGACGGCGGTGGCGATGGCGATGCCCTTGGTGATGGCCTTGGTGGTGTTGCCGACCGCGTCCAGGTTGGTGAGCACCTGCGCGCCCTCGCCCTCGACGTCGCCGGACATCTCGGCGATGCCCTGGGCGTTGTCGGAGACCGGGCCGAAGGTGTCCATGGCGACGATCACGCCGACCGTGGTGAGCAGGCCGGTGCCGGCCAGCGCCACCGCGAACAGCGCCAGCATGATCGACGTACCGCCGAGCAGGAACGCCCCGTAGACGCTGAGGCCGATCAGCAGGGCGGTGTAGACGGCCGACTCCAGGCCGACGGAGACGCCGGCGAGGACCACGGTGGCCGGACCGGTCAGCGAGCTCTTGCCGATGTCCTTGACCGGACGCCGGTTGGTCTCGGTGAAGTAGCCGGTCAGCTGCTGGATCACGGCGGCCAGCAGGATGCCGATGGCCACCGCGACCAGGGCGAGGATGCGCGGATCACCGCTCTTGCCCGTGATCGCCGCGTCGGTGACGCCGGTCAGGTCGGCGTACGACGACGGCAGAAAGGTGAAGACGGCGACCGCGACGAGGGCCAGCGAGATCACCGCGGAGATGAAGAAGCCGCGGTTGATCGCGGTCATGCCGCTGCGGTCGGCGCGGCGCGGCGCCACCGCGAAGATGCCGATCATGGCGGTGATCACACCGATGGCCGGCACCAGCAGCGGGAAGGCGAGCCCGTCGTTGCCGAAGGCCGCCATGCCGAGGATGAGCGCGGCCACGAGCGTGACGGCGTACGACTCGAAGAGGTCGGCCGCCATGCCCGCGCAGTCACCGACGTTGTCGCCCACGTTGTCGGCGATGGTCGCGGCATTGCGCGGATCGTCCTCCGGAATGCCCTGCTCGACCTTGCCGACCAGGTCGGCGCCGACGTCGGCGGCCTTGGTGAAGATGCCGCCGCCGACCCGCATGAACATCGCGATGAGCGCCGCGCCGAGGCCGAAGCCCTCGAGTACCTTCGGCGCGTTCGCCGCGTACACGAGCACCACACAGGAGGCGCCCAGCAGGCCGAGCCCCACCGTGAACATGCCGACGACGCCGCCCGTACGGAAAGCGATCTTCATGGCTCTGTGCGAGACAGCGGTGAGATCCTTTTGCGGCTCACCTTCCGCGGGAGTCGCTTCCCGGGCCGCCGCGGCGACGCGCACGTTGCTGCGCACGGCGAGCCACATGCCGATATAGCCGGTGGCCGCCGAGAACGCCGCACCGATCAGGAAGAACACCGATCGTCCGGCACGCTGATTCCAGTCGTCCGCGGGCAACAGCAGGAGCAGGAAGAACACGACCACGGCGAATACGCCGAGCGTGCGCATCTGACGGCCCAGATAGGCCTTCGCTCCTTCCTGGACCGCTTCCGCGATCTTCTTCATGCTGTCGGTGCCCTCGCCCGCCGCGAGTACCTGGCGTACCAGGACGCCTGCGACCACGAGCGCGGCCAGCGCGACGGCCGCGATGACCGCCACGATGATCCGGTTGTCGTTGGTCAGGACCGCGGCTGCGAAGGTTGTGGGGTGGCCCAACTGATGAGGGGTAGAAAGCCCCGCCATTCGTCCTCCTTGACGCTTGGGCTGAGCTCAAGATGTGGACGGATTGTAGGTAGCGGAACCTGATCAAAACAGAGCGCGGCCAATCGAATCGACCTTCACCTGCTCTTCAGCAAATGATCGACGTCACGCCACGGAACCCGAAAGAGGTAATGGTTCAAAACCATTGACACTCGATCAATGCTTGATCAAATGATCTACTGACTGATCGTGAATTACTTCACGAATTCAATGTACCTGGTGGACACAGTCGGCGAAAACGCAAAGGGCCCTGCCGAGCAGGGCCCTCGTGTGGTGCGCCGAATGGGTGGCCGAGTGGGTGGTGGCACGCGTCAGGGAAGCGCGGCGGTCGGCGGCGGCATGGTCGGCCAGGTCATCTTGATCAGCCCGCCGTGCTCCCCGGCCGAGACCTCCACGTCGTCGACAAGGCCGCTGATGACCGCGAGGCCCATTTCGTCCTCCTCGGCCTCCGCCTCGTCCACGGCGCCCGGGGCGTCCCCGGGGTGGTACGGCGCGTGCCGGGCCTCGTCGCCGACCTCGATGGAGAACTGTTTCCCCTCCTCGGTCAGCAGCACCTTCACCGGTGCCGGGACCCCGCCGCTGCGATGCAGTCCGACGGCGCGCGAACAGGCCTCGCCCACGGCGAGCCTGACCTCGTCGAGGACGGCCTCGTCCACTCCGGCCCTGCGCGCCACCGCGGCCGCCACCAGCCGGGCGGTCCTGACGTGCTCGGGCAGCGCGCTGAAGCGGAGTTCGACGGTGGCCATGCATCCCCCTCGAAGCTACGGGCGTGCTGTCGTGGGACCGGGCCACCGAAGGCCCGGTCCCCCGCTTGGACTCTTCCGCCCCGGACACCGGCCGGGGCCGGCGGTCAGTCGGTGGCCGCCACCGCTTCGTCGACCGTGGTGTGGATCGGGAACACCTTGGTCAGACCGGTGATGCGGAAGATCTTGAGAATGCGCTCCTGGTTGCACACCAGGCGCAGCGAGCCCTCATGGGCACGCACTCGCTTCAGCCCGCCGACCAGTACGCCGAGACCGGTGGAGTCGAGGAAGTCCACGCCCTCCATGTCGACGACGAGGTGGAAATTCCCGTCGTTCACCAGCTCGACCAGCTGCTCGCGCAGCTTGGGCGCGGTATATACGTCGATTTCGCCACCGACCTCGACGACCGTACGATCGCCGACGGTACGGGTCGACAGGGACAGGTCCACGGATCCTCCAGCACCTTGCTATCGAGCGGTCGCCCCTCGGGCACCTCGGCTTGAAGCCCCCGGGACGGTTCGCCAGCCGCGATGGCATTCAATCACTTACCGGCAGGCGTGCACGACGCCTTGGTCCCATTGTCCTGCACGCCGGTGACACACTCGGTGCCGATGGCCAAGAATCACCGATCCGATCGAACCCCGGCGGACCCCGCAACCCGCCTGACGCCAGGCGCGGTTCTGGACCGGCTCGCCTCGGGGCCGAGCCGGGCTGCACGCATCACTCATACGGAGCACTTGCCCCCGCGCGAGGGTCGCCATGCCGTCTGGCCCGACCGGATTCGATCGGAGGTCGTCGCGGCCGTCCAGGCCTGCGGAATCGAACACCCCTGGGCCCACCAGGCACGTGCCGCCGAGCACGCCCTCGACGGCGACTCGGTGGTCGTCGCCACGGGCACGGCGTCCGGAAAGTCGCTGGCGTACCTCGTCCCGGTGCTGTCGGCGCTGCTGAACGGCTCCGAGGCGCCCGCCCAAAGGACACAGCAGCGCGAAGCGCTTCCACGGGGTGGTGGCGGGCGACGGGCGGGCGGGCGTGGCGCCACCGCCCTCTACCTGGCCCCCACCAAGGCCCTGGCGGCCGACCAGTGCCGCGCGGTGAAGGAACTCGCGCGCCCCCTGGGCAAGGCCGTACGCCCCGCGGTGTACGACGGCGACACACCGCCCGAGGAACGCGAGTGGATCCGCCAGTACGGCAACTACGTCCTGACCAACCCCGACATGCTGCACCGCGGGATCCTGCCCGCGCACCCGCGCTGGTCCTCCTTCCTGCGCGCCCTGAAGTACGTCGTCGTCGACGAGTGCCACACCTACCGGGGCGTCTTCGGCTCGCACGTCGCCCAGGTGCTGCGCCGCCTGCGCCGGCTGTGCGCGCGCTACGGCTCCTCGCCGGTCTTCCTGCTGGCCTCGGCGACCGCCGCCGAACCCTCGGTGGCCGCCCGCCGCCTCACCGGTCTGCCCGTGGTCGAGGTGGCCGACGACGCCTCGCCCCGCGGTGAACTGGTGTTCGCCCTCTGGGAGCCCCCGCTCACCGAACTCCAGGGTGAGAGGGGCGCGCCCGTCCGGCGTACCGCCACCGCCGAGACCGCCGACCTGCTGACCGACCTCGCCCTGCAGGGCGTGCGCTCCGTCGCCTTCGTACGCTCCCGGCGCGGCGCCGAGCTGATCTCCGTGATCGCCCAGGAGCGGCTGGCCGAGACCGACCGGCCGCTGGCCCGGCGTGTCGCGGCCTACCGGGGCGGCTACCTCCCCGAGGAGCGCCGCGCCCTGGAACGCGCCCTGCACTCCGGCGAGCTGCTGGGCCTGGCCGCCACGACCGCCCTGGAACTGGGCGTGGACGTCTCGGGTCTGGACGCCGTACTGATCGCCGGCTACCCGGGCACCCGCGCGTCCCTGTGGCAGCAGGCGGGCCGCGCGGGCCGCTCCGGCCAGGGCGCCCTCGCGGTCCTGATCGCCCGCGACGACCCGCTGGACACCTTCCTCGTCCACCATCCGGAGGCCCTGTTCGACCAGCCGGTCGAATCGACGGTCCTCGACCCCGACAACCCCTACGTCCTCGCCCCGCACCTGTGCGCGGCCGCCGCCGAGCTGCCGCTCACCGAGGAGGACATCGAACTGTTCGGACCCGCCTGCCCGGAGCTGCTGCCACAGCTGGAGGCCGCGAAGCTGCTGCGCCGGCGGACGAAGGCCTGGCACTGGACCCGCCGGGAGCGGGCCGCGGACCTCACCGACATCCGCGGCGAGGGCGGGCGGCCGGTGCAGATCGTCGAGGCCGGCACCGGGCGGCTGCTCGGCACGGTCGACGCGGGCGCCGCGCACACGAGCGTGCACGAGGGCGCGGTCCACCTGCACCAGGGCCGTACGTACCTGGTGCGCTCCCTCGACCTGGACGACTCGGTCGCCCTGGTCGAGGAGGCGAGCCCGCCGTACACGACGGTCGCCCGCGACACGACGGCGATCTCCGTCCTGGAGACGGACACCGAGGTCCCCTGGGGCGACGGCCGCCTGTGCTACGGCTCCGTCGAGGTCACCAACCAGGTGGTCTCCTTCCTGCGCCGGCGTCTGCTCACCGGTGAAGTGCTGGGCGAGACGAAACTCGACCTCCCTCCTCGTACGCTGCGCACCCGCGCGGTGTGGTGGACGGTCACCGAGGACCAGCTCGACGAGGCCCGGATCCACCCGGAGAGCCTCGGCGGCGCCCTGCACGCCGCCGAGCACGCCTCGATCGGCATGCTGCCCCTGTTCGCGACCTGCGACCGGTGGGACATCGGCGGTGTCTCCATCCCGCTGCACCCCGACACACTGCTGCCCACGGTGTTCGTCTACGACGGCCACCCCGGCGGCGCGGGCTTCGCCGAGCGCGCCTTCCACACCGCCCGCGCCTGGCTCGCCGCCACCCGCGAGGCCATCGCCTCCTGCGAGTGCGACTCCGGCTGCCCCTCCTGCATCCAGTCCCCCAAGTGCGGCAACGGCAACGACCCACTGCACAAGCGGGGGGCCGTACGACTGCTCACCGTGCTGCTGGAGGGGGCGCCGGAGGAGAAGAAGAGCCAGAGCCAGGCCTAGCCCGCGGGGGTGACAGGTGCCGTGGCCGGGCCCGGTCCGCTCCCCGGTCCTGCCGTGGGTTCCGCCGACGCCACAGGCGCCGCCGGGGCCGCTGTGTCGTCCGGTGGGACCGCCGGCCCCGCCCTCGCTCTCACCTCCGCCGTGAAGGGCCCTCGTTCCGACACCGCCGTGACGTCCGAGGTGTCGCCGACGATGGCGCACCGGACGAGCCAGGTGCCCTGCGCGCGGGCCACCCGGTCCGCCCGTGCGCAGGCCGCGGCGGTACCCTCGGCCCAGTGGCCCGCCGCCGCAAGCGCCGCGAGGTCGGCGCCCCCGGCCGCGCGGTGCCGGTCGACCACCGCCTGCCCGAGGGCGAGGCCGATGCCGAACACCACGCAGAGCAGGACGATCGCCCCGACGCCCCACACACTGGCGGAGCCACGGTCCGAGAAGTCCGGGAAACGGCATCTCATGTCCTCGCTCCTCCCGGCGTCCGCGTCCCCACCGTCCGCACCATGTCCTCCGCCTCCGCAACGGCCTCCTCCCTCAACCGGAAGGGCAGCACGCCCATCCCCGGCGGGTCGGCCACGACAACCACGTGCACGTGGTCTCCCCGGCGGGTCACCGTGACCTCCGCACCGCGCGGTGCCGCGTCACGGGCCACCCGGGTGACCGCGCCCTCCGGGTCCTGCCGGGCGGCCGCCCGGGCACCGGCCCGTGCCGCGTCCACGCACTGGATCTGCGCGAGCACCACCAACAGCCCCCACACCAGCGCCGTCACCACCAGCACCAGCACGGGCAGGACCATGGCGGCCTCCGCCGTCACGAACCCCGCGTCGGCGCCCTGCCGCTCGCCCTTCCGCTCATCCTGCCGCCCACCCAGGCGTTCACATCCGCGCACTGAGCGCCCGCTTCACGATGTTCTGCAGTTCGGCCTTGACCTGCCCGCTCGTCACCACCTCGTACAGCAGCACGGCGAACGCCACCGCCGCGATGATCCCCATCGCGTACTCGGACGTGACCATCCCCGCGTCCCCGCGCATCCGGCGTACCAGGGCACACAGCCGTGCCCGCACCTTCCCGTACATCTGGACCCCCGTAAGGTCTCGGTCTGTTGTTCCCACACTGCGCCCGCTTCCGTCCCAGGTCCTCTCCCTCAGCCACCACCCCCGTTCAGCGCCCCACCCGCGAGGCCGATCAGCACCGGCAGCACGCCGACCGCGACGAAGGCGGGCAGGAAGCACAGCCCCACCGGTGCGGTGACCAGAACAGCCGCCCGGCGCGCTGTGGCCGTCGCGGTGCGGGCCCGGTCGGCGCGGACGTCGGCCGCGAGCCGCGCGACCGGTCCGGCGGCGGGCAGCCCCGACTCGTC
>NZ_QFDQ01000238.1 GCF_003270085.1 Streptomyces triticisoli | reverse complement strand
GGGCCTCGGGCCACTCGCCCCGGGCTGCGCCCCCCGGGCCCACCGGCCCTCGGCCCTCGGCCCCCCCACCCGTGCACCAGACGCCGCATACGCCCCGGTCCGAGGTCCACGTACCGCAGACCGCGTGCCCCTGCCGCGGGCCGTGGGCCGTGGACCTCGGGCCCAGGCCCCCGCGCTCACGGACCAGGCACCACGAGCTCACACGCCTGTGCACCACGGCGCTCAGGGCCCCGGCCACGGCCCTGAGCGCAATACCCAAACACCAAGGGCTCCCGACCCCGGTCCCGGCCTCGGTCCCGGCCGCGACTCCGGGCCTGGTCTCGGCCTCGCCCCCGTACGCCCCGGGCCCGGGGCGTACGGGGGCGCGCACCCGGACGGGGGGCTTGTGGGAGCGGGGGAGGGCTTGGCCGCGGGGCACGGCCCCGGGGTTGCGCGCCGTGCCCTCACGGGTCACGGGTCCGCGCGCCCTCGTGTCGCCCTCCAGGGCTCCCAGGCCCGCGGGGGCGGCTCGGCGTCGGCTGCCGCAGATCCCCGTGCACGGCCTCGGTGCCGCCTCCGTCCCAGGTCGCGGCGTCGTCGCCCCGCGGGCGCGGGCGAGGTCGGACGCCCGGACGTCCTGTGCGGCGGGCACCATTCCGGGATGTTCCGGGCTTGGACGCGCGTGCCCACCCGGCACACGTACGACTGGCTGTCCCCGCCCCGGCGGCAGCCGTACCACGCGGCATTACCACGCCTTCGTCGGCATGTCCAAGGGGCCGTATAACGGTTCAACCTCTTGACGGGAGGCAACCCGAACAGCTCAGCTTAGAGTTCACTAGTTGGACATAGTCGGGGCCTCATCGGAGCGGCCCCGCGCTCAGGAGGTCGTCGTGGAGACTCCAGGGTCGCAGTCATCGCTGCACCGAGCCAACCTGGAGCGGGTCGTACGTGCCGTGCGGCTGGCGGGCTCGCTCACGCAGGCGGAAATCGCGAGGACCACGGGTCTGTCCGCGGCGACCGTCTCCAACATCGTGCGCGAGCTCAAGGACGGGGGGACGGTCCAGGTCACACCCACGTCCGCGGGCGGCCGCCGGGCCCGCAGCGTGTCCCTGAGCGGGGACGCCGGCATCGTGATCGGCATCGACTTCGGGCACACGCACCTGCGGGTCGCGATCGGCAACCTCGCCCACCAGGTGCTCGCCGAGGAGTCCGAGCCGCTGGACGTGGACGCATCCTCGACCCAGGGCTTCGACCGGGCGGAAGGGCTGGTCAACCGCCTGATCGAGGCAACGGGCATCGACCGTACCAAGATCGCCGGCATGGGCGTCGGCGTACCCGGCCCGATCGACGTCGAGTCCGGCACCCTGGGCTCCACGGCGATCCTGCCGGGCTGGACGGGCGTCAAGCCCGCCGAGGAGCTGCGGGGGCGCCTCGGCGTGCCGGTGCACGTGGACAACGACGCCAACCTCGGGGCCCTGGGCGAGCTGGTCTGGGGCAGCGGCCGGGGCGTGAGCGACCTGGCGTACATCAAGATCGCCAGCGGTGTGGGCGCCGGCCTGGTGATCGACGGCAAGATCTACCGCGGCCCGGGCGGCACCGCGGGTGAGATCGGTCACATCACGCTCGACGAGTCCGGCCCGGTCTGCCGCTGCGGGAACCGGGGCTGCCTGGAGACCTTCGCCGCCGCCCGGTACGTGCTCCCGCTGCTCCAGCCCAGCCACGGCACCGACCTGACCCTGGAGGGCGTCGTACGGCTGGCGCGGGACGGGGACCCGGGCTGCCGGCGGGTGATCACCGACGTCGGCCGGCACGTCGGCACTGGGGTCGCCACCCTCTGCAACCTGCTCAATCCCAGCCGGGTCGTCCTCGGCGGCGACCTCGCGGAGGCCGGTGAGCTGGTCCTGGCACCGATCAGGGAGTCCGTCGCCCGCTACGCCATCCCCAGTGCCGCCCGCCGTCTCTCCGTGCTTCCAGGGACCCTCGGGAGCCGTGCGGAGGTCCTCGGGGCGCTCGCCCTGGCGCTCAGCGAAATGGGCGATTCGACCCTGTTGGACGGGACCCTGCACCTGGCGACGCCTGTCTTCACTTAGAGAACGCATGGCACCGTTGCCATCTCGTTAAGTATTTACTTCTTGACGTCGCACGCGCGGCCGAGTTGACTTCCAGCCACCTCGGCCGCAACGACGCGGCCTCGTCAGGGAGGGTTTAAGAAGTGAACACGCGTATGCGTCGCGCGGCTGTCGTCGTTGCCGCTGGTGCCATGGCCGTCTCGCTCGCTGCCTGTGGCAGCGCCAAGGAGTCCGACGGTGGCTCCTCGAAGTCGTCCGGCAGCGAGAAGAAGGGCGACGACATCAAGGTCGGCCTGCTCCTGCCGGAGAACCAGACCGCCCGTTACGAGAAGTTCGACCGCCCGCTGATCGAGAAGAAGGTCGCGGAGCTGACGAACAACAAGGGCAAGGTCGTCTACGCCAACGCCAAGCAGGACGCCAGCCTGCAGAGCCAGCAGGTCGACACGATGATCACCAACAAGGTGGACGTGCTGATCCTGGACGCGGTGGACGCCGCGGCCATCAAGAGCTCGGTGCAGAAGGCCAAGGACGCCGGCATCCCGGTCGTCGCCTACGACCGGCTGGCGCAGGGCCCGATCGACGCCTACACCTCGTTCGACAACGTGACCGTCGGCAAGACCCAGGGCGAGGCGCTGCTGGAGGCGCTGGGCGACAAGGCCAAGTCCGGCAAGATCGTCATGATGAACGGCTCCTCCACCGACCCGAACGCCGCGCAGTTCAAGCAGGGCGCCCACGAGGTGCTGGACGGCAAGGTGGACATCGGCAAGGAGTACGACACCAAGGAGTGGAAGCCGGAGAACGCCAACTCCAACATGGAGGGCGCCATCTCCGCCCTCGGCAAGAAGAACATCGTCGGCGTCTACTCCGCCAACGACGGCATGGCCGGCGGCATCATCACCGCCCTCAAGGCCGCCGGCATCAAGGTCCCGGTGACCGGCCAGGACGCCGAGCTCGCGGGTGTGCAGCGCATCGTCGCCGGTGAGCAGTACATGAGCGTCTACAAGCCGTACGCCCCCGAGGCCGACGCCGCCGCCGAGATGGCCGTCGCGCTCGCCCAGGGCAAGTCGCTGGACTCGATCGCCAAGGACAAGGTCGACAGCCCCACCACCAAGGGCGTCCCCTCGATCCTGGTCGAGGTGACCTCGCTGACCCAGGACAACATCCAGGACACCGTCGTCAAGGACGGCGTCTACACCGTCGATGAGATCTGCACGGCCCAGTACAAGAAGGCCTGCGACAAGATCGGTCTGAAGTAAGCGACGCAAGCGCCTTTCCCGCCGGGGGAGTTCGCTCCTGAGCTCCCTCGGCGGGGCGCGCTTCCAAAGCTCCGTCCGGCGCCCCGCGTATCCAAAGCCCCGCAAGCTCGTGCGGGGCGCCGGACGGAACACCCCCCAATCTTCTGCACAACCTTCCGCCGGGTCAGGCGGCGAAGGAGATGGTTCACGTGTCCGCTACGCCCGTGTTGGCGTTGCGCGGGGTCTCCAAGCGGTTCGGTGCCGTTCAGGCGCTCACCGACGTAGAGCTTGAGGTCCACGCCGGTGAGGTGGTCGCCCTGGTGGGCGACAACGGCGCCGGAAAGTCCACGCTGGTCAAGACGATCGCCGGCGTGCACCCCATCGATGAGGGCGTCATCGAGTGGGAAGGCAAGGCCGTCCAGGTCAACAAGCCGAACGACGCCCAGAACCTGGGCATCGCGACGGTGTACCAGGACCTCGCGCTGTGCGACAACATCGACGTCGTCGGCAACCTCTTCCTGGGCCGGGAGATCCGCAGGCGCGGTGTCCTGGACGAGGTGGAGATGGAGCGCCGCTCCCGCGAGCTGCTGGACACGCTGTCCATCCGCATCCCCAGCGTCCGCATCCCGATCGCCTCGCTCTCCGGCGGTCAGCGCCAGGTCGTGGCCATCGCCCGCTCCATGCTCGGCGAGCCCAAGCTGGTCATCCTCGACGAGCCCACCGCCGCCCTCGGCGTCGAGCAGACCGCGCAGGTCCTCGACCTGGTCGAGCGGCTGCGCGAGCGCGGTCACGCCGTGATCCTCATCAGCCACAACATGGCCGACGTCAAGGCCGTCGCCGACAAGGTGGCCGTCCTGCGTCTGGGACGCAACAACGGCGTCTTCGAGGTCAGGTCGACCTCGCAGGAAGAGATCATCTCCGCCATCACCGGCGCCACGGACAACGCCGTGACCCGTCGTGCGGCGCGCACCAATGGGGAGATAAAGAAGTGAGCATCGACAAGACCTCCACGCCCCCCGAGGGCCAGACCGTGGAGAACCCCGAGGCGGCCGCCGGCGCGGCGACCGCGGTGGACCCCCGGCTGCTGGTGCGCGAGCAGGGCTTCGCGGGCTACATCACCGAGTTCAAGCGCAAGATAAAGGCCGGTGACCTGGGTTCCCTCCCGGTCGTCATCGGTCTGGTGATCATCTGGATCATCTTCCAGAGTCTGAACTCCAACTTCCTCACCGCGGGCAACCTCTCCGACATCTCCGTCGCCATGGTCGGCACGGGCATGATCGCCATCGGCATCGTGTTCGTCCTGCTGCTCGGCGAGATCGACCTGTCGGTCGGCTCGGTCTCCGGTGTCGCGGGCGCCACCTTCGCGGTGCTGAACATCACGAACGGGATGAACGAGGTGCTGGCCCTGGTGCTGGCCGTCCTCACCGGCACGGCGGCCGGCGCCATCCACGGCTTCGTCTTCGCCCGCATCGGCGTGCCCGCCTTCGCCGTGACGCTGGCCGGCCTGCTGTTCTGGCAGGGCTTCATGCTCCAGATCCTCGGCGACAACGGCACCATCAACCTCAACGACGGCATCGTCACCAAGCTCACCAGCTACTACTTCAGTGACGTCGCCGCCGCCTACGGCCTCGCCGTCGTGGCCGTCGCCGCGTACTTCCTGACCGGCTTCCTGGGCAACCGCCGCCGGGAAGCCGCCGGGATCCCCTCCCGCCCGCTCAGCGACCTCGTGCTGCGTACCGTGCTGCTGGCCGTCGTCTCCTTCGCCGTGGCGATCGTCTACAACCAGTACAAGGGCCTGCCCCTCGCCGTGGTGCTCTTCCTCGCGGTGCTGGTGCTCACCGACTTCGTGCTGCGCCGCACGGCGTACGGGCGCAAGGTGTTCGCGCTCGGCGGCAGCGTCGAGGCCTCCCGGCGTGCCGGCATCAACGTGGAACTGGTCCGGATCTCGGTCTTCGCGATCGCCGGCACCTTCGCGGCGATCGGCGGCCTCTTCGTCGCCTCGAAGATCGCCGCCGCCAACCAGGGCGCGGGTACCGGTGAGTTCCTGATGAACGTCATCGCCGCGGCCGTGATCGGCGGTACGTCCCTGTTCGGCGGCCGTGGCCGCACCTGGAACGCGCTCCTCGGTGTGCTGGTGATCGTCTCGATCCAGTACGGCCTCGCCCTGGAGGGCATCGCCGCCCCGGTCCAGTACATGATCACCGGTGGCGTCCTGCTGGCGACCGTCATCATCGACGCGGTCACCCGCAAGACCCAGAAGACGGCGGGCCGCGCGTAGCGAAGCGGCTCACCCAAGGCCGTGCCCGGCACCCGCGGAGGTGCCGGGCACAGCCGTGTCATGACACGGCCTGTCCGGGGTACGGCCGTTCGCGTGACGCACGACCCCCCGCCCGGGCACCGGCCGCCCGGACGGAACATTAGACTCGACCCGCCCGGCAACAGCTCGATCAGCTCTACTGCAAGGAGGCACGGGTGCCGCTGCTGACCCGCATCAGGGGACCGCGCGATCTGGACCGGCTCAGCTTGGAGGAGCTGGACCGGCTGGCGGAGGAGATCCGGACCTTCCTCGTCACCGAGGTCTCCAGGACCGGCGGCCACCTCGGCCCCAACCTCGGTGTGGTGGAGCTGACCATCGCCCTGCACCGCGTCTTCGACTCACCTCGGGACAAGGTGCTGTGGGACACCGGCCACCAGTCCTACGTGCACAAACTGCTCACCGGCCGCCAGGACTTCTCCAAGCTGAAGATGAAGGGCGGCCTGTCCGGCTACCCCTCGCAGGCCGAGTCCGAGCACGACGTCATCGAGAACAGCCACGCCTCCACCGTGCTGGGCTGGGCCGACGGCATCGCCAAGGCCAACCAGCTGCTGGAGCGGGACAGCCACGTCGTCGCGGTCATCGGCGACGGCGCGCTGACCGGCGGCATGGCCTGGGAGGCGCTGAACAACATCGCCGACGCCAAGGACCGCCCCCTCGTCATCGTCGTCAACGACAACGAGCGCTCCTACGCCCCGACCATCGGCGGCCTGGCCAACCACCTCGCCACCCTGCGCACCACCGACGGCTACGAGCGCTTCCTGGCCCGCACCCGCGAGGTCCTGGAACGCACCCCGGTCGTCGGCAGGCCGCTGTACGACACGCTGCACGGCGCCAAGAAGGGCCTGAAGGACTTCATCGCCCCGCAGGGCATGTTCGAGGACCTGGGCCTGAAGTACGTCGGCCCCATCGACGGCCACGACATCGAGGCGCTGGAGTCGGCGCTGTCCCGCGCCAAGCGGTTCGGCGGCCCGGTCATCGTGCACTGCCTCACCGAGAAGGGCCGCGGCTACCAGCCCGCCCTGCAGGACGAGGCCGACCGCTTCCACGCCGTCGGCAAGATCCACCCCGACACGGGCCTGCCGATCGCCACCTCCGGCGCCGACTGGACCAGTGTCTTCGGCGACGAGATGGTCCGGCTCGGCAAGGAGCGCAAGGACATCGTCGCCATCACCGCGGCCATGCTCCAGCCGGTCGGCCTGGACAAGTTCGCCAAGGCCTTCCCCGACCGGGTCTACGACGTCGGCATCGCCGAGCAGCACGGCGCCGTCTCCGCGGCCGGCCTCGCCCACGCCGGCGTGCACCCCGTCTTCGCCGTCTACGCCACCTTCCTCAACCGCGCCTTCGACCAGGTGCTGATGGACGTGGCCCTGCACAAGTGCGGCGTCACCTTCGTCCTGGACCGGGCCGGCATCACCGGCACCGACGGCGCCTCCCACAACGGCATGTGGGACATGTCGATCCTCCAGGTCGTCCCCGGCCTGCGCCTGGCCGCCCCGCGCGACGCCGACCAGGTCCGCGCCCAGCTGCGCGAGGCCGTCGAGGTCGACGACGCCCCGACCGTGGTCCGCTTCTCCAAGGGCGCCGTCGGCCCCGCCGTACCCGCCGTGGGCCGCGTCGGCGGCATGGACGTACTGCGCGAGCCCGGCACCGACACCCCGGACGTCCTGCTGGTCTCCGTCGGCGCCCTCGCCCCGATGTGCCTGGAGGTGGCCTCGCTCCTCGACAAGCAGGGCATCTCCACCACCGTCGTCGACCCGCGCTGGGTCAAGCCGGTCGACGAGGCCATGGCCCCGCTCGCCGAGCGGCACCGCGTGGTCGTCACCGTCGAGGACAACTCCCGCGTCGGCGGAGTCGGCTCGGCCATCGCCCAGACCCTGCGGGACGCCGGCGTCGACGTACCGCTGCGCGACTTCGGCATTCCGCCGCGCTTCCTCGACCACGCCTCCCGCGCCGAGGTGCTCGCGGAGATCGGCCTGACCGCGCCGGACATCGCCCGCCAGGTCACGGGGCTGGTCTCCAGGCTGGACGGCCTCCCCCACTCCCGGCTCCGCTCGAACGGGGAGACCCCCGCCGAGCGCCCCGCCGCCGAGGCCGACTC
This sequence comes from Streptomyces triticisoli, assembly GCF_003270085.1. Classification (GTDB taxonomy): domain Bacteria; phylum Actinomycetota; class Actinomycetes; order Streptomycetales; family Streptomycetaceae; genus Streptomyces; species Streptomyces triticisoli. Next base: position 2,566 of record NZ_QFDQ01000238.1, on the reverse strand, counting down.
GGTGCAGTCCGCGCGCGACTAGAACCATCCGGCTCGGCGCCCCCGGACCGATCGGGCCGGTTCCGCCACCTCCCACAGGTGGCGGAACCGGCCCGGCTGCGTGAACCTGCCAGTGCAGGGGCATACGCGTCCCCAGCCCCCTCGGCCATGTCGAGGATGCCCAGCAGGGGAGGTAGGCCCGTGAGTACCACGCTCCTCAGGACGAAGAACGTGGAGCAGTCGATCCAGGACACCGAGGAACCGGAACACGCGCTGCGGAAGTCCCTGTCCGCCCTCGACCTGACCGTCTTCGGCATCGGTGTCATCATCGGCACCGGAATCTTCGTCCTCACCGGCGCGGCCGCGAAGGACCACGCCGGCCCCGCCGTGTCCCTGTCCTTCGTCGTGGCCGGGGTGGTCTGCGCGCTCGCCGCGCTCTGCTACGCGGAGTTCGCCTCCACGGTCCCGGTGGCCGGGTCCGCCTACACCTTCTCCTACGCCTCCCTGGGCGAGCTGCCCGCCTGGATCATCGGCTGGGACCTGGTGCTGGAACTCGCGCTCGGCACGGCGGTGGTCTCCGTCGGCTGGTCCGGCTACATCCACTCGCTGCTCGACAACGCGGGCTGGCACCTGCCCGCCTACCTCGCAGGCAGGGACGCCGCGACCGGCTTCGGCTTCGACATCCTCGCCGCCCTCCTCGTACTGGTCCTCACCGCCATCCTCGTCCTCGGCATGAAACTCTCCGCGCGGGTCACCTCGGTCGTCGTCGCCATCAAGGTGGCCGTCGTGCTCGTCGTGATCATCGCGGGCGCGTTCTTCGTCAAGGGCAGCAACTACGAGCCGTTCATCCCGAAGGCCCAGCCGGTCACGGCGGGCGGCACGCTCAAGGCGCCCCTCATCGAGCTGATGGCCGGCTGGGCGCCGTCCAACTTCGGCGTGATGGGCATCTTCACCGCCGCCTCCGTCGTCTTCTTCGCCTTCATCGGCTTCGACGTCGTGGCCACCGCCGCCGAGGAGACCCGCAACCCGCAGCGCGACGTGCCGCGCGGCATCCTCGGCTCGCTGATCATCTGCACCGCGCTGTACGTCGGCGTGTCGATCGTCGTCACCGGCATGCAGAAGTACAGCAGGCTGTCCGTGGACGCGCCGCTCGCCGACGCGTTCAAGTCCACCGGGCACCCGTGGTACGCGGGACTGATCAGCTTCGGCGCGGCGATCGGCCTGACCACGGTGTGCATGATCCTGCTGCTCGGCCAGGCCCGGGTGTTCTTCGCGATGAGCCGGGACGGGCTGCTGCCCCGGTTCTTCTCGCACACCCACCCGCGCTTCCGCACCCCGTACCGGCCGACCATCCTGCTCGGGGTGGTCATCGCGATCGTCGCGGGCTTCACCAGTCTGAGGGTCCTGGCCGAGCTGGTGAACATCGGCACGCTGTTCGCCTTCGTCATCGTCGCGATCAGCGTGATCATCCTCCGCAGGACCCGCCCCCTGCCCACCGAGACGTGGGTCCGCTTCGGCATCTGGATGGCGATCGGCCTGGCGGTCTACTTCCTCTACGGCCGCACCCACAGCAGGCTCGCCCCGGGCAAGGCCCAGGCCCAGCTCCGGGGGCGGCAGGGCCAGGAGCAGGAGCAGGGGCGGGGCCAGGACCAGGGGCAGGGGCAGGGCTAGGACCTGTGGTCGGGGGACACCCCCCGGGGGGTCGGCGTTCGCCCGCCCGTTAGTGTGCGCGGGAGGTACGGGGGCGGGCGGGCCACCCCGGCGGTAGTGGGCCGAAGAGGATGTACGTGACGACGACCCTGATCACCCAGGTGGCGCTGATCATCGCACTGGCGTCGTTCGCGCAGGCGCTGAGCGGCTTCGGGTTCGCGCTGGTGGCCGTGCCACTGCTGGCCCTGCTGACCGGCCCCCAGAACGCCGTCGTCGTGGTCACCTCGCTGGGCCTGGTGCTCTCGCTGACGGTCTGCGTCCACCAGCGGCACCACGTCAATGTGCGCACCGCGAGCCTGGTGAGCGGCGCGGGACTCCTGGGCATGCCACTCGGACTGCTCGCGGTGACGGTGCTGAGCGCGGGTTCGCTGTCCGTCCTCATCGCCTGCGCGGTGCTGGTGTTCGCCGTCCTGATCGGCCGTGGCATGACCTTCCGGCGCGGGACGGGCCCCACGGTCGCCTCGGGTGTCGCCAGCGGGGCACTGCTGACCTCGACCGGGATGAACGGGCCGCCACTGGTCGCCGCCTTCCAGGCCATGGGACTGGCGCCCCGCGAGTTCCGGGCGACGCTCCAGGCCACGTTCTGCGTCCAGAACGTCCTGGCCCTCGCGGGATTCCTCGCCGTCGGCCGGCTGACTGCGGACACGCTGCTGCTGGCCGGCGCGGGGCTCCCCGGCCTGCTGGTGGGCTGGTGGTCCGGGGACCGCGTCTTCGCCCGTACGGACGCGGCGCGCTTCAAGAAGATCGTCCTGGGGGTGCTGGTCACCAGCGCCTGCGTGTCGCTGTACCAGGCCGCACTGACCTGACGCACGAGCCCGGCTCCGAGCCCGGCCCACCGCGCCCGCCCTGGCGCCCGGCCCGGCCCGGCCCGCGCCGG
>NZ_QFDQ01000237.1 GCF_003270085.1 Streptomyces triticisoli | reverse complement strand
GGGCCTTCTTCCGCCGGGCGCGCCGCCTGTACCGCGGCCACCGCCCGGCCGGGTTCCGTGCGCCGGGCGGCCGGTCCGGTGCGCGGCACCGGCTGCTGGCGGCGGGGGCGTACACGGCGTTCCGCGCGCTGTGCGCCGTGGGCCGGTTGCAGGCGCGGGCCGGTCGGCTCCCGCGCGCGGAGGGTCTGCGCGCACGCCTGGCCTATCGCTGGCACCTGCACCGCCCGCTCGACGCGAACCTCGTCGTGTACTGCGCCTACTGGGGCCGCGGTTACGCGTGCAGCCCGGCCGCCCTGCACGCCAAGGCCCGTGAACTCGCCCCGCATCTGCGCGCGGTGTTCCTGGTGGAGCCCGGCCAGGAACACACCGTTCCCGAGGGCGTCGACCACGCGCTGATCGGCAGCCGCCGCTACTGGAAGGTGCTGGCCCGCGCCAGGTACCTGGTGAACAACGCCAACTTCGCCGACGCCGTCGTCAAACGCCCCGGCAGCGTGCACCTGCAGACCCAGCACGGCACCCCGCTGAAGACGATGGGCTGCGACCAGTCGACGTACCCGGTGGTCGCGGCCCGGTCCGGCAGCTTCACCAAGCTGCTGCGCCGCGTGGACCGCTGGGACTACAACCTCTCCTCCAACCGCCACTCCACCGAGATGTGGGAGCGCGCCTTCCCGGGCTCCTACGAGCCCCTGGAGTACGGCTACCCGCGCAACGACGTGTACTGCACGGCCCGCGCCGAGGACGTGGCCCGCGTCCGCCGCGAACTGGGTGTGCCGGAGGGGAGGACGGCGGTCCTGTACGCGCCCACCCACCGCGACCACCACACCGGCTTCGAGCCGGGCCTGGACCTGGAGGCGTTCTGCGCGGCGGCCGGCGAGGACGTCGTCGTCCTGCTGCGCGCCCACTACTTCTACGACCGGGGCGGGCGGAGCAGCGGCGGCCGGATCATCGACGTCACCGCGCACCGCTCCTCGGAGGACGTGTGCCTGGCCGCCGACGCGCTGATCACCGACTACTCGTCGATCATGTTCGACTACGCCAACCTGGACCGGCCGATCGTGATCCACGCCGACGACTGGGAGGTCTACCGGGAGACGCGGGGCGTCTGCTTCGACCTCATGCAGGCGCCGCCCGGTCCGGTCGCGCGCACCGCTCAGGAACTGGCGCGCCTGTTCCGCGACGGCTCCTACGCGGGTCCGGAGGCAGCGGAGCTGCGGGCGCGGTTCCGTGAGCGGTTCTGCCAGTTCGACGACGGCCGGGCCGCCGAGCGGGTCGTACGCCGGGTGTTCCTCGGCGAGCCGCCCGAGCAGCTCCCGCCCGTGATCCCGCTCGCCGAGCGCGTCCCGGCCCCCGCCGCCACCCTCGTGAGGAGCTGACGAGAGCCTTGCCCCGCTTCAGCGTCATCGTCCCCTGCTTCAAGGTGCAGGGCTTCCTGCGCGAGTGCCTGGACTCGGTACTGTCGCAGTCCTTCCGGAACTTCGAGGTGATCGCCGTCGACGACCGCTCCCCGGACGGCTGCGGCGCGATCCTCGACGAGTACGCCGGCCGCGACCCACGCGTGCGCGTGCTGCACCTGCCGGAGAACGTCGGGCTCGGCCGCGCCCGCAACGCCGGGATGCCGCTCGCCACCGGCGACTTCCTGTTCTTCCTCGACAGCGACGACACCCTCACCCCGGGCGCGCTGCGCGCCATGGCCGACCGGCTGGCCGAGACGGGCGACCCGGACGTGCTGGTCTTCGACTACGCGCGCACGTACTGGTGGGGCGGGACCCGGCGCAACGTGCTGGCCCGGGTGCTGGCCGATGGGGGTCCCCCCTGTTCGAGCGGAGCCGAGAACTCGGGGGACGGGGACGGTACTTTCACGGCCGCCGAACACCCGGAGATCCTCGACCTGTTGATGGTGGTCTGGAACAAGGTCTACCGGCGCGACTTCGTCGAGGAGCACGGTTTCACCTTCCCGCCCGGCTACTATGAGGACACGCCCTGGACGTTCCCGGTGATGCTCAGCGCGGGCCGGATCGCCACGCTCGACCGGATCTGCCTGCTGTACCGCCAGCGCCGGCAGGGCAACATCCTGTCCACCACCAGCCGCAAGCACTTCGACATCCACGACCAGTACGAGCGGGTCTTCGCCTATCTCGACTCCCGTCCCCAGCTGGCGGGCTGGCGGCCGTACCTGCACCGGAAGATGGGCGAGCACTGCCTGGACATCCTCGCCAAGCCGGACCGGCTGCCACCCTCGGACAAGGCCGAGTTCTTCCGCCGTACCGCCGAGATGTTCCGCGCGCACCGGCCGGCCGGCGCCGACACCTCCGGTGCGGTGCGGGTACTGGAGGGCGGCTACGCCGCCTACCAGCTCAGGCGCCAGTCCGGGAGGGCCCGCCGGGAGCTCGGGCGCCGCGCGCTGCGGGTGCGCCGGACGGCGGCCGGGCGGGTCAAGGGCGGCTGGGCCGCACTGCACGCCCGCCGCCCGCTGGACCCCGATCTCGTGATGTACTCGGCGTTCTCGCACCGGGGAATGCTCGGCGACCCGGCGGCGATCCACCGCAAGGCGCTCCAGATCGCGCCGCACCTGCGCGGGGTGTGGGTGGTCGGGGACCGGGAGCAGGCCGCGCTGCTGCCGCGGGACGTGGAGGCGGAGTACGTCCTGCCCGGCACCCTGCGCTACCGGCAGCTCGCCGCGCGCGCCGCGTTCTTCGTCAACAACGTCAACTGGCCCGCCGCTCCACCCAAGCGGCCCGGCAGCGTCCACATCCACACCCACCTGGGCACCCCGCTGAAGTACATGGCGGCCGACCTGCTGGGCAAGCCCGGTGCCCGGCACGGCGTCGACGTGCCGCAGATGCTGCGCCGCGCGGACCGCTGGGACTACAGCCTGGTCGCCAACCGCCACTCCGAGCTGGTGTGGGAGCGGGCCTACCCCTGCCGGTTCGCCTCCGCGCGCACCGGCAGCCCCCGCAACGACGTGCTCGTGGGTGCCCGGCCCGGCGCGGGCGCCGCCGTACGTGCCCGGTGGGGCGTCCCGCCGGAGCACACGGTGGTGCTGTACGCGCCGACGCGCCGCGAGTACCGGCGCGGCGGGTACGTCGAGCGCGTCGACCTGGCCCGATTCGCCGCGGACCTCGGCGAGGGCCACACCCTCGTCGTACGCCTGCACCCGTCGCTGGCCGCCGGGCCGGCGCGCGGGATGGGGCTGACCGAGCTGCACCGGCGCGGGGTGCTCGTCGACGCGACGGACGAGCCGCACGTGGAGGAGGTGATGCTCGCCTCCGACGTACTGGTCACCGACTACTCGTCCCTGATGTTCGACTACGCCAACCTGGACCGGCCGATCGTGATCCACGCCGACGACTGGGGGGCGTACACGGCGAGCCGGGGCGCCTACTTCGACATCACCGCCGATCCGCCGGGCCATGTGTCGCGGTCCTACCGGGAGCTGACGTGGCTGTTCGCGTCCGGGAGCTGGCGGGACACCGAGTCGGCGCGGCTGCGGAGCGGTTTCCGGGCGCGGTTCTGCGAGTTCGACGACGGCTGGGCGGCCGAGCGGGTGGTACGGACCCTGATCCTCGGCGAGGAGGACTGGGCGCCGCAGCCGGTGGTGCCCGCGCCGTCCGGGGCGGTCGCCCAGCTGCCCGCACAGGCTTCGGGCCGCGACCTGCTGGCGCCGTCGTGAGGGGACGCACGCCCGGGTGACGTCCCTGGCGGCCCCGTACGTGGGCGCTGGTTTTGGCCGGGCGGTCCGCGCGAGCCGCGGGCAGAGCGTGGACCTGCTGCACTTCCACGGGCCGAGCCCGGCGGCGCGGGCCGCGAAGGAGTGCCGGGCCCGCGGGCGCAGGGTGAGGAGGCGGGGCTGAACCCGGTCACTCGATGACGAGTTCGACCGGGATGTTGCCCCGGGTGGCGTGGGAGTACGGGCAGACCTGGTGGGCCCGCTCGACCAGCTTGCGGCCGGTGGCCTCGTCGACGGAGGCGGGCAGTTCGATGCGCAGGGTGACGGCGAGCGCGAAGCCCTCGCCCTGCTTGCCGATTCCGACCTCGCCGGTGACCGCGGCGTCGCCGACGTCCACCGCGGCCTGGCGGCCGACCAGACCGAGGGCACTGGCGAAGCAGGCGGCGTAGCCGGCGGCGAACAGCTGCTCGGGGTTGGTGCCCTGCCCGTTGCCGCCCATCTCCGGCGGGAGGGCCAGCCGCAGGTCGAGGCGGCCGTCGGAGCTGACGGCGCGGCCCTCGCGGCCGTGGGTGGCGGTGGCGACGGCGGTGTAGAGCGCGTCCATGAGAACCATCCCTCTCGGGGAGTCGTGTGGCTGCCTGGACGCCAGTAGAGCACACAACTCAATTGCGCACAATCAAATAGCGCGCCAGAGCTATCCTGGCGGTATGACTACCGAGGCTCCGCAGGGCGCCGCCGCGCAGGACGCGGAGTGGCTGCGCCTGGACCGCCAGATCTGCTTCTCGCTGCACGCCGCCTCGCGCGCCTTCAACGGCGTCTACCGCGTGGTCCTCAATGAACTCGGACTGACCTACCCGCAGTACCTGGTGATGCTGGTCCTGTGGGAGCACGGCGAGACCCCCGTGAAGAAGCTCGGCGAGCACCTGCGCCTCGACTCCGGCACCCTGTCCCCGCTGCTCAAACGCCTGGAAGCGGCCGGCCTGGTACGCCGTGAGCGCAGCACGCGCGACGAGCGCTCGGTGGAGGTCCGCCCGACCGAACAGGGCGCGGCACTGCGCGCCCGCGCGCTGCGGATACCCCGCCGCGTCATGTCGGCCACCGGCTTCACCCTCGAGGAGATCCGCGACCTCCACACCCGCCTCGACCGCCTCACGACGGCTCTCGACACGACGGCCCTGGAGGAAACACCGGGCTGCGAGTGACGCGTGGCGCCCCCACCGCCGCGGTACGGTCTTCCGGCCGGCTGTGACGCTCGGAGAAATTGATCAGGTCGATCAGGGAACCCGAGTTCGAGTCTCACCGTCTTCCCCAGGGGACACCAAGTCCCTCTTAATCGGAGATTACCGACCTCACCTACTATTCCCGGCCGTGGATTCCATGCACCCGCATCAGACCCCCCACGTCGGCGTCGTCGTGATCGGCTACAACGACGCCGCCCACATAGCCGACGCCGTGCGCTCGGCCCTCGCGCAGGGACCCGCCGTCGGCGAGGTCGTCGCCGTCGACGACTGCTCGACGGACGGCACCTTCGAACTGCTCGGCCGCCTCGCCGAGTCCGAACCGAGAGTGCGGGTCGTCCGGCGCGAGGAGAACAGCGGTGGCTGCGGCACCCCGCGCAACACCGGCCTCGACGCGGTGACGTCGCCGTACGTGATGTTCCTCGACAGCGACGACGTACTGCCGCCGGGCGCCGTGGACACGCTGCTCGGCGCCGCCCGGGAGGAGCGAGCGGAGGTCGCGAGCGGCCTGTGCGTGCGCCGTGAGCTGCCCTCCGGGCGCGAAGTGCCTTGGCAGGAGCGGCTCTACGAGGAGAGCGCCGTCCTCACGCACCCCGCCCGGCTCCCGCGCCTCGTGCACGACACCCTGTGCGTCAACAAGCTGTACCGCACCGACTTCCTGCGCGAGCACGCCATCCGCTTCCCCGAGGGCCGCTTCCGCTACGAGGACTTCGTGTTCACCGCGCGCGTGCTGGCCGCCGGACCGCGCGTCGCCCTCGTCCCGGACCGGGTGTACGTGTGGAACGTACGCCGGTCCGCCGAGAACCTGTCGATCTCGCTGGACCGCGCGACCATCGACAACTGGCGGCAGCGCATCGAGGCGAGCCGGACGGCGTACGAGATCCTGCTGAACGCCGGCCGGAAGGAGCTCGCACGGGCCGCGCGCGCCAAGTTCCTCGACCACGAACTGCGCATGTACGCGCGCGAACTGGGCCTGCGCGACGCGGAGTACCGGCGCGCGTGGTGGACGCACACCCGCGCGTACCTCGGCGAGTACGACGCGGCCGACTGGGCCGTCAACCCGACGTCCCCCGGCCGCCTCCTCGGACGGGTGATTCTGGCCTCGCCCGAACCGCGCGATCTGCCGCGCCTGAAGGAGTTCGCCGCCCGCCCGGCCCGGCTCTGCCCGCCGTACGCGCGGGACGAGGACGGCACACCGGTCTGGGCGGAGGACCTGCCCCGGATCACGCTGGAGCCCTACCTGACCCGGCCGGTGCACCTCCTACCCCTCGCCGTGGACGCGGAACTGCGCCCGCGCGCGCGTGGCAGCCTGCTGCGACTGCGCCTGCACGAGCTGTACGGCAGGGTGGCCCCCGCCGGCCCCAGGACCCTGGAGCTTCAGTGGCGGCACCGGGAGACGGGCCGCGCGGCCCGGCGCGCCACCGTCCCCCTCACGCCCGCCACCGCCGACACCTGGTCGGCCGAGACGGTCGTGGACCTCGCGGGGCTCGGCGCCGGCACCTGGGACCTGCGGATGCGGGTGTGCTTCGCCGACGGCACGAGCCGCGAGGCGACGGCGCACGCCCGCGCGGGCGCCGGTCTGCTGCGCCGCCGTGTCGTGCCGAGCGTGCGGTACGGCGTCCTGCTGGTCCAGCCCTACGCCACGCACTCCGGCGCGCTCTCCCTGCGCCTGGCGGTCGGGCTCAACGGGGTCACGTCCGTGCTCCGTGGCAGGCTCCGCCGTCTGCTTCACTGAGGTGCCTCACCGAGGACAGACCGGGACGAAAACCCCGGCCGCGCTCCCCGCCCGTACGACGACCTGGCCAACTGACGAGGAGAAGCCCGCACATGACATGGCTGATCACCGGCGGCGCCGGCTACATCGGAGCGCACGTCGTCCGCGCGATGAGGGAAGCGGGCGAGCGGGCGGTGGTGTACGACGACCTGTCCACCGGCATCGCCGAGCGCGTCCCGCAGGGGGTTTCGCTGGTGGTGGGCTCCACCCTGGACGGCGACCGGGTGGCGCGCGCGCTCGCCGAGCACGAGGTGACCGGGGTCGTCCACCTGGCCGCGAAGAAGCAGGTGGGCGAGTCGGTGGACCGGCCGCTGCACTACTACCGGGAGAACGTCGAGGGCCTGCGCGTCCTGCTGGAGGCCGTGACGGCGGCCGGGGTCGGGGCGTTCGTGTTCTCCTCCTCGGCGGCCGTGTACGGCATGCCGGACGTGGACCTGGTCACGGAGGAGACTCCGTGCGCGCCCATGTCGCCGTACGGCGAGACCAAGCTGGCCGGCGAGTGGCTGGTCCGTGCCACGGGCCGGGCGACGGGCCTGGCCACGGCGTCCCTGCGGTACTTCAACGTGGCGGGCGCGGCGCGTCCGGAACTGGCGGACGTCGGCGTGTTCAACCTGGTCCCCATGGTCTTCGAGCGGCTGACCGAGAAGGCGCCCCCGCGCATCTTCGGCGACGACTACCCCACGCCGGACGGCACCTGCGTCCGTGACTACATCCACGTCGTGGACCTCGCGGAGGCCCATGTGACCACGGCTCGCGCCCTGCTGTCCTCCCCGGGCCTGGACCTCACCCTGAACATCGGCCGCGGCGAGGGCGTCTCGGTGCGCGAGATGATCGACACGATCAACGCCGTCACCGGCTACGACAGCCCCCCGACGGTCACCCCGCGCCGCCCCGGCGACCCCGCCCGCGTCGTCGCCTCCGCCGACCGCATCGCCACGGAACTCGGCTGGAAGGCCAAGCACGACGTCCACGACATGATCACCTCGGCCTGGCAGGGCTGGACCCGCCGCCACCCGGAGGCGGCCCGCGACTGACCCCCGCACCGTCCACCACCGGGCCGCTTCAGCGAGTCCGGCGGCGCCCGCGCCACACCCCGGCCGGACCAAGGCCCGCCCAGCGCATCATGCTCGGACGACCGCGGGAGCCGCCCGCTTCCCCGCACCCCTCAAGCGGGAGACCCCAGCAACACCCGCGCCACACCCCGACCGGGCCAAGTCCTGTCCGGCGCATCATGCCGGGATCGCGGGAGCGGCACGCTTCCCCGGGCTCCTCAAGCAGGGGACCCCGGCGGCGCTGTCGCCGGTCACCGATGTCCGTCGCTTCCTGCCCCGCCCTGCCGCCGCACCGGCCCTCTCCCTCACCTGGGCTGACAGGCCCCGTGGCCTGGGAGCCGGCCGTGTCCGCCGGACAGCCCTACAGCGCCTTGATGGCCTCCGTCGTCCCCCGGGCCAGGGCGTCCAGGTAGCCCTTGGGGAGCTTCGGGGCGCGGATGACGACCGCGCGCCAGTACAGCGGGCCCGAGATCAGGTCCAGGGCCAGGTCCCGGTCCAGGCCGGGACGGATCTCGCCGCGGCTCTCGGCCGCCGTCAGGATGCTGCTGGCCACGCTCTCCTGGCCGTCGCGCAGGGCCTTCCGCATGGCCTCGGCGATGTCCGGGTTGCGGGCCGCCTCGGCCTGCAGATCCGGGATGACCTGCGAGGCCACCGGGTGGCGCAGGGCCCGGGAGGTCACCTCGTACAGCAGCCGCAGGTCGGCCTCCAGGGAGCCGGTGTCCGGCGCGGGCAGGCTCTGCACGGCGAGCGCCGAGACGATGTCGAGCACCAGGTGCAGCTTGGAACGCCAGCGGCGGTACACCGCGGTCTTGCCGACGCCCGCGCGCCGCGCGATCCCCTCGATGGACATGCGCGCGTAGCCGACGGCCGCGAGTTCCCCGAAGACCGCGGCCCGGATCGCCTCCGTCACGTCCTCGCGCAGTACGGCCGCCCCGGCGGGGGCACGGCGGCGCGGACGGGTCCGGGGCTCCTCGGCGTTCGTCGTCATGGCGCCCAGCATAGGGCGTGACGACGAAACGGTTGCGTCCCGACGTCACTTCGCCCTACGCTCACGTTGCGACGATACGGTCCCGTCCCGACGTAAGAAACCGTGAAGAGAACCGTAAGAAACCGTTCCGAGCGAAAGCAGCGGATGTGAGCCAGGTCCTCCACGCACCGCCCCCCGCCCCGGCCGAGGACGACCTCGCGGCGCTCGCCGCCCGACACGGCCTGTCCGTCAGCGGCGCCCGCCCCTCCCTGCCGGAGTACGTGCGCCAACTGTGGGCGCGGCGCCACTTCATCAACGCCTTCGCCACGGCCAAGCTGACCGCCCAGTACAGCGAGGCGAAACTCGGCCAGGTCTGGCAGGTGGCCACCCCGCTGCTGAACGCGGCGGTGTACTACTTCGTCTTCGGCATCCTGCTGGGCACCAGCCGCGGCGTGGCCGACTACGTCCCGTTCCTGGTGACGGGGGTGTTCGTCTGGACGTTCACACAGAACTCGATCATGTCCGGCACCCGCGCGATCTCCGGCAACCTCGGCCTGGTGCGGGCCCTGCACTTCCCGCGGGCCGCGCTGCCCGTGTCGTTCGCGCTGCAGCAGCTGCAGCAGTTGCTGTTCTCGATGGCCGCCCTGGTGCTGATCCTGCTCGGTTTCGGCATGACGCCCGGCGTGTCGTGGGTCCTGGTCCTCCCGGTGCTGGCGCTGCAGTTCGTGTTCAACGCCGGCGTCTCGATGGTCATGGCCCGGATGGGCGCCAAGACGCCGGACATCGCACAGCTGATGCCGTTCGTCCTGCGTACCTGGATGTACGTCTCCGGCGTCATGTGGAGCATCGACAGGACGCTCACGCGCTCCGACGTGCCGCACGTGGTGAAGGTGCTGCTGGAGTCCAACCCGGCGGCCGTCTACATCGACCTGATGCGCTTCGCGCTGATCGACAGCTTCAAGGCCCACCAGCTCCCGCACCACGTATGGGCGTTGGCGCTGGGCTGGGCGCTGCTCGCCGGTGTCGGCGGGTTCATCTACTTCTGGAAGGCTGAGGAGACGTACGGCCGTGGCTGAGCACACCGAACCCGTCCCCACCGTCATCGCCGACGAGGTCGACATCGTCTACCGGGTCAACGGCACCGGCTCCGGCCGCGGCAGCGCGACCGCCGCCCTCAACCGCATCCTGCGCCGGGGGAAGGCCGAGAAGGCCGCCGGCGTACGCCGGGTGCACGCGGTGAAGAAGGTCTCGTTCGTCGCCTACAAGGGCGAGGCCATCGGCCTGATCGGCACCAACGGCTCCGGGAAGTCCACGCTGCTCAAGGCGGTCGCGGGCCTGCTGCCGGTGGAGAGCGGCAGGATCTACACCGACGGTCAGCCCTCCCTCCTGGGCGTGAACGCGGCGCTGATGAACGACCTGACCGGCGAGCGCAACGTCCACCTCGGCGGCCTGGCCATGGGCATGTCCCGTGAGGAGATCAAGTCGCGCTACCAGGAGATCGTCGACTTCTCCGGCATCAACGAGAAGGGCGACTTCATCACGCTGCCGATGCGCACCTACTCCTCCGGCATGGCGGCCCGGCTGCGCTTCTCCATCGCCGCCGCCAAGAACCACGACGTCCTGCTGATCGACGAGGCGCTGGCCACCGGCGACCGCAAGTTCCAGCAGCGCTCCGAGGAACGCATCCGGGAGCTGCGCAAGGAGGCCGGCACGGTCTTCCTGGTCAGCCACAACAACAAGTCGATCCGTGACACCTGCGAGCGCGTGCTGTGGCTGGAGCGCGGTGAGCTGCGCATGGACGGGCCCACCGAGGAGGTCCTGGAGGCGTACGAGGCCTTCACCGGCGGCGCCGGCAAGCGCCCCAGGAAATAGCCGGCCGGAGAGGAGCCACGGGCACCACGGCGTACAGCACCTCGCCGACCAGGACTCGCTCAGGACCGCCCAGGACCGCTCAGGACATGAGGGCGCCCCGGACCCGCCGGTCCGGGGCGCCCTCGACGTACTGTCCGGGCGCGCGCTACGAGTGCGTGCGCAGCAGCGTACGCATCGTCCGCATCGCCACCGACAGGTTGGCGAGGTCGAACGCGTCCGATCCCTGGATCTCCTCGAGCGTGGCGCGTGCCCGGGAGAGGAGCGCCGCGTTCTTCTGCTCCCACACCTTGAACCGCTGTTCCGGCGTGGCGGAGCCGTCGCCCACGGCCAGGACGTCCGCGGTCACGGCCGCGTGCGCCGCGTACAGGTCCTCGCGGATCGCCGCACGGGCCATGGACTGCCACCGGTCGGCGCGCGGCAGCTCAATGATGCGGTCCATCAGCTGGGTGATGTTCAGGCGGTCGGCGAGGTCGTAGTACACCTCGGCGACGTCCATCGCGTCCTTGCCCATGCGGTCGGCCACCGAGACGATGTCGAGCGCCGGGAAGGCGGAGGAGAACCCCGCCACCCGCGTGGCCGTCTCGTCCGGGACGCCGGCGCCGGACAGCTCGTCGTAGACCTGCTGGTACCACTCCAGGTCCGCGCCCTTGAGCAGCTTGGGCAGGGCCGCCCAGACCTGTCCGACCCGGTCGGCGAAGAACTCGACGGTCTCGCCGAGCTCCACCGGCTGCGGCCGGTTGTTCAGCAGCCAGCGCGTGCCGCGCTCGACCAGGCGGCGCGAGTGCAGCCGGATACGGGTCTGGACATCGGCCTGCACCTTGTTGTCCAGCGCCTCGACCGCGTCCCACACAGGCGCCGACCGGAAGATCGCGCGGGCCACCGTCTGTGCCCGGACGATCTCCTCCAGCGACGCGCCGGTCTCCTCCCGCAGGCGGTGCAGATACGTCGTACCGCCCGTGTTGACCGTGTCGTTGACCAGGACGGTCGTGGTGATCTCACGGCGCAGCGGGTGGTTGTCGATCTGCTCGCCGAACTGCTCGCGCAGCGGGGTCGGGAAGTAGGTGTGCAGCAGACCGCGCAGGTACGGGTCGTCCGGCAGCGAGGTGTGCAGCAGCTCCTCGGCGACCGTGATCTTCGTGTATGCCAGCAGGACGGCCGTCTCCGGGCCGGTCAGACCGTGCCCGACGCTCAGCCGCTCGCGGATCTGGCGGTCGGTGGGCAGGAACTCCAGCGCCCGGTCCAGGTTGCCCTCACGCACCAGGTGCTTCATGAAGCGCTGCTGGGCGTGGAGCATGTCCTTGGACTGGGCGAGCGCGTTGGCGATCGCCGTGTTCTGCGCGTAGTTGGTGCGCAGCACCAGGGCGCCGACCTCGTCGGTCATCTCGGCGAGCAGCTTGTTGCGCTGCTTGACGGTCATGTCGCCGTCCATGACCAGGCCGTTGAGCAGGATCTTGATGTTCACCTCGTGGTCGGAGGTGTCCACGCCGGCGCTGTTGTCGATGGCGTCGGTGTTGATCCGGACGCCCTGCGTCGCGCACTCGATCCGGCCGAGCTGGGTGAAGCCCAGGTTGCCGCCCTCACCGACGACCTGGACCCGCAGGTCGCGGCCGTCGACGCGGATGGCGTCGTTGCCCTTGTCGCCGACGTCGGCGTGGGACTCGGTGGACGCCTTGACGTACGTACCGATGCCGCCGTTCCACAACAGGTCCACCGGGGCCTTGAGGACCGCCTGCATCAGCTCGGCCGGGGTCAGCTTGGTGACGCCGGACTCGATGCCGAGGGCCTCGCGGATGTGCGCGTTGAGGGGGATCGACTTGGCCGTACGGGGGAAGACCCCGCCGCCGGCCGAGAGCAGCTCGGTGTTGTAGTCGGCCCAGCTGGAGCGGGGCAGCTCGAACAGGCGGCGGCGCTCGGCGTAGCCGACGGCCGCGTCCGGGTCGGGGTCGATGAAGATGTGCCGGTGGTCGAAGGCGGCGACCAGCCGGATGTGCTCGCTTCGCAGCATGCCGTTGCCGAACACGTCACCGGACATGTCGCCGATGCCGACGACCGTGAAGTCCTCGGTCTGGGTGTCCACGCCCAGCTCCCGGAAGTGCCGCTTGACCGACTCCCAGGCGCCGCGGGCGGTGATCCCCATGCCCTTGTGGTCGTAGCCCGCGGAGCCGCCGGAGGCGAAGGCGTCGCCGAGCCAGAAGTCGTACGACTGGGCGACCTCGTTGGCGATGTCCGAGAACCGTGCCGTTCCCTTGTCGGCCGCGACCACCAGGTAGGTGTCGTCGCCGTCGTGCCGCACGACGTCCTGCGGGGGCACGACCTCGCCGGCGACCATGTTGTCGGTGATGTCGAGCAGTGCCGAGATGAACGTCTTGTAGCTGGCAACACCCTCCGCCATCCACGCGTCCCGGTCCACGTTCGGGTCGGGCAGCTGCTTGGCGACGAAACCGCCCTTGGCGCCGACCGGCACGATGACGGTGTTCTTCACCATCTGCGCCTTGACCAGGCCGAGGATCTCGGTGCGGAAGTCCTCGCGCCGGTCGGACCAGCGCAGGCCGCCCCGGGCGACCTTGCCGTAGCGCAGGTGCACGCCCTCCACGCGCGGCGAGTACACCCAGATCTCGTACGCCGGGCGCGGCGCCGGCAGGTCCGGGATGGCCTGCGGGTCGAACTTCAGGGCGACGTAGTCGTGCGGCCGGCCGTCCTGCGCCTGCTGGAAGAAGTTGGTGCGCAGGGTCGCCTTGATGACGTTGAGGTAGGCCCGGAGGATCCGGTCCTCGTCGAGGGAGGCCACCTCCTCCAGGGCCGCGTCGACCTCTTCGAGCAGCGCGTCCACGAGCTCGTGCCCGGCGCCCTGGCGGTCCGGCGACATCCGCGCCTCGAACAGGGAGAGGAGCAGCCGGGTGGTGTGGACGTTGTTGCGGAGGGTGCCCTCCATGTAGTCCTGGCTGAAGGTCGAGCCCGCCTGGCGCAGGTACTTGGCGTACGCGCGCAGGGCCATCGCCTGCCGCCAGGTCAGCCCGGCGGACAGCACCAGGGCGTTGAACCCGTCGTTCTCCGCCTTGCCCGTCCAGACGGCGGCGAAGGCGTCCTGGAAGCGCTCGCGGGCGTCGTCGCCCAGGTAGTCGCCGCTGCCGCTGATCTCCTTGGGCATGAGCAGACCGAAGTCGTAGATCCACGCCGTCGTGTGGTCCGCGCAGCGCAGCTCGTACGGCCGCTCGTCGGTGACCTCGACGCCGAGCCGGCTCAGCACCGGCAGGACGGCGGACAGGGAGACCGAACCGCCCTTCTGGTAGATCTTGAAACGGCGCTCCTCGGGGGCGGCGCCCACCGGCTCGTACAGGCTGAGCACGAAGGACCTGCCCTCGTTCAGCTGATCGAGGTTGACCAGGTCGGCGACCGCGGCGCGCGGGGTGTGGTCGGCCTTGTAGCCCTCGGGGAAGGCGCCCGAGTAGTGGCGCAGCAGCTCCGAGGCGCGCTCCTCGCCGAGTTCGGCGGTCAGCGCCTCGGCGAAGGCGTCCTCCCAGGAGCGGGCGGCCTCGACCAGGCGGGCCTCGATGCGCTCCTTGTCACCGTCGGACAGCTGCGACAGCTCGGTGCCCTGCGGCACGCGGACCACGAAGTGCAGCCGGGAGAGGACCGACTCGGTGTTCCAGGCGGTGAAGTCGACGCTGGTGCCGCCCAGCTCCTCCTTGAGGATGTCGATGATCCGCAGGCGTACGCCGGTGGTGTAGCGGTCGCGCGGGAGGTAGACGAGGGCCGAGTAGTAGCGGCCGTACTCGTCCTGGCGCAGGTACAGGCGCAGCCGGCGGCGCTCCTGCAGGTACAGCACGGAGGTGGCGATCGCCTGCAGCTCGCCGACCGGGGTCTGGAAGAGCTCGTCGCGCGGGTAGGTCTCGAGGATCTGCAGCAGGTCGCGCCCGTCGTGGCTGTGGGGCGCGAAGCCGGCGCGCTCGAGGACCTCGTCGACCTTGCGCCGGATGACCGGGACCCGGCGCACCGACTCGGTGTAGGCGACGGACGAGAACAGGCCGAGGAAACGACGCTCGCCGACGACCTCGCCCTTGTCGTCGAACTTCTTGACGCCGATGTAGTCCAGGTAGGAGGGCCGGTGGACGGTGGCCCGGCTGTTGGCCTTGGTCAGCACCAGCAGCCTGTGCTCGCGCGCCTTGGCGCGGGCGTCGGCGGGCAGCCGCTCGAAGGACGGGCTGACCGGGTGGTTGTCGTCGCCGGCGTGCGGCGGGTCCGCGCGCAGTATGCCGAGCCCCGTGCCGGGCAGGGGGGCCAGGGAGTCGTCGTCGCGCAGCTGGTACTCGCGGTAGCCGAGGAAGGTGAAGTGGTCGTCGGCCAGCCAGCGCAGCAGCTCGCGGGCCTCCTCGACCTCCTGCGGGTGCAGGTCGTCGGGCACGGACTCGCCGGGCAGTCCCTCGGCGAGCCGGATCGCCGCCTCGCGCATCTTCCCCCAGTCCTCGACGGCCTCGCGGACGTCGGAGAGCACGCGCAGCAGGTCGGCGGTGATCTGCTTGAGGTCGGCGCGGTCGGTCTCGCGGTCGATCTCGACGTGGATCCAGGACTCGGTGAACGCGTCGTGCGGCAGCGGCTCGCCGGGCGCCGCGGTGGGCAGCACCTCGATGAGCTTGCCGGTGACGTCCCGGCGCACCACGAACTGCGGGTGGATGACGACGTGGATGCCCCGCCCCAGCCGGGTCAGCTCGCTCGTCACGGAGTCCACGAGGAAGGGCATGTCGTCGGTGACGACCTCGACGACGGAGTGGGTGCAGGTCCAGCCGTTCTCCTCGACGGTCGGGGTGTGGACCCGGACGCTGGCCGTGCCCTGCGGGCGGTTCTCGGCCAGACGGTAGTGGGAGTAGGCGGTTCCGAAGACGTCGACCGGGTCGCGGTCCATGAGGTCCTCGGGGTCGGCGTGCAGGTAGAAACGCTGGAGGAAGGCGAGGACGGAGTCCCGGTCCGGGCCTCCCTCGCCCGCCGACCCGGTCGGGAGATGGCCCCCGAACGGACTGTTCTCAGCTACCCGGGCGGCCCTCTCGAGCAGCTCGGCCTTGGCTTCGTCCAGCTTGGTCTGCATTGTCCTCTGGCTCCTGTCGCGCGCCGTTGCGTGACGTAGAAGGAAGTACGGTCTCTTCCCCTTCGGCGTGACGCCTCGGACCGGGGCGTCCGGTCCACTCCGACGCTATGCCTCGAGGTGAGATGAGCGGGGGGATATCAGCCATCTTCGATGCGTCCGACGGGTGTGACGCTGCTCTCCACGGCACCGGCGCCTGGAGTTGACGCGGCGCCCTGGGGGCTGTCGCGCCCCCTTCCCGCCCGCGAGGATCAGCGACCGCCGCCCGGACACGGATGTGGTCCGTGCTCACCGGGCGCACAGCGGAGGCGACGGTGCCCCCGCGGACTATCGCGCTGATCACGCCACCAAGGCTATCCCTCCTCACGGGGGGCCCGTCATGAGCCGTATGTGTACAAAACCGGGGGTGGAAGTTTGACGTTCTGCACAGGGGCGGCGAGGGCGAAAGCAGCGTATACCTGCTTGCCCCTCTTAGCTGCCCCTGTCCGCCTTTTCCCCCTTTTACCTCTCTTTCTCTCTCTTCTCACTCCCTTCTCTCTTGTTTTTCTCCGCCTTTTCTCCTTCGCTTCACTTCTTTCACTCCGCGAGGCGGTGGGCCTCGGCGACCGCCTCGCGGAGGGTGTCCACCACCGGCACGCCGGCCCCCTCCAGGCTGGCCCGGCTGTGCGAACCGCCGGTGTAGAGCACCGCCCGCGCCCCGGCGTGCCGCGCGGCCAGCGCGTCGTCCGCGGCGTCCCCGATGACCACCGTGCGCGCCGGGTTCACCGTCCCGGCAAGCAGGCCCAGATGCCGCACCATGTGCTCGGACTTGCTGCCGCCGGACGGCCCCGTCCGCCCGTCCACTCGCAGGAAGTGCGATTCGATCCCGAAGCCCCGCACCAGCGGGACGAGGTCCTCGTGCCCGTACATGCTCAGGATCGACTGGCTGTATCCGGACGACGTCCAGCCGGTGAGCAGTTCCACCGCTCCCTCGGCCAGCGCGCAGCGGGTGCGGTGCTCGGTGTAGTGCCGGTGGAAGACGACGTCCATCGCGTCCCACTCGGCCTCGGTGGGGAGCCGGCCCAGCAGCCGCTCGTAGAACTTCGGGACCGGCACGCAGTACAGCGCGCGGTACTGCTCCAGTGTGATCGACTCCAGTCCGAGCTCGGCGAACGCCGCGTTCGTCGCTCCGACGACCGCGGCGTTGTCGTGGAACAGCGTGCCGTTCCAGTCCCAGACGATGTGCGCCCCTGCTTGCTTCCCCATACCGAAAAACGTACCCGCCGCCACTGACAATCAGGAGAACAGCAGGTCAAGGGGTGGGACCGGGGTCCTGGCGGAGTCCTGGCGGGACCCCGGCGGGATTGTTCAGCCGTCGAGCCCGACGAGGTGGGGGATCTCCTGCGTGGCGTACCACAGCAGCTCGTGGTCCTCGGCGCCGTCCACGACGAACTGGGCGTCGTCGTCCCCGGCGTCCGCCGCCCCCAGGGCCTCGGCGGCGGCGGTCACGTCCGCCTCCGCGTCGTCCGCGTCGACGTGCACGGCGGCCGCCCTGGTCAGCGGGACGGGGCCGGCCACCCGTACCTCGCCGAGCACGGCCGGGTCGAGTCCGCGGTCGGGGTCGGCCGCCGCCGCGTTGTCGGGCACGTCCGCGGCGACCACGACCCGGCGCCGCGGCGCGCCCGGGTCCCTGGCCAGCAGCCGCAGGGAGGCGAGCGCGGCCCTGCTCAGCGCGGCGTACTCCAGCTCCTCGATGTCGTCGGAGAGGTACCACTCGCGCAGGGCGGGCGTCACGGCGTACGCGAGGAACGGCTCCGCCCCGAGCTCCCCCGTCTTGTGCGCCTCGGCGAGACCGGAGAGGGTCAGAGGGACGTAGACACGCATGGCAGGCCGCTTTCATGGTCGGAGGGTTCGCCACCCGGACGGCCTTCAGGATACGTGCGCAAGCCCCCTTTCGAGTCCCGGCCATGCCCCCTGAATCGTCCACTTCATGCCCCTCCTTTCACCCGGTGCGCCCCTGTTCTCCCGGGGTTCGCGGCCCCCTCGATCACACGGATAGGTGAATCTGTCCGCCCCGCGACGCGCGCCGCGCCTTCCTTGCCGCCGCCCCTTTCGCCCCGTACAAGAGGCCCAGCAGGAAGTTACTGCCCAGTACGCACCGGACGACCACATCGAACGGGGATCCATGAACAAGGTCATGACCAGGGCCCAGCGCCGCCCGGGCACCCGCCCGCCGGGCCGCCACGACACCCGCCGCCCCGGCGGCTCCCCACCACGCACCCCGACCGGCGGCCTCCCCCGCCACTCCACCCCCGGCGACCGCCCTCCACTCCCGCCCCGCACCACCCCCACC
>NZ_QFDQ01000236.1 GCF_003270085.1 Streptomyces triticisoli | reverse complement strand
CGGCCGCCCACGCCGCCGCCCCGCCCGCGCGGCTGCCGGCGCCCGGGGCGCCGCTGCTCGACGTCTCCGCCCAAGCCCACGCCGACTGGGAGGTGCGTCTCTTTGCTTCCTGAAACCCCTCACCCCGACCACCCGCACCCGCACCCCCACCCGCTCGTGGAGGCGTCCGGCGGGCTGCCCCGCGAGCCCGGACGTCCGCTGCGGATCGGGCTCGGCGGCCCGGTGGGATCGGGCAAGACCGCACTCGTGGCCGCCCTGTGCCGCTCGCTCGCCGGTGAGCTGCAGGTGGCCGTGGTGACCAACGACATCTACACCACCGAGGACGCCGACTTCCTGCTCCGCAACGGCGTCCTGCCCGCCGAGCGGGTCCGTGCGGTCGAGACCGGCTGCTGCCCGCACACCGCCATCCGCGACGACATCTCCGCCAACCTGGAGGCCGTCGAGGACCTCGAACGGAGCCTGCCGCCCCTGGACCTGGTCCTCGTCGAAAGCGGCGGGGACAACCTCACGGCCACTTTCAGCAGGGGGCTGATCCACCACCAGATCTTCGTCATCGACGTCGCGGGCGGCGACAAGGTGCCCCGCAAGGGCGGCCCGGGCGTCACCTCCGCCGACCTGCTGGTCGTCAACAAGACCGACCTGGCCGACCGGGTGGGCGCCGACCTGGCGGTGATGGCCCGCGACGCCAAGGCCCAGCGCGGTGACCGCCCGGTGTGCTTCCTGTCCCTGGTCGAGGACCCCGCGGCGCGGGAGGTCACCGCGTGGGTGCGTTCCCTGCTGGCCCCGGCCGGCGGGTGAGGTCCGCCGTGCACCAGGCACAGGCCCGGCTGGCCACCGCACACGATGCGCGGCCCGGCGCACGGCCGCGCACCCGCCTCCAACTGCTGCGCTCCCACTGGCCCCTGATGCTGCGGCGGACCCTGCTCGGCGAACGCCGCACGGTCACCGCCTGGGCGGAACGCGACGCCGCCGCCCTGGGTGTCCACCTCGCGGCCGGCGGCGCGGGTCCGGTCGGCGGCGACCGGCTGGGCCTTGAGGTGCGGGTCGGCGCCGGCAGCACGCTCGTCCTGGGTGAGGTCTCCCCCACCGTGCTGCTGCCCGGCCCGCACGGCGAGGAGTCCCGCTTCGACGTCGGCATCCGGGTCGAGGCCGGCGGGACCCTGGCCTGGCTGCCCCAGCCGGTGATCGCCGCGCACGGCTGCCGCCACCGGACCGCCGTCCACGTCGCGCTGGCCGCCGGTGCACGGCTGCTGCTGCGCGAGGAGGTGCTCTTCGGCCGGTACGGCGAACAACCCGGCGCGCTGCGCCAGCGGTTGCGGGTGGAGGTCGAGGACCGTCCGCTGTACGACCAGGAACTCGCCGCAGGGCCGGACGCGCCCGGCTGGGACGGCCCGGCGGTCACCGGCGGCCGGCACGCCGTCGGGTCCGTGCTGCTCGTCGACCCCGCCGCCGACCCGCACGCCCGCACCGACGACGACGGCGGCGGCGGCGGTGCGGACAGCGCGGTCATGGCGCTGCCCGGGCCCGGCCTCCTGATCAGCGCGCTCGCCCCGGACTCGACGGCCCTGCGCCGCCGGCTGGATGCCGCCTTGGACGGCGTCCTCGCCGCTCCCCCGTCGCCGGACCGCGCACCGCGCGCCGCGTGCGCGGTACGCGGTTCCAGCGTCTGATCACCTGCGGGTGCCGCGGGCCGGACGACTGGGAGCAGGACAAATGGGTACCCACGTGATGAATACACGCAACGCTCGTCGGGCTCCGGCTGGTCCTGCCGGCCTCAGGGCGAAGGGATTCCGGTCATGACTGACGACATGAGCAAGTCCGTTCGCGAGGAGGCCCGCCCGGCCGACCCCCGGGCGGCGGGCTTCGCGGACCCGGCCCCGCTGGGGCTGGCGGGATTCGCGATGACCACGGTCCTGCTGTCCATCCTCAACGCCGGCCTGATCGAGGAACCCGCCGCGATCCTCCCGGTGCTGGGGCTCGCGGCGTTCTACGGCGGACTCGCCCAGTTCATCGCGGGCCTGTTCGAGTACCGTCGCGGCGACACCTTCGGCGCGACCGCGTTCGTCTCCTACGGCGCGTTCTGGTTGACGTACTGGTGGCTGGTGCCGCGCGTGGCCACCGTCGACACGCACAACGGCCTGGGCCTGTTCCTGCTCGCCTGGGGCATCTTCACCGCCTACATGGCGGTGGCCGCGCTGCGCACCAGTCTCGCCGTCTTCGCGGTGCTCCTGCTGCTGACCGTCACCTACATCCTCCTGGCCGTCGGAGAGTTCCAGGGCGGCCCGGGACCGCACGTCATCACACGGATCGGCGGCTGGTTCGGCATCGCCACGGGCCTGGTCGCCTGGTACGCCTCGGCGGCCGCCGTCATCAACGCCTCGCACCGCCGGACCCTGCTGCCCACCTGGCCCCGCTGAGCGGGCGGGCCGGCCGGCGGGGTCAGCGGGAGAGGAAGTCCAGCAGGTCCTGGTTGAAGCGCTGCTTGTCGCCGTCCACCATGGCGAGGCCGTGGCTGCCGCCCTCGTACACCTTCAACTCGGCGCCGGAGACGATCCGTGCGGCTTTGCGGCCGGTGGCGTCGAGGGGCACGATCCGGTCGTCGTCGCCGTGCACGACCAGGGTGGGGATGTCGAACTTCTTCAGGTCCTCGTGGAAGGGCGTGGTGCCGAAGGCGTCGACACAGGCGACGGCGCCCTCGATGGTCTGCGCCATGCCCATGTGCCAGAACGCGTCCTTGTTGCCCTGGGTGACCCTGTTCCCCGGGCGGTCGGCGGAGAAGAAGCCCTCGGCGGTGTCCTTCCAGAACTGCGAGCGCTCCTTGAGGATGCCGGCCCTGATGTCGTCGAAGACGGACTGCGGGACGCCCTCGGGGTTGTCGGGACCCTGCAGCATCAGCGGAGTGATGGCGGAGAGCAGAACGGCCGAGCGCACGCGTCCGGTGCCGTGGCGGCCGATGTACCGTGCGAGTTCGCCGCCGCCCATGGAGTGCGCCACCAGCGTGACGTCCCGCAGACCGAGGTGGGTCAGCAGGTCGTCGAGGTCGTCGGCGAACGTGTCGAAGTCGTAGCCGTCGTAGACCGGGGTGGAGCGGCCGTGACCGCGGCGGTCATGGGCGATGCCCCGGTATCCGGCGTCGGCGACCGCCTTGAGCTGGTCCTGCCAGGCGTCCCCGTTCAGGGGCCAGCCGTGGACGAAGACCACCGGACGTCCCCGGCCCCAGTCCTTGTAGAAGATCTCGACCCCGTCGCGCGTGGCACACACAGGCATGCTCATCACCTTTCGCTCAGCCGGGGGAACGGGCACGCCTTCGGGCGGATCGTGCCTCTCCCCCATGGTCCCCTTCCCGGCCCGGGGCGATATCGCGCGATAACGGGGTACACGGTGAGTGAGGCACTATCCGCCACGGGAGGCGGTCATGATCGTCCTTGGCGTCATCCTGCTCGTCGTCGGCTTCGTCACCGGCATTTCGGTCCTGTGGACCATCGGCATCGTTCTCGCCGTGATCGGCGCGATCCTCTGGCTCCTGGGGACCCTGGGCCACGCGGTGGCCGGCCGCCGCCACTACTGGTGAGCGACCCGCGTCCCCGGCCTCGACCACCTGTCACGAGGAAAGGCTGGGACACATGAAGCAGCGCAGGCTGCGGGACCTCCGCGTGTCGGCCATCGGCCTCGGCTGCATGGGGATGTCCGCCTTCTACGGGACCACCGACGAGGACGAGGGCATCAGGACCATCCGGCGCGCCCTGGAGCTGGGCGTCGACTTCCTCGACACCGCCCAGCTCTACGGGCCGCTCACGAACGAGTCACTGGTCGGCCGGGCCATCAGGGGACATCGCGACGAGTACGTGATCGCCACGAAGTTCAACTACCGGATGGACCACGCCGTACCCGGCGACATGAGCACGATCGGCCCGCAGGACGGCTCGGCCGATCACGTACGAGGCTCCGTCCACGGCTCGCTCGAGCGGCTGGGGACCGACCGCATCGACCTGTACTACCAGCACCGCGTCGACCCCGACGTGCCGATCGAGGAGACCGTCGGCGCCATGGCCGAGCTGGTCGCGGAGGGCAAGGTGCGCCACCTCGGCCTGAGCGAGGCGGCGCCGGAGACCATCCGCCGCGCGCACGCCGTCCACCCGATCACCGCGGTGCAGACCGAGTACTCGCTGTGGACGCGTGACGCGGAGGAGGGAGTTCTGCCCGTGTGCCGGGAGCTCGGCATCGGGTTCGTTCCCTACTCGCCGCTGGGCCGCGGCTTCCTCGCGGGCCGGTTCGCCTCCCCCGACGAGCTCGACGAAGGGGACTTCCGGCGCGGTGGACCCCGCTTCACCGGCGACAATCTGGAGGCGAACCTCCGGCTCGCGGCCAAGGTGAGGGAGATCGCCCAGGAGAAGGACGTGACTCCGGCGCAGCTGGCGATCGCCTGGGTACTGGCCCAGGGCGACGGCCTGGTGCCGATTCCCGGCACCAAGCGCCGTACCTACCTGGAGCAGAACGCCGCGGCCGTCGACGTGGTACTGACCGAGGACGACCTGGCACGCATCGACGCCGAACTACCCGAGCCCGCCGGGGAGCGCTACGACGAGGCCGGAATGCGCTCCGTGAACCGCTGACGCGGGACCGTGTCGGCTGACGCGGGACCGTGTCGGCGGGTGGCGTCGAGGCGGCTGCACGGTCGTACGGCGCGCGTTCAGCGCGGGTGACGGGAGCCGGCGCGGAAACCGACCATCCGCCAGATGCGGATCTCGCGCACGAGCCCGGGCATTTCCTTGATCAGCAGGGCGAGCACCAGCCCGCCCACGACGGCGAGCTCCGCCGCCACCACCTGCTTGCCCGTCATCCCCGTGCCGGCGCCCCCTTTCATCCGTTTCGCCTGCCTCATCGGCCTTCGCCTCGTCCGCCTCGCCTGTCTCTGCATCATCTGTCCCTCCTGCCCTGGCCTGTTGTCCCGTCCTGACTCCGGCGAGGCCGGTCACCCGGGCGAGATGTTCGGCATGATCTTCATGATCGCGTTGTGCTTCTTCCAGTGGATGCCCGTGGACCGCCGGGCGTCGGAGGTGCCGTCCTTGTGGTGGCCCGGCTGCCGCTGGTACGGGCCGAAGTTGCCCTGGTGCAGCCCGGTGACGTGCCCGGGGGTGTCGTGCTTCACATCGGGCCTGCCGACTCTGATCCTGCCCATCGTCTGCTCCTCCCTGTCGCGGCTCAGTCATGGCCGGCTCCGTAGGTGGGTGAGTGTTTTACGGTGAGTGTTCTGCCGTTGCCGGTGTACATGTG
>NZ_QFDQ01000024.1 GCF_003270085.1 Streptomyces triticisoli | reverse complement strand
TGTTTGGCTCGGGGTGTTCGCGGTGGGGGTGGGCCGGCCGGGGGCACCCGAGGTGTTGGCGGGCCGGTTGGTGGTCGCGGGGGCGGAAGCCGGGTGGGTGGGGGTCGCGGGTGTGGCGGCCGGGCGGGCCGAGGTGCCCGGCTGTGGGGTGGGCGGCGGGCTCGTCGGCGGGCGGGGAGCTCCCGTCGGCCGTGCGGTCTCCGTCGGGGCGGACGGCCGGCTTGTGCCCGCCGGGGCCGGGCGCACCACGTCGGCCAGCTCCGCGAGGGCCTCCCGGACCTCGTCGCGCGGTTCCCGTCCCGCCGAGGCGATTTCCGTGCCGTCGGGGCCGTAGAGGACTGCCCAGCCCGTGAGGTGGTGGGCCAGGCGGCGGAGGACGGCGGGGACGGGGTCCGGGCGGGAGGCGGCGGCGGCCAGGCTCTGCTGGGCCTCGGTGACGCGGCGGAGTTCGGCGAGGCGGGCCTGGGCCATCAGCTGCCAGACGGCGCGGGCGACGCCGGAGAACGTGGTCTGCGGGGGGACCTCCAGCAGCGGGAGCCCGTGGGCGTCGCAGGCCGCCACCAGGGCGGGCGGCACCGTGTCGTGCACCGGAGCCAGCCCGAAACCGAGGGCCGCGCCGCCCGCCGCCACGATCCGGGAGACGTAGCCGTCGAAGTACGGACCGGTGCCCGCGCCCGGCTCGACGTGGACGCCGGCCGTGAGCAGCAGCTCACCGCCCAGCAGATACGGGTACGGGTCGGTCATCTCCGAGGCGTGCGCCCAGTGGATCACCGTGTCCCGGCCGGCCGGCCCCGCGATCCGGCGCAGGGCGAGGTCCTCCCGGGCCAGCAGGGCCGACAGGGGAATCGGCGGGGTCGGCGGGGGAATCGGCGGGGTCGATGGGACCGCTGGGGCAGAGGGGACGGCTGGGGCGGAAGGGACTGGCGCGTCCGGCACGATGTGCGTTCCCTCCATGCGGCATCGCTCGAATGGATGAAACGTACACTTCGCAGTCGCTTTTCGGCCACCTAGTGTCGACTTGGGCCGGCAGCCACGTCATGGGCGGACGTCCCGCGAGCCCCTGCCGTCGTCCCCGCCCCTCGAACTTCCGTCCGAGCCCCGCCCGGTCCGCCAGTAGAGTCGATCGAAAAGCAGCACATGCGCGATGAAGCGCAGGAAAGAAGGCAAACCGCCATGAGCAGCAACGAGACACCCCGCGGTCCCGTCGACTCCTCCCGCGTCCCGCGGTACGCCGGTCCCGCGACCTTCGCCCGGCTGCCCCGTCTCGACGAGGTCGGCACCACCGACGTCGCCGTCGTGGGCGTGCCGTTCGACTCCGGTGTCTCGTACCGGCCGGGCGCCCGCTTCGGTGGCAACGCCATTCGCGAGGCGTCCCGGCTGCTGCGCCCCTACAACCCGGCACAGGACGCCTCCCCCTTCGCCCTCGCCCAGGTCGCCGACGGCGGCGACATCGCCGTCAACCCGTTCAACATCAACGAGGCCGTGGAGACCATCGAGGCCGCCGCCGACGAACTGCTCGGCACCGGCGCCCGGTTGATGACCCTCGGCGGCGACCACACCATCGCCCTGCCGCTGCTGCGCTCCGTCGCCAAGAAGCACGGCCCGGTCGCCCTGCTGCACTTCGACGCCCACCTCGACACCTGGGACACCTACTTCGGCGCCGAGTACACCCACGGCACCCCGTTCCGCCGCGCCGTCGAGGAGGGCATCCTCGACACCTCCGCCCTCTCCCACGTCGGCATCCGCGGCCCGCTGTACGGCAAGCAGGACCTCACCGACGACGAGAAGATGGGCTTCGGCATCGTCACCTCCGCGGACGTCTACCGCCGCGGCGCCGACGAGGTGGCCGACCAGCTGCGCCAGCGCATCGGCGACCGCCCGCTGTACATCTCCATCGACATCGACTGCCTCGACCCGGCCCACGCACCCGGCACCGGCACCCCCGAGGCGGGCGGCATGACCTCCCGCGAGCTGCTGGAGATCCTGCGCGGACTGGCCGGCTGCCACCTGGTGTCGGCGGACATCGTCGAGGTGGCACCGGCGTACGACCACGCCGAGATCACCTCGATCGCCGCCTCCCACACGGCGTACGAACTGACCACCATCATGTCCCGCCAGATCGCGGCGGCCCGGAAGGACCCGGAAGCGCAGTGACCCACGACCACGACCTGGTGCTCCGCCCCACCCCCGCCCAGACGGAGGCAGCGATCAACCCTCCCTCCCGCCGCCCGGCCACCACCCCTCGTGGAGAGGCGCTTCGCGCCACGTGATGACTGGCCGCAACGGCGGGGACCTGGTCGTGGAGACGCTCGCCGGGCTCGGCGCGACGACCGTCTTCGGCCTGCCCGGGCCAGCACGCCCTCGGCCTGTTCGACGCGCTGCGCCGCTCGGACCTCACACACGTGGGCCTGCGGGTCGAGAACAACGCGGGCTTCGCGGCGGACGCCTACGGCCGGATCACGGGCGAGGCCGCGCCGCTGTTCCTGTCGACCGGCCCGGGAGCCCTCACCTCCCTGGCCGCCCTCCAGGAGGCGGCGGCCTCCGCTCCCGTCCTGGCCTCCGTCCGCCGCGCCCTGCCCGCCGATTCCCCGTCCTTCTGGGACATGACGATCCTGGCGTACTGGGCCTGGTCGGCCTTCGACGCCAAGTCCCCCAACACCATGCACTCGGCCCAGGGCGCCGGCGGCCTCGGCTACGGCTTCCCGGCAGCGCTCGGCGCGGCGGTCGCGGACCCCACCCGCCCGGTCCTCGCGGTCTCCGGCGACGGCGGTGCCCTGTACTCCGTCGCCGTACTGGCCACGGCCCGCCAGTACGACCTGAACGTCACCTGGCTGATCGTCGACGACGGCGGCTACGGCATCCTCCGCGAGTACATGACGGACGCCTTCGGCCAGGCCACGGCGACGGAACTCACCCGCCCCGACTACGTGGCCCTGGCCGAGTCCTTCGGCGTCCCGGGCGTACGCACGACCCCCGAGACCCTCGAAAGGGACCTGTCGAGGGCCCTGACCGAACCAGGCCCCTCGGTGGTCGTCCTCCCGGCGGTGCTACGCATGTTCGCCCCCACTCATCTGGGTGATGCCTGACGCCGGGCAGTGCCTGCTGGACGGCACAGATCCATCCTTCATATGGAGCGCCCATAAGGAGGATATGTCGTGTCCGATCCTTATGTGGAAGTCGACGACGAAGCCCTGAGCGAGGCCGCCGAGATACTGGGCACCAAGACCAAGAAGGACACGGTCAACGCGGCCCTGCTGGAGGTTGCCAAGCGTCGCCGAAGGCTCAGGGCGCTGGACGAGCTGGTCGAGATGGGTGGCGCGGGCGGGGACGCTGTGAGGACGGCCCGGCCCGGCCCGGGACGAGCGCGCGCCCGTCAGCAGAGCTCCGACGGGGCCGGCAGCACAACGACCTGAGCTGCAGCGCACGATCCCCAGCGTCCGCTCCTTCTCCGGTGTCGGCTCCCCGGAGTGAGCAGCCGTGTGGTTCTGTCACCGGGTGAGGGCCCAGGGGGCGAGCAGGTCACGCAGCAGTTGGATGAAGGCGCCGTCCAGTGCGTCCTCCCGGTCCTGGTCGCCGACGGCTTCGGGGCAGAGGGCGGCGGGGCGGGCGATCCACAGGATCTTCCAGGGCATGGAGGCCAGTGCCGAGTCGCCCCAGATCCCGCCGCGCGGGCAGAGGGGGTGGAGCAGATCACTGATGCGTTCCATCGCGACCTGGAGCAGCGGGCTCTCGGTCGCCGTGTACGCCGCCGAGAACGCCCTGGGGGAGGACCGGGCGACGGCAGCGGTCGTGGGGTGACGGCGGATGACGCGCACCACCTGCGTCAGGTGCCCGGTGAGCCCCTGGACGGTGCCGTCGCTGGGGCAGGTGTAGTCCGACGTGTCGAAGGCGTGCGCGAGTTCTGCCTTCAGCGCGAGCAGGTGCAGGGCGGAGGCGGTCTTCCAGTTGGCATAGAGGAAGTTACGTGACGTTCCGCAGTGCCGGGCGATGGTGGCCAGGGGTACGGCCAAGCCGTCGGTGCGCATCAGCGTGCGCACCGTGGAGATGACATGTCCTGTGCTGTGCGGATTGTGACCGTACGCGAATCCCTGGCTCATCCCACCCACTCTGCGAAAAAGCGTGAGCATCTGGTGGGTGAATGTCATCCATGCACTCAAATGAGCGACAGGAGGACAGTGGTGGCTCGGATGCTCACCGTTTCAGGTGGAGGGGGGCACCTCCTTGACGGCGGCGATGAACGACGACCAGCCGGCGGACGAGAAGACCAGTACCGGACCCTGCGGAACCTTGGAGTCCCGCACGGGAACCCCGGAAACGTGGCCGCCGAGGATCTCCAGGCAGCTGCCGCCCTGGTCGTTGCTGTGTGATGACTTCCGCCAGCCCTGCAATGCGGCCGCGTTCGGAGTGAATCGGTCAGTCATGGCGTTCATAGTCCCTTGCTGTCGCCTTGAGCAGAGTCAATGACTCCTTGAGCGGCAGTGCATTGCCCAGCGCGAAATCGTAGCGATGCTGCAACTCCTGGACCACGGACGGAGCATCGTGAATCTTGCCCATGTGCAGGCCCTCGCCGTAGGCCATGGGCGGCTGGTCCTCGAACCACATCAGCGTGAGCATGTTGCTCAGGAGCGGGTGGACACCCAACGCGAACGGCATGACGTACACCTGGATCCGGCCGACCTCAGCGAGGCATGCGAGATGGTGGATCTGCTCCGCCATGACATCCGGCCCGCCGATCTGGCGACGTAATACCGCCTCGTCCAGCAGCGCCCACACCACCGGCGTCAACGGATCGCCGAGGATCTTCGCGCGCTCAAGGCGTGTGACAAGACGTCTGTCACGTTCTTCGTCACTCACCGGAGGAAACGCCGTGCTCAGAACCGCACGCGCGTACCTTTTGGTCTGGAGAATGCCTGGGACGAACGACAGGGCGAACTCACGGATCACCACCGCCTGTTGCTCAAGGAGCCGCGCCGCCTCGAAGTAGTCGGCGACCGCGATGTCCTGCTCCGGCAGGAAACTGCTCAGCACGTCTCCCGTGTTCAGAGCCGTGTCGAGCCGACGTGCGTCCTGCTTGGACGGGATCCGTCGGCCTCCCTCGATATGCGCGATGTACGAGCGCGTCAGGATCGCCATGTCGGCGAGCTGCTGCTGTGTAAGGCCCGCTGCCTCGCGCTGTGCCTTGAGCCAGTCGCCGTACTTGTTGCCCAAACCGTCAGCTCCTTTGTGACAAAAGCTCTGTCACCAGCTCCTCTCTGGCGAGCCTAGCCCGACCCGTCTCACGCTGTGAGTGCATCGCTACACAAAGCGAGACCCCGCGCCCACGTGACCGGTCCGGGGCTTGGTCATCAACGAACCCATGGAGTCGACGACATGAGTGACCACATCGTCCGTCTCTTCGAGCCGCTGCTACGGCTCCTGCTGCCCGGTCGCGGACGGCGTCGCCGCACCGCCCCGCCGTCCGGCCGCCGGCCGCTCACCCCCTGCGCCGAAGCGCCGACCTCCCGGCAGTCCGGCGCCTTCCCGCTCCGAGGTGAGGAGAACGCTCTGGTCCGCCCATACCTCGTGGCCCATGAACGTCGTGAGGAGGCCCGTCGGCAACGGGCCCGGCGCCGCACGCTGTGGCTTGCCGTACACGGGGTCGACGTAGGGCCGCGCGTCATTCACGGAGTGGAGGTGACGGCGTGAGGGACAGCATCGAGGTCCCACGCCTGCTGCCGTGGACGGGTGTGGAGGGCAAGTCCTGTTACCTCATCACGGATGGAACCGGCCGCCTCTCCCGGATGGCCGACACCATCGAGAGCGTGCAACTCGGGATGGCCGGTGACCTCCTCGGGCACGCGGCCGACATGCTGGCCGACAACCAGGCGACCTCCGCCCAGCTCCGGTACCTACTCGCGGGCATGCGCGATGCACTGACCGATGTACTCCGAATCGCCGAAAGCCGTGGTGTCCGCCTCCTCGCGTCTACGCACGACGACCCGGACGGTTCTCAAAAGCCTGAGGACGTTGGGTAACGACTGGTTAAATCACGGCCCACTCGCACAACCATTCCCCCGAGCCCGCGCGTCAACTGGGCATGACTCACGGGATATCCGGACGCGTCAGAGTGCTTGCGGCAGGTGTCGGAGCCGGGATGCTGATTCCCTGCGTGGCCGCCGCGACGCCCGCCGCGGCCGCCGCTCCGACGGTCAGCTGCACATCCGGCAAGGCGGGACTGGCCGCCGAGTTGCAGAAGGACATCACCGCGGCCATGAAGGGCCGCAAGGGAACCGTCGCGATCGGTCTGCTCGACCGCGGCACGAAGACGACCTGCACGCTCAGGGGGTCGACGGCCTACGACTCCGCCAGCGTGGTCAAGGTCACCGTCCTCGCCACCCTGCTGTGGGACGCCAAGAAGCACAACCGTTACCTCACCGCCCGCGAGTCCACCCTCGCCAAGGCGATGATCACCAAGTCGGACAACAGCGCGACCTCCAGCCTGTGGAAGCAGCTGGGCATGACGAAGATCAAGGGCTTCCTGACCGCGGCCGGCATGACCCGGACCAAGCCGGGCGCGAACGGCTACTGGGGCCTGACCCGGATCACCGTGCGCGACGAACAGAAGCTGCTCGCACTGATCACGGCGAAGAACTCCGTGCTGAGCGACAACTCCCGCGCCTACATCCTCAAGCTCATGGGCCAGGTCGTCTCCTCCCAGCGCTGGGGCACGCCCGCCGGGGCACCGTCCTCCGTGGCCGTACATGTCAAGAACGGCTGGTTGCAGCGCTCCACCCATGGCTGGCGTGTGCACAGCATCGGCGCCTTCAGGGGCGCCGGCCGCGACTACATGATCACGGTACTCACGCAGGACAACAGCACCATGAACCACGGCGTCGCCACCATCCAGAACATCGCCAGGGCCATCCACAAGGACCTGGTCCCCACGACGGCGAACACAGCGCGTTACACGCCTACCACCACACCCAAGGAGGCCTTTGTGGCGGTCCCGCCGAACGGCTGACTCCGGTGGAGCGAATCGTCGCGGCGGGATGAAATCCGCTCCCGTCCGTGTTGGTGCCTTGCGGAAGATCTGGTCGTCAGGGAGGCACCGACGTGGCAGCGCAGCCGGCGGAAACACGAGGGTGGGCGCGAAGGCTGGCCTCGTACGCCTGGCGGTATCCGAAGGACGTCGTACTCGCCCTCGGAGCGTCCCTGGCCGGTATGGCGGTCATGGCCGTCGTCCCGCTGATCACCAAGGTGATCATCGACGACGTGATCGGCGACCACAGCCGCCGCATGGCCCCCTGGGCCGGCGCCCTGATCGGTGCCGCGCTCGTCGTCTACGTCCTCACCTACATCCGCCGCTACTACGGCGGCCGGCTCGCCCTCGACGTCCAGCACGACCTGCGGACGGAGATGTACGGGACGATCACCCGGCTCGACGGCCGCCGTCAGGACGAGTTGTCCACCGGCCAGGTGGTCGGCCGCGCCACCAGCGACCTGCAGCTGATCCAGAGCCTGCTCTTCATGCTGCCGATGACCATCGGCAACGTCCTGCTCTTCCTGATCTCCCTGGTGGTCATGGCCTGGTTGTCGCTGCCGCTGACCCTGGTGGCCCTCGCCGTCGCCCCGGCCCTCGCCTGGATCGCCAGACGCAGCCGGGCGAAGCTGCACCCCGCCACCTGGTACGCGCAGGCCCAGGCCGCGGCCGTGGCGGGAGTGGTCGACGGCGCGGTGAGCGGCGTGCGCGTGGTGAAGGGCTTCGGGCAGGAGGAGCAGGAGACCGCCAAGCTGCGGGAGGTCGGCCGGCGGCTGTTCGCCGGGCGGCTGCGCACGATCCGGCTGAACTCGAAGTTCACCCCGGCCCTGCAGGCGGTGCCGGCGCTCGGCCAGGTCGCGATGCTGGCCCTCGGCGGCTGGCTGGCGGTGCGCGGGCACATCACGCTCGGTACGTTCGTCGCCTTCTCCACCTACCTCGCCCAGCTGGTCGGCCCGGTCCGGATGCTCGCCATGGTGCTCACGGTCGGGCAGCAGGCCCGGGCGGGCACCGAGCGCGTCCTGGAGCTGATCGACACCGAGCCCACGCTGACCGACGGCACCCGGGAGCTGCCCGCCGACGCTCCCGCCACCGTCGAGTTCGACGACGTGTCGTTCGGGTACGCGGACGACCGGCCCGTCCTGGAGGGCCTGTCCTTCGAGATCCGCCCCGGTGAGACGCTGGCCGTCGTCGGCTCCTCCGGCTCCGGGAAGTCCACGGTCTCCCTGCTGCTGTCGCGCTTCTACGACGTCACCCACGGCGCCGTCCTGGTCGGCGGCCACGATGTGCGCGAGCTGACCCTGGACTCGCTCAGGGCCGCGATCGGGCTGGTGCCCGAGGACTCCTTCCTGTTCTCCGACACCGTCCGGGGCAACATCGCCTACGGCCGTCCCGACGCCACCCAGGAGCAGATCGAGACGGCCGCCCGCGCCGCCCAGGCCGACCGTTTCATCGCCGAGCTGCCCGAGGGGTACGACACCACGGTCGGCGAGCACGGTCTGACGCTCTCCGGAGGCCAGCGCCAGCGCATCGCGCTCGCCCGCGCGATCCTCGCCGACCCGCGCCTGCTCGTGCTGGACGACGCCACCTCCGCCGTGGACGCCCGCGTCGAGCACGAGATCCACGAGGCCCTGGCGCAGGTCATGGAGGGCCGTACGACCCTCCTGATCGCCCACCGCCGCTCCACCCTGAACCTCGCCGACCGCATCGCCGTCCTCGACCACGGCCGCCTCGCCGACATCGGCACCCACGACGAGCTCCAGGAGCGCTGCGCCCTCTACCGGCGCCTGCTCACCGACCCCGACGAACTCGGCGGCGTCTCCCCGGGCCACGCGCAGCCCGTGGCCCCACGGGAGGACACGTCCGTACGGGACGAGCTGGACGCCGAGTTCGACGCCGAGCGCGGGGTGACCCCACGGCTGTGGACCGGCGACCGGGAGCCGAAGGACACCGCCCTGTCGGGCAGCCCGGCCACCCCCGAGCTCCTCGCCCAGGTGGAAGCCCTGCCGCCCGCGACCGACACCCCCGACATCGACGAGCGGCAGGCGGTCCGCCCGGAGGAGTCCTACGGCCTGCGCCGTCTCCTACGCGGTTTCGGCCTGCCCCTCCTGATCAGCCTCGGCCTGGTCGCCGTGGACGCCGGCATGGGCCTGCTGCTGCCCGTCCTGATCCGGCACGGCATCGACCAGGGCGTCACCCGGATGGCCCTCGGCGCGGTCTGGGCGGCCTCCCTGCTCGCCCTGCTCGCCGTCCTGCTGCAGTGGGCGGCGCAGATCGGCGAGACCCGGATGACCGGACGCACCGGCGAGCGCGTGCTGTACTCGCTGCGCCTGAAGATCTTCTCCCAGCTCCAGCGGCTCGGCCTGGACTACTACGAGCGCGAGCTGACCGGGCGGATCATGACCCGGATGACGACGGACGTGGACGCGTTGTCGACGTTCCTGCAGACCGGCCTGGTCACGGCGTTCGTCTCGGTGGTCACCTTCTTCGGCATCATGGTCGTCCTGCTGGTGATCGACGTACAGCTGGCGCTGGTCGTCTTCGCGACGCTGCCGCCGCTGATCGTCGCCACCTTCTTCTTCCGCCGGGCGAGCGTGAAGGCGTACGAGCTGGCCCGTGAGCGGGTGTCGGTGGTCAACGCCGACCTGCAGGAGTCGGTGGCGGGGCTGCGGATCGTGCAGGCGTTCCGGCGCGAGCGGGACGGCGGGCGGCGGTTCGCCGAACGCAGCGACGGCTACCGCAGGGCCCGCATCCGGGGGCAGTGGCTGATCTCGGTCTACTTCCCGTTCGTGCAGTTCCTGTCCTCGGTCGCGGCGGCCTCGGTGCTGATCGCGGGGGCGGGCCGGGTGGAGGCGGCGACGCTGACCACGGGCGCCCTGGTGGCGTACCTGCTCTACATCGACCTGTTCTTCGCGCCCGTCCAGCAGCTCTCCCAGGTCTTCGACGGCTACCAGCAGGCGAGTGTCTCCCTCGGCCGCATCCAGGAGCTGCTGCGGGAGCCGGCGTCCACGAAGTCCGCCGCCGAGCCCCTCGACGTGCCCGCCCTGCGCGGTGAGATCGTCTTCGAGGACGTGCACTTCGCGTACGGCGGCGAGGAGGAGGCGCTGAGCGGCATCGACCTGCGCGTCCCCGCCGGGCAGACCGTCGCGTTCGTCGGCGAGACCGGCGCGGGCAAGTCGACCCTGGTGAAGCTGGTGGCCCGGTTCTACGATCCGACCGGTGGGCGGGTGACGGTGGACGGCACGGACCTGAGGGAGCTGGACCTCACGGCGTACCGGCACCGGCTCGGGGTCGTCCCGCAGGAGGCGTACCTCTTCCCGGGCACCGTCCGCGACGCCATCGCCTACGGCCGCCCCGACGCCACCGACGCCGAGGTCGAGGCCGCCGCGCGGGCCGTCGGCGCGCACGAGATGATCGCCCTGCTGGAGGGCGGCTATCTGCACGAGGTCGCCGAGCGCGGACGCAACCTGTCGGCCGGTCAGCGCCAGCTCATCGCACTGGCCCGCGCCGAACTCGTCGACCCCGACGTGCTGCTGCTCGACGAGGCGACCGCCGCACTCGACCTGGCCACCGAGGCCCAGGTCAACCAGGCCGCCGACCGGCTCGCGGGCCGCCGTACGACGCTGGTGGTCGCCCACCGGCTGACCACGGCCGCCCGCGCGGACCGGGTGGTGGTGATGGACCACGGCCGGATCGCCGAGGACGGCACGCACGACGAACTCCTGGCCCGCGGCGGGCGGTACGCCGAGCTGTGGCGGACCTTCGTCGGCGCGCCCGAGCCGGAGGAACCGGTCGGCGCGTCCCGTTGAGCGCGGGATGCGATCAGCGGAGCGCAACCATCCGGCGTATGGACCGCGTCCGTACATCTGTACGCTTGAGTAACTGTCGTGAGGGGGGACGGACGTGGGCAGTGGTGCGATACGTCGGCGGTCGGCGCTCGGCGTCGCCGTACTGACCGTGGCCGGACTGCTGGCGCTCGCCGCGCCCGGCACCGCGCAGGCGGCCGCGTCCACCTGCTCCGGCCGCCAGGTCAAGACGCTCCCGTTCGCCACCGGTTCCGTCCAGATCTACAAACGCGACGGCTACGTCTGCGCCCTCACCCTCGCCAAGAACCCGGGCCCCAAGCGGAAGATGTCGGTCACCGTGCAGGCCCGCGGCAACCGCCCGGTCACCGACAAGGGCCGCTACACCCGGCACGCCGGCCCGGTCACCGTGCACGCCGGCCGCCGCTGCGTACGCGTCGCCGGATCGGTGGGGTCGCAGTCGGTGAGCAGCGGCTGGATCCTGTGCTGAACGCATGACGAATCCCTGACAGCGTGTGAGGCTTTCCCTTACTCCCCTGGTGTGCGCCCGAGTTGCTCCGACAGCTTCCGGCGAACATCTGCCCGAAGGGGAGAGCGTATGCACAAGGCGCTCAGACGGCTGCTCGCGCTCACGGTGTGCATCGGCACGCTGAGTACGGCGGCTGCGCCCGGATTCACGGCCCCTCACAGCCTCCGGGCGCAGCCCACCGGGTCCCTGCCGTCCAGCCGCACGTACAGGGCGGTCGACGCCGGGCACTGGGCGCGGTCGCGCACGGCCCGCACCACCTGGTACTCCGGCTTCCTCTTCCCCGAGCCGTCGCACGCGGTCTCCCGCACCTCGCCGCGGCCCGCGCCGTGGACGCAGTCGCCGACGACGGTGCGCGGCCCGCCCCCGCCGCCGGGGTCGCCCGGGTGCGGCGGCTGCAGGTTGCGCATGCAGGCGTAGCCCCGCGGGATCGGGCCTTCCCCGCCGGCGGCGGGCTGGGCGCCGATGTGCAGCACGAAGTCGGTGGCCGGCGGGCACGGCGGCCCGTCGTCCGGCCCGCCGTCGTGGCGGGCGATCACGCGGGCCGCGGCCCGTTCGCCGGTGCACGGCACCTCGGTGAAGCTCGTCGTGCCGAAGGAACTGCACTCGCCCACGCCGAGGAACACCGCGCCGTAGCCGGAGGACTGCGCCGGCGTACCGCCGGGCGGTGCCCCGGGCTCCGCGGAGCCGGGCGCCTGCCGACAGCCCGTCAGCAGCGCCGCGAGCAGC
This sequence comes from Streptomyces triticisoli, assembly GCF_003270085.1. Lineage (GTDB taxonomy): Bacteria > Actinomycetota > Actinomycetes > Streptomycetales > Streptomycetaceae > Streptomyces > Streptomyces triticisoli. The sequence continues at coordinate 28,953 of NZ_QFDQ01000024.1, read as the reverse complement.
GCCGACAGCACGCACCCCACCCCCACCGACCACGTCCCGCGCATCGCCATCCCCCGGTCCACCCCCGACCAGCGTGACCCGCCGCGGCGGGGCCACGCCAGACGTGCGGGGGTGCTTTGGGTCAGTCGGGGGTGGTGCGCCGGGTGTGCGGCGTACGCGCCGTACGTCCGATGCGCGAACCCGGCTGGTACGACAGGCCGTACCCGATGGGATACAGGACCTTCGCCGGATCGTCGGCCCGCTGCACCGGCACCGGCAGCTTCCCGCGCGGCCGCACCCGGCCGGCGATCACCCGTGCGGCGGCGCGGAGTTCGACGTCGGTCCAGGAGCAGGCAGCCAGGTACGCCGGCACGCCGGGCAGGTGGGCCACGTCGTACGGATTGCGGATCGCCACCGCCACCACCGGTCTGCCGGTCGCCAAGAGCTGCTCGACGAGTGTCTTCTGGCTGCTGCTCGCGGTGACGTTGTACGTGCCGACGACCACCGCGTCCGCGTCCCGGGCCGCCGCCACCGCCTGGGCGATGGCCGCGGGGGACGGTGCCGTGCCGGTGGACAGGGCGGTGGCGCTGAAGCCCAGCTCGGTCAGCGCGCCCGCGAGCACACCGGTCGGCGGGCCCGTGGTGCCGGACGGGGAGGCGGGATCGGCGCCGACGACGAGGAGCTTGGGATGGCTGCGGCGGGACAGCGGCAGCAGGCCGCCCTCGTTGACCAGCAGGGTGGTGGTCCGTTCGGCGATCCGGTCGGCCGCGGCCAGGTGCGCGCGGGTGCCGACGGTGCGGTCGACGCCGTCCTGGCTGACGTACGGGTCCTTGAACAGGCCGAGTTTCGTCTTCAGGCGCAGGATGCGCAGGATCGATTCGTCGAGCCGGGCCTCGGTGAGCTCGCCGCCGCGTACGGCGTTCAGCACCGCGTTCCAGGCGACGTCCAGGGAGGGCGGGTTGAGGAGCTGGTCCACGCCCGCCCTGAGCGCCAGCACCGGCACCCGGTCGTCGCCGTACTTGGTGCGCACGCCCTCCATGCCGAGCGAGTCGGTCACCACGACCCCGTCGTAGCCCAGTTCCTCGCGCAGGATGCCGGTGAGGATCGGGCGGGAGAGGGTGGCCGGGTCGTCGGAGTCGTCGAGCGCCGGGACGACGATGTGGGCCGTCATGACCGAGTCGATGCCGGCGGCGACCGCGGCCCGGAACGGCGGCGCGTCGAGCCGCTCCCACTGCTCGCGGGTGTGGTGGATGTAGGGGAGCTTGGCGTGGCTGTCGTCAACCGTGTCGCCGTGCCCGGGGAAGTGCTTGGCGGTCGCCGCGACCCCCGACTGCTGGTACCCGGCGACCTCGGCGGCCACCAGCCGGGCCACGGCCTCCGGTTCCGAGCCGAAGGAGCGTACGCCGATGACCGGGTTGGCCGGGTTGACGTTCACGTCGGCCACCGGGGAGTAGTTCTGGCGGATGCCCAGGGCGCGCAGCTCGCGCCCGGCGATCCGGCCGAGGGCACGGGCGTCGGACCGCGAGCCGCCCGCGCCGACGGCCATGGCGCCGGGGAACAGGGTGGCGGGTTTGCCGACGCGGGCGACGATGCCGTGCTCCTGGTCGGTGGAGATGAGCACCGGCAGACCGCGCGGCAGGCCGAGGGACGCCTTCTGGATGCCGTTGGACAGGCCGGCGATCTGGTGGGGGTCGCGGGTGTTGTGGGCCCAGGCGAAGTAGATGATGCCGCCGACGCGGTACCTGGCGATCAGCTCGGCGGCCGTGCGGACGCCGATCTCCTTGAGGTTGGCGTCGATGTCGGCCTGGTCGGGGGCGGTGGCGGAGTGGCCGTAGACCCGCATCACGAAGAGCTGGCCGACCTTCTCCTCCAAGGTCATGCGGGAGATGAGGGCGCGCAGCTTGCTGTCGTCGTGGGAGGCGGCGTGGGCACTGCCGGGGCCCTGGACCGCGAGGGCGGCGGTGAGGCCGGCGGTGGCGGTGAGGACGGTGCGTCTGGAGGGGCGGGTGGAGTCGTGCACGTGCGCTCCTTCCGGAGGTGTTCCGCTGAAGGAAACTTCCGAGGAGTCACCAATATCCGGGAAGTTTCTGCCAGTCAAGGGAGCGCACACTCCTCGGCGAGGGGCCGCCACCGGCGCTGTCGGAGGGGGAGCGCCGATGGCGGCGTGCCGCCGGCCGCGGTACGGCGGAGGGGGTGGCCGGCGGTCGCAGCAGGCGGCGAGGGCCGGCACCGCACCACGGAGACTCGTCCGGCGGCCTGCCGGTCGGACGAGCGGGAACGGGGCCGGGTTCCCGGACGGGCACGGACCGCCGGAAGCCGGTGGGCAAGAGGCCTCGGCTCAGCGGGGCGCGTGTACCGACACCGCCGGCCAGTGCGCCCGCAGCGTGCGGACCGTCTCGGCGATCGCCGGGCGGCGCGCGGCACCCGTGCGCCACAGCGCGTACAGCCGCCGTACGGGCATGGGGTCCAGCGGGACCTCCACGACACCCTCGGGCAGCGGGCCGCGGCCCAGGCGCGGGATCAGCGCGATGCCGAGACCGGCGGCGACCAGGGCGACCAGGGTCGGGTTCTCGTCGGCCTGGTGGACGACGTCCGGCACGTGGCCGGCGGCGCGCAGGGTGCGCACCAGCCACTCGCGGCAGACCCGGCCCGGCGGCCGGCAGACCCACCGCTCGCCGCCGAGCTCCGAGCGCCGTACCGCGCCGCGCCCCGCGAACGGATGCCCCGCCGGCACGAGCAGGTCGCACAGGTCGTCCCCGATGACCGCCTGCTCCACCCCGGCCGGGGCGGGCAGCGGGGCGATGTCCCAGTCGTGCGCCACGGCCAGGTCGACGGCGCCCTTGGCGACCAGGTCCACGGACAGATGCGGGTCGATCTCGCTGAGCCGGGCGTCGAGGGCGGGGTGCCTCTTCGCGAGGTCCGCGAGGACGGACGGCATCAGCCCGCGCGCCGCCGAGGGGAACGCGGCCACCGTCAGCCGCCCGGCCGGCACCCCGCGCCGCTCCTCCAGCTCGGTCTCGGCCCGCTCGACGATCGCCAGCAACTCCCGGGCGGCGGTGACCAGTTGATGTGCCTCGTCGGTGAGCCGCACACCGCGCCCCTCGCGTTCGAGGAGGACGGTCCTGGTCTCCCGTTCCAGCTTGGCGATCTGCTGCGACACCGCCGACGAGGTGTAGCCGAGCGCGGCGGCGGCCGCCCCGACGGTGCCGTGCACGGAGACGGCGTGCAGGGCGCGCAGACGCTGGAGATCGAGCACGGTTCCTCCTGCCTTTCCCCGGTCCTTCTCCGGCCGGCCCACTGGTTGGCGTTGCTTCGCGCAACGGTGCAGCAAGCATCGCTGGTGCTGCACGGTCCGCGGAGTGATCCTCGACCACGCCCACCCCACACTGGGCGAGGCGGTCAAGGAGGCGGTCCACGGCCTGGCCGGGTACATGATCAACATGTGGGGGCCGGCGCAAGCGGCCGATCCGGCGGGTGACGGCGGAGGAGGACCGGGACCCCGCTCGTCACCCGCCCGGTTCGGACAGACTCAGCCGCCAGTCCTGGCCCACCAGGTCCTTTCCGAAGGAGCGGTGCGGTTTCTCGGCGACCAGGACGAAGCCGTGCCGCTGGTAGAGGCGGCGGGCGCTGCTGAGCACGTCGTTGGTCCACAGCACCAGGTCCCGGTAGCCGGCCTCGCGCGCGAAGCCGACGACCGCCCGCACCAGCCGGTCGCCGACGCCGAGGCCACGTGCGCCGGGCTCGACGAGGAGGAGGCGCAGGCGGGCGGTGGCCGGGACGTCGTCCTGCACGCACATGACACAACCCACCGGCCGCCCCTCCGACTCGGCGATCCACACCCGCTCCAGACGCGGGTCGTGACTCTCGGCGAAGTCGGCGACGATCCGGGACACCAGGGCCTCGTAGCCGGCGTTCCAGCCGTACTCGGCGGCGTACAGGGCGGCGTTGCGCTGCACGATCCAGCCGAGGTCGCCGGGGCGGGGCTCGCGCAGCACGACGTCCCCGGAGGCCGGGGGCCGCTCGTCGCCGAGGATGTTCCGGACGGTCCGCATCGCCTCCGCGAGCCGCGGCCGGTCGTCCGGTGCGACGGTGTCGAGCAGTGCCCCGACCGTCTCCCGGGCCCGCTCGTCGAGCAGGCCGGCGGCCTCGTGACCGCGCGCGGTGAGACGGATGCTGCGCCGCCGCGCATCGGTCCGCGACGGGCCGCGCCGGATCAGCCCCGCCTCCTCGAAGCTGTTCAGGATGCGGCTCAGGTATCCGGCGTCCAGGGAAAGCCGGGCGCGGAGGTCGGCGGCGTCCAGGTGCGGCGCGTGCGCGAGTTCGTACAGGACGCGGGACTCGGTGAGGGTGTACGGCGCGTAGAGGTGGCGGCCGTAGTCGAGCGCGCCGATGACGTTGGTGTAGAAGCGGTTGAAGGCGCGGACGTCCTGGACGGTCATGCCCACCCCCGGATGTTTGACTCAGTCAGAGATATCTGGTTCCGAGACTAAGCCCACCGCGTCCGCGCCGTCCATGCCTACGCGTCCGGCGCACCACCCCCCACGGCGGGCCGGAACACGTTGACCTGCACCCCGGTCTTCCCCATGGCCGACGACACCAGCTCCCAGGTTCGCTTCACCCCGTCCGCCGGGAAGATCGACTTGCCGCCGCCGAGGAGCACCGGCGCGACGACGAGCTGCAACTCGTCCACCAGGCCCTCACCCAGCAGCGCCCGCACCAGGGTGGGGCTGCCCATCATCGCCAGGTCCCCGCCCTCGGCCGCACGCAGCTCGCGCACCTTGGCGAGAGCCCCGGCGCCCGGGATGCGCACGGTGTTCTGCCAGGTCAGCTCGGAGTCGCCGAGGGTGTCGGTGACGACGTACTTCCGCAGGGAGTTGAGCCGGTCGGCGAAGGGGTCCCCGGCCCGCTCGGGCCACGCGGCGGCCATCGTCTGATAGGTACGGCGCCCGTAGAGCAGCGCCTCGGCCCGCTTGAGGCCCGCGTCGAAGGCCCCGCCGACCACCTCCGGGTCGAAGAACGGGTGCGACCACCCGCCGTGCGCGAACCCCCCGTCGGTGTCCTCCTCGGGCCCGCCGGGGGCCTGCACGACTCCGTCGAGGCTGATGAACTCGGTGACGACGATACGCATGGGAGATGCTCCAGTTCTCTGGTCGGTCGGTACGTACGGCAGTGAAGACCGCGGCGGACCCCGGAACTCATCGCTCACAGCTCTGCCCGTCCTGCCGACGGCCGACGCGCCCGCTCAAGCCGGCCGCGCCCGCTCGGGCTGGCCGCGTCCGCTCGGGCTGGTCGCACCCGCTCAAGCCGGCCGCACCCACTCAGGCTGGTCGCACCTGCTCAAGCCGGCCGCACCCACTCAGGCTGGCCGCGTCCGCTCGGGCTGGTCGCACCCGCTCAAGTCGGCCGCGTCCGCTCGGGCTGGCCTCGTCCGCTCAGGCTGGACGCACCTGCTCAGAACGACCGCGCCCGCTCAAGTCGGTCGCACCCGCTCAGGACGACCGCGGCACCCCCGAGGACCCCCGCACCATCAGCTCCCCCCGCACCGTCGCGATCCCCCCGGGCGGCGGCTCCTCGCGGCCCATCGCGATGCGGCCCGCCCGGGCGCCCGCCTCGGCCAGCGGCAGCCGTACGGTCGTCAGCGACGGCACCGCGTCGATGCTGAAGGGCAGGTCGTCGAAGCCCGCCACCGAGACGTCCTGAGGGATGCGCAGCCCGGACTCGCGCAGGGCTGCGCAGGCACCTAGGGCGACGGAGTCGTTCGCGGCGACGACCGCCGTCAGGTCCGGGTCGCGGCGCAGCAGTTCCAGGGTGGCCTCGTAGCCGGACCGGCGGTCGTAGTGGCCGTACACCGTGCGGCGCGGGTCGTCCTCGACGCCCGCCGCCGCCAGGGCCTCGCGGTGCCCCTCCAGGCGGTGGCGGGTGGTCGTGCGCTCCGCGGGCCCCGCGATGTAGCCGAGCCGCCGGTGGCCGAGTCCGATCAGATGCCCGGTCAACTGCCGTGCGCCCCCGCGGTTGTCGAAGGCCAGCGCGATCGCCCCGGTGTCGGGCGCCGGCGGGCGCCCGCACAGCACCACGCGCGTCCCGGCGTCCGCCAGCTTGCGCAGCTTCGCGGAGACCGCCGCCGCGTGCGGCGCCTCCTCCACGGCCCCGCCGGTCAGCACCACCGCCGCCGCCCGCTGCCGCTGCAGCAGGGTCAGGTACGTCAGCTCGCGGTCCGGCGAGCCGCCCGTGTTGCAGACCACCGCCAGCCGTTCCCCGCCCGCCCGGCCTCCCGGGCCGCCGATCTCCGACTGGATCGCGCTCGCCATGATCCCGAAGAAGGGGTCGGCGATGTCGTTGACCAGGATGCCGACCAGGTCGGAGGTGGCCGCGGCGAGCGCGCTCGCGGGGCCGTTGAGGACGTAGTCCAGCTCGTCGACCGCCTTCAGCACCCGCTCCCGGGTGGAGGCGGCGACCGGGTAGTTCCCGTTCAGCACGCGCGACACCGTCGCGGGCGAGACCTGTGCGCGGGCCGCCACGTCCGCCAGGGTCACCGTCATTTCGTCGTCCTCCGGTCGCGCATGTCGTCGTACGTGCTCGTACGTCCCTGTCCACAGCCCGCGGGGCCGCCGCCGGACACGGCGTGTCGTGCAGACCTTACGACCACTGGGTCCCCCCGTTCGTCCCCTCGAACAAACGCGTCCCTGGACGTGCTCTTGTCCAGACCGCCGTTCAGAGGCTAGCTTCTCTCTGTATAGAAAGCGCTTGCTGTACTGTTTACCAGCGATACCGCTGGGGCGTACGCGGCGCGTGGACCGCGTACGTTCGTACGAAGGGGACTGACGTGACACGCAAGACGGTGCGGATCGCCATGAACGGCGTGACCGGGCGCATGGGATACCGCCAGCACCTCGTCCGCTCCATTCTCGCCCTGCGCGAGCAGGGTGGACTCGACCTCGGCGACGGCACCGTGCTGTGGCCGGAACCCGTTCTGGTCGGCCGCCGCGAGCACGCCCTGAAGGCGCTCGCCGAGAAGCACGGCCTGGAGCACGTCTCCACGGACCTGGACGCGGTCCTCGCCGACCCGTCCGTCGACATCTACTTCGACGCCCAGGTCACCTCGGCCCGCGAGGAGGCGATCGGGAAAGCGATCTCCGCCGGCAAGCACATCTACACCGAGAAGCCCACCGCCACCGGCCTCGACGGTGCCCTGGAACTCGCGCGCCTGGCGCAGGCCGCCGGCATCAAGCACGGCGTCGTACAGGACAAGCTCTTCCTGCCGGGCCTGCTGAAGTTGAAGCGGCTGATCGACGGCGGCTTCTTCGGCCGGATCCTGTCCGTGCGCGGCGAGTTCGGCTACTGGGTCTTCGAGGGCGACTGGCAGGACGCCCAGCGTCCCTCCTGGAACTACCGTGCCGAGGACGGCGGCGGCATCGTCGTCGACATGTTCCCGCACTGGGAGTACGTGCTGCACGAGCTGTTCGGCCGGGTGAAGTCCGTCCAGGCGCTCACCGCCACCCACATCCCCCAGCGCTGGGACGAGCACGGCAAGCCCTACGACGCCACCGCCGACGACGCCGCCTACGGCGTCTTCGAGCTGGACGGCGGCGTGATCGCCCAGATCAACTCCTCCTGGGCGGTCCGCGTCAACCGCGACGAACTGGTCGAGTTCCAGGTGGACGGCACGGAAGGCTCCGCCGTCGCCGGCCTGCGCAACTGCCGTGTCCAGCACCGCAGCGCCACCCCCAAGCCGGTGTGGAACCCGGACATCCCCGCCACCGAGGTCTTCCGCGACCAGTGGCAGGAGGTGCCCGACAACGCCGACTTCGACAACGGCTTCAAGGCCCAGTGGGAGCTGTTCCTCAAGCACGTCTACGCCGACGCCCCCTACCACTGGGACCTGCTGGCCGGCGCCCGCGGCGTCCAGCTCGCCGAACTGGGCCTGCAGTCCTCGGCCGAGGGCCGCCGCATCGACGTACCGGAGATCTCACTGTGACCATCCGCCTACCGGACTTCAAGGGCGGTTTCAGGGCCTACGAACCCCGCACCGAGCCCCTCGCCGCCACCCCGGGCACCCCTTTCACCTCGCGTACGGTCTTCTCCGCGGCGCACGTCGTCGCGGACCCGTTCGCCGACGTGTCCCCCGACTCGCCCGCCGCCGTCGACTGGGACGCCACCCTCGCCTTCCGCCGCCACCTGTGGGCCCACGGGCTGGGCGTGGCCGAGGCCATGGACACCGCGCAGCGCGGCATGGGCCTGGACTGGGCGGGCGCGGCCGAGCTGATCCGCCGGTCGGCGGCCGAGGCGCGGGCCGTGGGCGGCCGTGTCGCCTGCGGCGTCGGAACCGACCAGATCACCGGCGGGTCGCTCGCGGACATCCGCGCGGCCTACGAGGAACAGCTCGCCCTGGTCGAGGAGTCCGGCGCCCAGGCGATCCTGATGGCCTCGCGCGCCCTCGCGGCCACCGCGCGCGGCCCGGAAGACTACCTGGAGGTCTACGGCCACCTGCTCCGCCAGGCCGCCGACCCGGTGATCCTGCACTGGCTCGGCCCCATGTTCGACCCGGCGCTGGAGGGCTACTGGGGCTCCGCCGACCTGGACGCGGCCACCGACACCTTCCTGGAGGTCATCGCCGCCCACCCCGACAAGGTCGACGGCGTGAAGATCTCCCTGCTGGACGCCCAGCGCGAGATCGACCTGCGCCGCCGCCTGCCGGGGGGCGTGCGCTGCTACACCGGCGACGACTTCAACTACCCCGAGCTGATCGCCGGTGACGAGCAGGGCCACAGCCACGCGCTGCTCGGCATCTTCGACCCCCTGGGCCCGCTGGCGGCCGAGGCGGTACGGGTCCTGGACACCGGGGACGTCAAGGGCTTCCGCGGCCTCCTCGACCCCACGGTCGAGCTGTCCCGGCACCTGTTCCAGGCTCCCACCCGCTTCTACAAGACCGGCGTGGTCCTCCTCGCCTGGCTCGCCGGGCACCAGTCGCACTTCACGATGGTCGGCGGCCTGCAGTCGGCCCGCTCCCTGCCGCACCTCGCCCGCGCCTACGAACTCGCCGACGGCCTCGGCCTGTTCCCGGACCCGGCCCTCGCCGAGGAGCGGATGAGGAACCTGCTGTCGCTGTACGGGGTGACCCCATGAGTACCGGTCTCGAACGCTTCTCCATCAACCAGATGACGGTGAAGCAGCTGTCCCTTCCCGAACTGGTGGAAGCCTGCGTGGAGCTGGGCGTACCCGGCGTGGGCCTGTGGCGCGAGCCGGTCCGGGCCCACGGCGTGGAGGCGGCGGCGAAGCTCGTCCGCGACGCGGGTCTGACGGTGACGACCCTGTGCCGGGGCGGCTTCCTCACGGCCACCGACCCGGCCGAGCGGTCGGCCGCCCTGGCCGACAACCGCCGCGCGGTCGACGAGGCCGCCGCCCTCGGCACCGACACCCTCGTCCTGGTCTCCGGCGGCCTCCCGGCCGGCTCGAAGGACCTGCACGGCGCGCGCGAACGCATCGCCGACGCCCTCGCCGAACTGGGCCCGTACGCTCGGAGCCACGGTGTGCGGCTCGCCATCGAGCCGCTGCATCCCATGTACGCTGCCGACCGCTGCGTGGTCTCCACCCTCGCCCAGGCCCTCGACCTGGCCGAACGCTTCCCCGCCCACCAGGTCGGCGTCACCGTCGACACGTACCACATCTGGTGGGACGACCGTGCCCCCGAGCAGATCGCCCGCGCGGGCGCGGCCGGCCGTATCCACACCTTCCAGCTCGCCGACTGGACCACCCCGCTGCCCGAGGGAGTCCTCAACGGCCGCGGCCAGATCGGCGACGGCGCGATCGACATGCGGGAGTGGAAGGGGTACGTGGAGGCGGCGGGATACACCGGCGCGATCGAAGTGGAGCTGTTCAACGACGGGTTGTGGGCGCGGAACGGACGGGAGGTGCTGGCGGAGACCGCGGCCCGGTTCGTGGAGCACGTGAGCCGGTGAGCGGGTGATCCGAGAAAAATCTTGCCGAGCCGTGCAACCCTTCCCGCGCTCAGTGTGTCGTAACTGGCGTCAGGACTCCTGGAGGGGGATCCGGGGGGATCGCGGGGGGTTCTGATACCGGAGGGGAAGCCGAGGGGGCCCGGTCGAGGACCGGGCCCCCTCGAATGTCACCGCCCGGCGGTACCGTCGCAGCATGAGCACGGAGGCGAATCGGGCGGGGCAGGCCGGGGCCGGGGAGCGGCGGACGGCCGTACTCGAAGGCGTCCTGGAGCGCATCACGTACGCCAACGAGGAGAACGGCTACACGGTCGCCCGGGTCGACACCGGCCGAGGCGCCGGTGACCTGCTCACGGTGGTGGGCGCGCTGCTCGGGGCCCAGGTGGGGGAGTCGCTGCGGATGGAGGGGCGCTGGGGGTCCCACCCGCAGTACGGCAAGCAGTTCCAGGTCGAGAACTACACGACCGTCCTGCCGGCCACCGTCCAGGGCATCCGCCGGTACCTCGGCTCCGGGCTGGTCAAGGGCATCGGGCCGGTCTTCGCCGACCGCATCACCCAGCACTTCGGGCTGGACACCCTGAGGATCATCGAGGAGGAGCCCGAGCGGCTCGTCGAGGTCCCCGGCCTCGGGCCCAAGCGGACGAAGAGGATCGCCGACGCCTGGGAGGAGCAGAAGGCGATCAAGGAGGTGATGCTGTTCCTGCAGACCGTGGACGTGTCCACCTCCATCGCGGTGCGGATCTACAAGAAGTACGGCGACGCCTCCATCTCCGTCGTGAAGAACCAGCCGTACCGGCTCGCCGCCGACGTCTGGGGCATCGGCTTCCTGACCGCCGACAAGATCGCCCAGTCCGTCGGGATCCCGCACGACAGCCCGGAGCGGGTCAAGGCGGGACTGCAGTACGCGCTGTCGCAGTCCGCCGACCAGGGTCACTGCTTCCTGCCCGAGGAGCGGCTGATCGCGGACGCGGTCAAGCTCCTCCAGGTCGACACCGGGCTCGTCATCGAGTGCCTCGCCGAGCTCGCGCAGCCCGCGGAGGACGGCGGCGACCCCGGGGTCGTGCGGGAGAAGGTGCCGGGGCACGACGGTGGTGAGCCGGTCACCGCGATCTACCTCGTGCCCTTCCACCGCGCCGAGCTCTCCCTGTCCGCCCAGCTGCTGCGCCTGCTGCGTACGGACGCCGACCGGATGCCGTCCTTCCGGGACGTGGCCTGGGACAGGGCGCTGAGCTGGCTCAAGGGCCGTACGGGGGCCGACCTCGCTCCCGAGCAGGAGGCGGCCGTGAAGCTGGCGCTGACCGAGAAGGTGGCCGTGCTGACCGGTGGCCCCGGGTGCGGCAAGTCCTTCACCGTGCGCTCGATCGTGGAGCTCGCCCGGGCGAAGAAGGCGAAGGTCGTGCTGGCCGCGCCCACCGGACGCGCCGCCAAGCGGCTGTCGGAGCTCACCGGCGCGGAGGCCTCCACCGTCCACCGCCTGCTGGAGCTCAAGCCCGGCGGGGATGCCGCGTACGACAGGGACCGGCCGCTCGACGCCGATCTCGTGGTCGTCGACGAGGCGTCCATGCTGGACCTGCTGCTGGCGAACAAGCTGGTCAAGGCCGTGCCCCCGGGCGCCCACCTGCTGTTCGTCGGGGACGTCGACCAGCTGCCCAGCGTCGGGGCCGGGGAGGTCCTCAGGGATCTGCTGGCCGATGCCGGCCCCATCCCCGCCGTCCGTCTCACGCGCGTGTTCCGCCAGGCCCAGCAGTCCGGTGTGGTGACCAACGCCCACCGGATCAACGCCGGGCAGCACCCGCTCACCGACGGCCTGAAGGACTTCTTCCTCTTCGTCGAGGACGACACGGAGGAGGCCGGCCGGCTCACCGTGGACGTGGCCGCGCGCCGCATCCCGGCCCGGTTCGGGCTCGACCCGCGCCGGGACGTGCAGGTGCTCGCGCCCATGCACCGCGGCCCGGCGGGCGCCGGCACGCTGAACGGCCTGCTCCAGCAGGCCATCACCCCGGGCAGGCCGGATCTGCCGGAAAAGCGGTTCGGCGGACGGGTTTTCCGCGTCGGGGACAAGGTCACTCAGATTCGCAACAATTACGAGAAGGGGGAGAACGGTGTCTTCAACGGCACCGTGGGCGTGGTCACCTCGCTCGACCCGGTCGACCAGCGTCTGACGGTGCGGACGGACGAGGACGAGGAGGTTCCGTACGAGTTCGACGAACTGGACGAACTGGCGCACGCGTACGCGGTGACCATCCACCGTTCACAGGGCAGTGAGTATCCCGCGGTGGTGATCCCGGTCACCACCGGTGCCTGGATGATGCTCCAGCGCAACCTGCTCTACACGGCGGTCACCCGGGCCAGGAAGCTGGTCGTCCTCGTCGGTTCGCGCAAGGCGATCGGCCAGGCGGTGCGCACGGTGTCGGCGGGACGGCGCTGTACGGCGCTGGACTTCCGGCTCGGCGGCTGACCTGCGGCCGGCCCGGTCCGGCGCCGGCCGACCGGCTCCGTGGTGGCTGGGAACCGCCGTTCACCGGGCCTGAACCCGCCTTCTGACGCTGCGTCACAAAAAATGATCGATCATACGAGTCGTAAAGGTCACACAGCACTTCCCGTGGCCGGAGTGAACGGGCAGGATGAGCAGATTGGCGGCACTGAGTGCCGCCAATGGGCCCAATGGTCGACCCCGAGTGCACTCTCCTGGGCCAAATGGGGGATGGTAGAGACAGTCAGGGCACCTCGAAGATGAGGCACTACGTCGGTGAGGGAAGACGTGAGCGACAACTCTGTAGTACTGCGGTACGACGGTGGCGAGTACACCTACCCGGTGGTCGACAGCACCGTCGGCGACAAGGGCTTCGACATCGGGAAGCTGCGCGCCCAGACCGGTCTGGTGACCCTGGACAGCGGTTACGGCAACACAGCCGCCTATAAATCCGCCATCACCTATCTCGACGGTGAGCAGGGCATCCTCCGGTACCGCGGCTACCCGATCGAGCAGCTGGCCGAGCGCTCCACCTTCCTGGAGGTGGCCTACCTGCTGATCAACGGCGAGCTGCCGACCGTCGACGAGCTCGCCGCCTTCAAGTACAGGGTCACGCAGCACACCCTGCTGCACGAGGACGTCAAGAACTTCTACACGGGCTTCCCGCGCGACGCCCACCCGATGGCGATGCTGTCGTCGGTGGTCTCGGCGCTGTCGACGTTCTACCAGGACAGCCACAACCCGTTCGACGAGACGCAGCGCACCCTCTCCACCATCCGCCTGCTCGCCAAGCTCCCGACGATCGCGGCGTACGCGTACAAGAAGTCGATCGGTCACCCGTTCGTCTACCCGCGCAACGACCTCGGTTACGTCGAGAACTTCCTGCGCATGACCTTCTCGGTCCCCGCCCAGGAGTACGAGCTGGACCCGGTCATCGTCTCCGCGCTGGACAAGCTGCTGATCCTGCACGCCGACCACGAGCAGAACTGCTCGACCTCCACGGTCCGCCTGGTCGGCTCCGCGCAGGCCAACATGTTCGCCTCGATCTCGGCCGGCATCAGCGCGCTGTGGGGCCCCCTGCACGGCGGCGCCAACCAGTCGGTGCTGGAGATGCTCGAGGGCATCCGCGACTCCGGCACCGACGTCGACACCTTCATCCGCAAGGTGAAGAACAGGGAGGACGGCGTCCGCCTGATGGGCTTCGGCCACCGGGTCTACAAGAACTTCGACCCGCGCGCCAAGATCATCAAGGCCGCCGCGCACGATGTGCTCTCCGCGCTGGGCAAGGAGGACGAGCTCCTCGACATCGCCCTGAAGCTGGAGGAGCACGCGCTGTCCGACGACTACTTCGTCGAGCGCAAGCTCTACCCGAACGTCGACTTCTACACCGGCCTGATCTACCGGGCCATGGGCTTCCCGACCGAGATGTTCACGGTCCTGTTCGCCCTGGGCCGGCTGCCGGGCTGGATCGCCCAGTGGCACGAGATGATCAAGGAGCCGGGCTCCCGCATCGGCCGCCCGCGCCAGATCTACACGGGCGTGGTCGAGCGCGACTTCGTTCCGGTCGAGGAGCGCTGACGCAGGCAGCCGTCGTCACCGGGCCCCGTATCCGAGCCTTCGGCGGACGCGGGGCCTCGTGCCGAGCGCCGAAGGCCGACCGCCGAAGAGGGCATGAAGAGGGCATGAGGAAAGCGGAAGGCGCCCCGGTGCGCCGGTCCCCCCACGGGCCGACGACCAGGGCGCCTTCCCATGCCCCGGTGCGGATTCCCCCCACGGGATCCGGCCGGGCGTTCATGAGGACCAGCGCCTGAATCGCTGTGAGCACAACGAGCAGAACTCGCCGCACTTCTGTATCGCAGTCGTACTGCCGGTGCGATCTGCCGGGACAGCGCACGCACGGGAGGGCCGCTCAAAGCTCCCCGCTGTACCTGCCCCGGCAACGCATCTCCGAGGAAGTCCCCCAAGACATCCCCGGATGCCGGTCGGCGCCCCCCAAGACGCTTCCCGACATGACATCGCCAACTTAGACCTTCGAACCCCTTCGATGGTTACGTTCACACCACTGTGATCTGCGTCTCTCGCATGTGTCCGTTGGGTACGCAAGGGCCCGGGTATGGCGAACGGGCCCCGGCGTAAGGATGATGCGCGAGCCTTGTGAAGAGCTTATGTGAGGCACGCGTCGGACTCTAGAGGGTCTCTTACTTCCGTCAGAAGTCGGATGTTCTCAACGGAACGTCCGCAGCCGCAGACTGTTCGTCACCACGAACACCGACGAGAACGCCATCGCCGCCCCCGCGATCATCGGGTTGAGCAGGCCGGCGGCGGCCAGCGGCAGCGCGGCCACGTTGTAGCCGAAGGCCCACACCAGGTTGCCCTTGATGGTGGTCAGCGTCCTCCGGGACAGCCGGATGGCGTCCGCGGCCACCCGCAGGTCGCCGCGGACCAGCGTCAGGTCGCCGGCCTCGATGGCGGCGTCCGTGCCGGTGCCCATCGCCAGGCCCAGGTCGGCGGTGGCGAGCGCGGCGGCGTCGTTGACGCCGTCGCCGACCATGGCCACGGTCCGCCCCTCGGCCTGCAGCCGCCGGACGGCCTCGACCTTGTCCTGCGGCAGCACCTCGGCGATCACGTCCTGGGGGTCGATCCCGACCGCCCGTGCCACGGTCTCGGCGACCGCGCGGTTGTCCCCGGTCAGCAGGACGGGCCGCAGCCCCAGCGCGCGCAGCTGCCGTACGGCCTGAGGGCTGGTCTCCTTGACCGCGTCGGCCACGGCGACGACACCTCGTGCCACCCCGTCCCAGCCGACGACGACCGCCGTACGGCCCTGACTCTCGGCCTCGCGGCGGGCGCGGGCCACCTCGTCCGGCAGCTCGGCGGTGAGGTCCACGAGCCGGCCCACGGCCACGTCGTGGCCCTCCACGCGCCCGCGTACGCCCCGCCCGGGGACGTTCTCGAAGTGCTCGACCGGGGGCAGCGGCCCCACCCGCTCCTCGGCGCCGGCGGCGACGGCCTTGGCGATCGGGTGCTCGGAGGCGTGCTCCAGGGCGCCCGCGAGACGCAGCAGCTGCTTCTCGTCGGTGCCCTCGGCGGCGTACACCTCCTGGAGGGTCATACGGCCCGTGGTGACCGTCCCGGTCTTGTCCAGGACGACGGTGTCGACGCGGCGGGTGGACTCCAGCACCTCGGGACCCTTGATCAGGATGCCGAGCTGGGCGCCCCGGCCGGTGCCGACCATCAGCGCGGTCGGTGTGGCCAGGCCCAGCGCGCACGGGCAGGCGATGATCAGCACCGCGACGGCCGCGGTGAAGGCCGCGGTCACGTCACCGGTGACGAACAGCCAGGTGAGCAGGGTGCCCAGGGCGATGACCAGGACCACCGGCACGAAGACCGCCGAGATCCGGTCGGCCAGCCGCTGCACCTCGGCCTTGCCGTTCTGCGCGTCCTCGACCAGCTGCGCCATGCGCGCGAGCTGGGTGTCCGCGCCGACGCGGGTGGCCTCGACGACCAGACGGCCGCCCGCGTTGACCGTGGCGCCCGTGACGGTGTCGCCGACGCCGACGTCCACCGGCACCGACTCGCCGGTCAGCATGGAGGCGTCGACCGCCGAGGTGCCCTCGACGACCGTGCCGTCGGTGGCGACCTTCTCGCCGGGCCGTACGACGAACCGGTCACCGACGGCCAGCGCCGACACCGGTATCCGCACCTCCGCCCCGCCCCGCAGCACGGCGACGTCCTTCGCGCCCAGCTCCATCAGCGCCCGCAGCGCGGCCCCCGCCCGCCGCTTGGAGCGGGCCTCCAGGTAGCGGCCGAGCACGATGAACGCGAGGACTCCGGCGGCGACCTCCAGGTAGATCGTGGAGGACGCGTCCATCCGGGAGACGGCGAAGCTGAACCCGTGGCGCATGCCGGGCATGCCCGCGTCACCGAGGAACAGCGCCCACAGCGACCAGCCGAACGCGGCGAGGGTGCCGATCGAGACGAGCGTGTCCATGGTGGCGGCGCCGTGCCGGGCGTTGGTCAGGGCAGCGCGGTGGAACGGCAGGCCGCCCCAGACGACGACCGGCGCGGCGAGGGTCAGCGAGAGCCACTGCCAGTTGTCGAACTGCAGGGCCGGGACCATGGCGAGCAGGACGACGGGAGCGGCGAGGAGTGCGGAAACGATCAGGCGCTGACGCAGGGAGACCAGTTCGGGGTCCTGGGGTTCCTGCTGCTCGGCAGGGTGTGCTTCCGGTTCCGGCCGAGGCCGCGGGGGCTCCTCGGCGGTGTAGCCCGTCTTCACCACGGTGGCGATCAGGTCGGCGACGGATACCCCTGCCGGGTAGGTGACCCTGGCCTTCTCCGTGGCGTAGTTGACCGTCGCGGTGACGCCGTCCATGCGGTTGAGCTTCTTCTCGACGCGGGCCGCGCAGGATGCGCAGGTCATCCCGCCGACGAGCAGCTCGACCTCGGAGAGGTCCGGCCGGTCGGTCATGGGCGTCTGTGTGGCGGCGGGGGTGTTCATCCGTGGAACTCCAGACGGCGGACGGGGGGAAGGGGGAGTGATGTGGACGGTTTTCGTCAGGCCGTGCCGACGAGCTCGAAGCCGGCCTCGTCCACGGCGGCGCGCACCGCCTCCTCGTCGAGCGGGGCCGCCGAGACGACGGTGACCTCGCCGCTGGAGGCGACGGCCTTCACCGAGCTGACGCCGGGCAGCTCGGAGAGTTCGGCGGAGACGGAACCCTCGCAGTGTCCGCAGCTCATCCCGCTCACCTTGTAGACGGTGGTGACGGTGTCCGGGGTGCCGGTCCGGTCGGTCATGTCGTACTCCTCGGTCGTGGTGCATGTCGTGGTGGATGGGGTGCACGGGGCCCGCGGGGGCCTCGCGCACATTCAACACTATACCCCTAGGGGGTATTCCTCCAAGGGTCCCTGACCCGGGTGGCGCCGCCCTCGGCACCCTCGTGGGCGAGTATCAACGCCGGGCCGTTCCGTGCGCGCCCGTGCCCGGTGAACCGTGCCGGCGGTGGCGGGGCAGGGCCGCGCCCCGGGGCCGGGCGCCGCGTATTGGGGCCGCGTACTACGGTTCCGCCGGAAGCGGTCGGAAGCGGTGAGCCGCGGGCAGACCCCGGCGGAAGGCGAGGCGGCGGATGCGGGCTGTGGTGTTCGAGCGGTACGGGGAGCCGGCCGAGGTGCGCGAGGTCGCCGACCCGCGGCCCGCCGAGCACGGGGTGGTGGTGCGGGTCGAGGCGACCGGCCTGTGCCGCAGCGACTGGCACGGCTGGCAGGGCCACGACCCCGACATCACCCTGCCGCACGTGCCGGGACACGAACTCGCCGGGACCGTGGAGGAAGTGGGCCCGCGGGTGACCCGCTGGCTCCCCGGAGACCGGGTCACGGTGCCCTTCGTCTGCGCCTGCGGCACCTGCCCCGCCTGCGCGGCCGGCGACCAGCAGGTGTGCGAGCGGCAGACCCAGCCGGGCTTCACGCACTGGGGCTCCTTCGCCCAGTACGTGGCGCTCGACCACGCCGACGTGAACCTGGTCGCCGTGCCCGACGGACTGTCCTCCGCGACGGCGGCCTCGCTCGGCTGCCGGTTCGCCACGGCGTTCCGCGCGGTGGTCCAGCAGGGCCGGGTCGCCGCCGGCGAGTGGGTCGCCGTGCACGGCTGCGGGGGCGTGGGCCTGTCGGCGGTGATGATCGCGGCGGCGGCCGGGGCCAGAGTGGTCGCGGTGGACGTGTCCGCCCGGGCCCTGGAACTGGCGCGGAAGTCCGGCGCCGAGCAGTGCGTGGACGCCACCGGTGTGCGGGACACCGCGGAACGGGTGCGCGAGGTGACCGGCGGCGGCGCCCACCTCTCGCTCGACGCGCTCGGCTCGCCCGCCACCTGCGCGGCCTCGGTGAACGGTCTGCGTCGCCGGGGCCGCCATGTCCAGGTCGGCCTGCTGCCCTCCCCGACGGGCACCACCCCGGTGCCCATGGCGCGCGCGGTCGCCCTGGAGCTGGAACTTCTGGGCAGCCACGGCATGGCCGCGCACGCCTACCCGCGGATGCTCCAGCTGGTGGAGGCCGGTGTGCTGCGGCCCGACCTGCTGGTGACGTCCGCCATCCCCCTGGCGGCCGCCCCGGACGCGCTCGCGGCGATGGGGACGGCACCGGGGTCCGGGGTCACGGTCATCGAGCCGTGGAGCTGATCCGGTCCGGGACGGGGGCGGGGCCTCAGTCGGCTCTGCGGCCGCGGTTGCCGGGCCGGGCGGCGACCCAGGCGCGGACCGTGTCGGCGTACCAGTAGGGCTTGCCGCCCTCCACGTGGTCGGGCGGCGGCAGCAGCCCGTGCTTGCGGTAGGACCGCACGGTGTCCGGCTGCACCCGGATGTGCGCCGCGATCTCCTTGTACGACCAGAGCCTTAGGTCGGTCATGACGCGTACCTCCCCGCGCACGCCACGGCGGCGGCCGGGGAGGCCGTCGGGGGAGCCGGGCGCAGCGCTGGTGATCATCAAGCCTGTGCTCGGTCAACGACGCTCCGTGCGCACCGGCAAGCGCCTGTCGGCCGGATGTGACCGAGGGCACACGTGCGTGCGACATGTGTGACGCGGCAGAGGTCTTTGTGACACATCCGAGGCAATCCCCCTCACTTTCGTCCGAATGTCCGGACAAACCATTGACAGGGCCCGGTACCGGCACTACAACCGGTAGAGGCAGCCGGTGGACGGGACGGTACGGACACCCGGCGCCATGGAGGACGAAGAGTTTCCCATCCCGGGCAGCGAGGGCACTTTGGGTGAAGATCCCACGCGTCTTCGCGGCGCCCGGGCACTGATCGCCTCCGGCGCGGGAGGCCGCTTCGCCCTGGCAGGAGCGAAGTGCGAGCGTCGACTCCCCGCCCGCTACGGCCCCGCGCCGGAGGTCTCCGACAGATCCCCGACATCCCCGCCGGAAGCGGCGGGGCGGCAGGCGGCCCCGCACCACCGCTGTGGAATCCGCCTGCCTGCGGAATCCGCGCCGCCCCCGCGGCGAGGCGCGCGCGGCGACACTCCCACATGTGTCTACGTGGACACGGAAACCGCAGACACAGTGTCGGGCGCGCTCGACGCGCGACGCTGGTGGGATGGACATGTGACCGGGACCGCGACCCGACCGTCGGGGGCCCGGGCACATGAGCTGTACGAACGGCAGGTCTCGACCCGACGCCGCCATCTGTGAAGGAGTAACCGGGCATGACGAAGATCGTCAACCACTGGATCGGCGGGAAGACCGTCGAAGGCGCCTCGGGGACGTACGGGCCGGTCACGGACCCGGCGACCGGCGCGGTCACCACGAAGGTCGCGTTCGCCTCCGTGGAGGAGGTGGACGCCGCGGTCGCCGCGGCCAAGGACGCCTACGCCACCTGGGGGCAGTCCTCGCTGGCCCAGCGGACCTCGATCCTGTTCAAGTTCCGCGCGCTGCTGGACGCCCACCGCGACGAGATCGCCGAGCTGATCACCGCCGAGCACGGCAAGGTGCACTCCGACGCGCTCGGCGAGGTCGCGCGCGGCCTGGAGATCGTCGACCTGGCCTGCGGCATCAACGTGCAGCTCAAGGGCGAGCTGTCCACCCAGGTCGCCACCCGCGTGGACGTGGCCTCGATCCGGCAGCCGCTGGGCGTGGTCGCCGGCATCACGCCGTTCAACTTCCCGGCGATGGTCCCGATGTGGATGTTCCCCGTCGCCATCGCCTGCGGCAACACCTTCGTGCTCAAGCCCAGCGAGAAGGACCCCTCGGCCTCCCTCCGCATCGCCGAGCTGCTGGCCGAGGCCGGGCTGCCCGACGGTGTGTTCAACGTCGTGCACGGCGACAAGGTGGCCGTCAACCGGCTCCTGGAGCACCCGGACGTCAAGGCGGTCTCCTTCGTCGGCTCCACCCCGATCGCCCGCCACATCCACACCACGGCCTCCGCGAACGGCAAGCGTGTGCAGGCCCTGGGCGGCGCCAAGAACCACATGCTGGTCCTGCCGGACGCCGACCTGGACGCCGCCGCCGACGCCGCCGTCTCGGCCGCGTACGGCTCGGCGGGCGAGCGCTGCATGGCCATCTCGGCCGTCGTGGCGGTCGGCGCGATCGGCGACGAGCTGGTGGAGAAGATCCGCGAGCGCGCCGAGAAGATCAAGATCGGCCCCGGCAACGACCCGGCCTCCGAGATGGGCCCGCTGATCACCGCCGCCCACCGCGACAAGGTCGCCTCCTACGTGAAGGGCGCGGCCGACGAGGGCTGCGAGGTGGTCCTGGACGGCACCGGCCACACCGTGGAGGGTTTCGAGGACGGCCACTGGATCGGCATCTCGCTGCTCGACCGGGTGCCGACCACCGCCAAGGCGTACCAGGACGAGATCTTCGGCCCGGTGCTGTGCGTGCTGCGCGTGGACACCTACGAGGAGGGCGTGGCCCTCATCAACGCCTCGCCGTTCGGCAACGGCACCGCGATCTTCACCCGGGACGGCGGCGCCGCCCGCCGCTTCCAGCTGGAGATCGAGGCCGGCATGGTCGGCGTCAACGTGCCGATCCCGGTGCCGGTGGGCTACCACTCCTTCGGCGGCTGGAAGGACTCCCTCTTCGGCGACCACCACATCTACGGCAACGACGGCACCCACTTCTACACCCGCGGCAAGGTGATCACCACCCGCTGGCCGGACCCGTCCGAGACCCCGGCAGGCGTGGACCTGGGCTTCCCGCGCAACCACTGATGCGATGAAGGGGCGGGGCCGCCCGGTGTCCGGACGGCCCCGTGCGCACTGCGGATGCCGTACGGGCCGGGCCGGGCGTGTACCACGGCCGCGGTATGCCGTGGCGGGCCCGTACTCCCGGGGGAGGGGGGCGGGGTCGGTCCGGCGGGGGCATCGGTCGTCGGTCGTGGCCCGTACCGTTGAGGACATGGATCTTCGACTGCCCGGACCGCGTGGGCTGCTGCGGAGGCCCCGGCGGCTGCTGGCCGCCGGGGCCGCCGTCGTCGTGCTCGCCGGTGCCGGTACGTGGGCGGTGGCCGCCTCCGACGACCCGCCCCCGGTGCACCGCGCCGACCGGGTCATGGCCATGGGCGACGGGGTGCGGATCGACACCTCGTACTTCACCCCGGACACCGCCGGCCGGCACCCCGCCGTGCTGATCGGGCACGGCTTCGGCGGCAGCAAGGACGACGTACGGCAGCAGGCGGAGGACCTCGCCCGGGACGGGTACGCGGTGCTGACCTGGTCGGCACGCGGCTTCGGCGGGTCCACCGGGAGGATCGGGCTGAACGATCCCGAGGCCGAGGTCGCCGACGTCTCGAAGCTGATCGACTGGCTGGCGAAGCGGCCCGAGGTCGAGCTGGACAGGCCCGGCGACCCGCGCGTGGGCGTGACCGGCGCCTCCTACGGCGGCGCGATCTCCCTGCTCGCCGCCGGACACGACGACCGGGTGGACGCCATCGCCCCGGCGATCACGTACTGGAACCTCGCGGACGCCCTGTTCCCGAACGGCGTCCTCAAGAAACTGTGGGCGGGCTGGTTCATCAGCGCGGGCGGCGGCTGTGCGAAGTTCGAGCCCGCGCTGTGCCGGATGTACGAGCGGGTCGCCGAGTCCGGGAAGCCGGACGCCGAGGCGCGCGGGATGCTTCGGCAGCGCTCGCCGTCCGCCGTCGCCGACCGCATCAAGGTGCCGGCGCTGCTGGTGCAGGGCCAGTCCGACTCGCTCTTCCCGCTCGGCCAGGCCGATGCCGCCGCGAAGGCGATCCGGGCGAACGGCGCACCGGTCGACATCGACTGGATCGCCGGCGGCCACGACGGCGGCGACGCGGAGACCGGCCGGGTGCAGGCGCGCGTGAAGACCTGGTTCGACCGCCACCTCAAGGACGACAGGGCCGCCGACACCGGGCCCGCCTTCCGCGTCACCCGCACCGGAGGCGTCGACTCCACCGACGGCAGGGCCGTGCTGCGCGGCGCGAGCGGCAGCGCGTATCCGGGGCTGGAGAGCGGGCAGCGGTCCATCGCCCTGAGCGGAGGAGAGCGGCGCTTCGAGAACCCGGCGGGGGCCAACCCGCCCGCCGTGTCCTCGCTGCCCGGCCTCGGCGGCTCCGGCCCACTGGCTCAGCTGTCCTCGCTCGGCGCCGGCGTGTCGCTGGACTTCCCCGGCCAGTACGCGAAGTTCGACTCCGCGCCCCTCGGCAGTGACCTGCGCATCACCGGGTCGCCGACGGTGACCGTCCACGTCACGTCGACGAGCGAGGACGCGGTGCTCTTCGCCAAGGTGTACGACGTCGGGCCGGGCGAGGCGCGTCCGGTGCTGCCCGCCCAGCTGGTGAGCCCCGTGCGCGTCGAGGGCGCCAAGGCCGGCAAGGACGTCACCCTCACCCTCCCGGCGATCGACCACGAGGTGCGCAAGGGCCACCGGCTCCGCCTGCTCCTCGCCTCCACCGACCTCGGCTACGCCTCCCCGACCGCCCCGGCCACGTACACCGTCACCCCCAAGAGCGATCTGAAGGTGCCGACCGCGCCCGGTGTGACCACCGCGGCGGCTCCGCTGCCCGCGTGGGTGTGGTGGCTGCCGCTCGCCGGCGCGGTGGTGGCGCTCGTGCTGCTGCTGACCGCCCGCCGCCGCACGGCCGCGCCCGCCCCCGACCCGGAGCTCGCCGACGTCCCGCTGGTGATCACCGGCCTGAGCAAGCGGTACGCGAAGTCCGCGGACAGGTATGCCGTACGGGACCTGTCCTTCCGCGTGGAGAAGGGCCAGGTGCTCGGCCTGCTCGGGCCGAACGGCGCCGGCAAGACGACCACCCTGCGCATGCTGATGGGCCTGATCCGGCCGGACGGCGGCGAGATCCGCGTGTTCGGCCACGCCATCCGGCCCGGCGCGCCCGTGCTGTCGCGGGTCGGCGCCTTCGTCGAGGGCGCCGGCTTCCTGCCCCACCTGTCCGGCCGGGAGAACCTGGAGCTGTACTGGCGGGCCACCGGCCGCCCGGCCGAGGACGCCCACCTGGACGAGGCCCTGGAGATCGCCGGTCTCGGCGACGCCCTGGCCCGCGCGGTGCGCACCTACTCGCAGGGCATGCGTCAGCGCCTGGCGATCGCCCAGGCCATGCTGGGCCTGCCGGACCTGCTCATCCTGGACGAACCGGCCAACGGCCTCGACCCGCCCCAGATCCGCGAGATGCGCGAGGTGATGATCCGCTACGCGGCCGGCGGCCGTACGGTGATCGTCTCCAGCCATCTGCTCTCCGAGGTCGAGCAGTCCTGCACGCACCTGGTGGTGATGGACCGCGGACGACTGGTGCAGGCCGGTGAGGTCGGCGAGATCGTCGGCTCCGGGGACACCCTGCTGGTCGGCACCGCCGCGCCCGTGGCGGAGCCGGTCGTGGAGAAGGTCGCCGGGCTGCCGGACGTGGCCTCGGCGACACGGACCGAGGGCGGCCTGCTGGTCCGGCTGGAGCCCGGCGGCACGGCGCAGGACCTGGTCGTGGACCTGGTGCGGCTGGAGGTGCCGGTCTCCTCGGTCGGCCCGCACCGCCGGCTGGAAGACGCCTTCCTCACCCTGATCGGAGGTTCCGCATGAGCACGCTCGCCCAGAGCACCGAGGCCGCTGCCGGCTACCGGGCGGGCCGCACCCTGCCCCTGCGGGTCGAGCTGATACGGCAACTGAAGCGGCGCCGCACGCTGGTCATGGGCGGCATCCTGGCCGCGCTGCCCTTCGTGCTGGCCGCCGCCTTCGCGATCGGCGGCGACCCGGCAGGGCGCGGCAACCGGGTGACGCTGATGGACGCGGCCACCGCGTCCGGCGCCAACTTCGCGGCGGTGAACCTGTTCGTGTCGGCGGGATTCCTGCTGGTGATCCCGGTGGCGCTGTTCTGCGGGGACACGGTCGCCTCCGAGGCGAGCTGGTCCTCCCTGCGCTATCTGCTCGCCGCGCCCGTGCCGCGGGCCCGGCTGCTGTGGTCCAAGCTGGTCGTCGGGCTCGGGCTGAGCCTGGCCGCGATGGTGCTGCTGCCGGTCGTGGCGCTCGCCGTCGGCACGGCCGTCTACGGCTGGGGTCCGCTGCGGATACCCACCGGCGGCGCGCTGGACGCGGGGACCGCCGTCCAGCGGCTGGTGGTGGTCGTGGCGTACGTCTTCGTGTCGCAGCTGGTCACCGCGGGCCTGGCGTTCTGGCTGTCGACCAGGACGGACGCGCCGCTGGGCGCGGTGGGCGGGGCGGTCGGGCTGACCATCGTGGGCAACGTCCTGGACGCGGTCACGGCTCTGGGGCACTGGCGCGACTTCCTGCCCGCGCACTGGCAGTTCGCCTGGGCCGACGCCCTGCAGCCGCGCCCCGAGTGGTCCGGGATGATCCAGGGCGCGGCGGTCTCCGTCGCCTACGCGCTGGTGCTGTTCGCCCTGGCCTTCCGCTCCTTCGCCCGCAAGGACGTGGTGTCCTGACCTGGTTGCGCGGTCCAACCGGGTGAACTCCCGACACCAATGCGCACGCATCGGGTTGATGAAGCAGGAGGGCACGCGGCGCTACGGGAAACGTACGTGCCCCCGCCCGACAGGGCCCGGCTTTCCCGATTCGTCGAGCAAGGAAGACAAGCACATTGCGACAGACACTGAGCAGGGGAGTGGCCGCGGCAGCCGCCACCACGGGCATTCTGTCCCTGTACGGCGGCTCCGCCCTCGCCGACACGTCCACGACAGGAACCGCCAAGGATTCTCACGGCGTGCTGTCCGGGAACACCGTGCAGGTGCCGGTCGATGTGCCGGTGAACGTGTGCGGCAACGCCGTCGGTGTGCTCGCGGGGCTGAGCGGCGCGTTCGACAACACCTGTGTCAACGCCTCGGACCGAACGGAGGTCCGGACGCCCAAGCCCTCTCCCAGTGAGTCCGAGGAGTGCACCGACGAGTGCGAGGACGCTCCGCCGGTCACCGGCGCTCCCACCCCGCCGGCCCCGCGCACCAGCGAGCCGCCGCGTCCCACGGCTCCGCCCACGCGGACCGACCGGACGCCGCCTCCGGCCGCCGGTGAGCAGCCCGGTGAGCCGCCGCAGCTGGCCGAGACCGGCGGAAAGGCCCTGCTGGCAGCCTCGGCCGCCAGCGCCGCACTGGTCATGGGCGGGACGATGCTGTACCGCCGCGGCCGGGCCACCTCCCCCCGGTAGCCGCCGCCGGGTGCCGGACATGACCCGTCCGGCACCCGCGCTCGCCTCGCACCGAGCCCGCAGCGACGGTCCCCTGTACGGGCCATGGCGGTGGGTCCCGGTGCGGGCGGCCGGGCGGGAGCCGTGCGTCAGCCGTGCGTCGGCGCCGGCGACGGCGACCGGCCGGCACTTGACCCCGCGAGGTCCGGGCCCGCGCCACCCGGACCTCTGCGGTCCACCGAGCAGGGCAGTCCGAGCCGGTCCGGGAGCGAGCCGTCGCACGGCCGCGTCGGCGGCGGGTCCCGGCGCGGGCGGCCGGGCGGGAGCCCTGCGTCGGCCGTGCGCCGGCGAAGGCTGCCCGCCCGGCACCTGGATCCCGCGGGGTCCGGGTTTGCGCCACCCGGACCTGCGCGGTTTGCCGAGCGGGTGCCTTGCGTCAGCCGCGTATCGGCGACGGCGACCGGCTCGGCACCCGCGCTGCACCGGGGTCGGCCAGGGACGGTTCGGACCGGCGGGATCTGCCGCACAAGGCAGCCGTGGCCGGTCCGGTCATGGGCCGCCGTACGCGTCGTGCCGACGATGGAGCCGATCCCGGGTGGTGGGGCGAGGCGCCCGCGTCAGCCGTGTACCGGGGACGGTGAGCTGCTGCGGCTGCCGCCCGGTACGGGGATCGTTCCGCCGGTCGGGGTCGTCCTGAGGCGGCGGCGTACCCCGCGGACGAGGGTCGCCGCCGTGAAGGGCGCGCCCTGGACGAAGCGCATGGCCGGGCCGAAGCCGGAGGCGGTCATCAGGCCCGCGAGGAACAGGCCGGGGTGGGAGGACTCGAAGTCGCGTCCGACCTCCGGGGAGCCGTCGGGCAGGGTCGCCAGCGTCGCGCGCAGACCGGCGGAGAGCATCGCGATCCGGTCGCAGCGCGCCTTGAACCCCGTGGCGGCGATGACGTGTTCGGTCTCCAGGGTGCGCGTGGCGCCCTCGCGGCTCACCGTGCCCAGCCGCAGGCCGCCCGGCACCGCATGGGCCGCGGTGACCTCGTGGCCCGTCAGCACTTCCACCGCGCCCTCCACCCGGTTCCGCACCCACCAGGCGCCCGCCGGACCCAGCGCCGTGGTCGCGATCCGTGCCCGGGTCTGCTCCGGCAGCCGCCGGTAGAGGTCGGGACGCTCGGAGTAGAACCAGTTCCGCCAGCCGGGACCCAGGCCGCTGTGCGGGGAGCGGACCGACTGCCACCAGGGCCGCTCCCAGGGCGGCGGCACGTCGTTCCACACCAGCCGGCCTGCCCGGGCCAGCACACGCACGCGTGTGCCCTGTTCGGCGAGGAGTGCCGCGGTCTCCAGCGCCGCCTGGCCACCGCCGATCACCGTGACGTCCTTGCCGCGGAACTGGTCGAGGTCGCCGTGGTCGCTGCTGTGCGACACCAGCGAGGAGTGCAGTCCGCGCAGTGCCCGCGGTACCTCGACGAACGGCATCACACCGACCGCCAGCGCCACCGTGCGCGCGTGCACCGTCTCCCCGTCCTCGGTGACCGCCGTGAAGCCGCCCGGCCCGGACGTCACCCGGGCCACCTGGCGCTCGTCCACCTCCGGCACGGCGTGGCGCGCGAACCACAGGCCGTACGCGGCGAAGTGCTCCACCGAGATCGGCTCGGCGTGACGCGCCGTCAGACCGTGTTCGGCGCAGTACGCGTCCAGGCGCCAACGCCCCTTCGGGTCGGACAGGTTCGACGCCCACGGCTCGGACTTCAGCAGCATGCCGCGGGGCATGTGGTCCCGCCAGGAGGCCATGGGCCGGCCGAACACGCGCAGGTTCAGCCCCGCGGAAGCGGCGTGGGACGCGATCGACAGACCGTACGGTCCCGCGCCCACCACTACAAGGTCGTACATCATCAACTGCTCGCTTTCTCGTTGTCGCTCACAGAGGGAAGGGAGGGAAGGGAGGGAAGGGAAGAGGGGGAAGGTGAGGAGAGGGGGCCGGTGGCCGCCCGGGGAGCCGGGCGCGGCGCCGGAAGCGTCGCCGTGGCGCCCAGCCGCTGCCGCAGCCGACGGGACACATGACGGCACCACAGGCCCCACATGGCCCACCCGGGAGCGCGGTCGTCCCGGGCGTACCAGGCCAGTTCGCGGCCCCCCGGCGCCGCACGCAGCGCGGCGAGCGGCGCGTAGTTCTCCACCACGAACGCCCGCCCGACCCTCGGGGCCCCGTCCGGCAGGGCACGGCCCGTCAGGTCCAGGTGCAGGGCGCGTACGACGTCCAGTTCCGCGCTGTCCGCGAAGAGCCGGAACTGGGCGCCGGGGCGCGGGTTGAAGTCGAGCAGGTGGTAGCGGCCCGTCGCCCCGCAGCGGCGGAAGTCGAGGTCGAAGATGCCGCGGTAGCCCAGCTCGCCGGTGAGCCGCTCGGCCGGCGCCCGCACCTCGGGGTTGGCCGTCCAGCGGCCCACCGCGGTCAGCCCCGCGCTGCGCGGCCAGGCCAGCTGCTTGCGGCCGGCCCCGCCCGCGCGCACCGTGCCCGAACGGTCGGCGTAGCCGTGGAAGAACCAGTCGCGGTCCGGCCCCGGCGGCAGATACGCCTGCAGCAGCAGCCGGCTGCCCGCCTCCTCGGTGCGCAGGTACAGCTCCCGGGCCTGCTGCTCGGAGCGCACCAGCACCGTGCTGCGCAGGTCGCTGCCGGCGGGCAGCAGCCAGGGCCGGCTCCACTTGGCCACCAGCGGCAGTCCGAGCCGGCGCGTGTCCGCCGCGGCCTGCGCCGGACTGTCCGGGATCAGCGTCACCGGGTGCGGGACGTCCGCCGAGGCGCACACGGCGGCCAGCTCCGCCTTGTCGGCGACGCGTTCGGGCAACGTGCCCGGCATCTCGGGCAGCAGATAGGAAGGGGCGAGTACGTCCCGCATCCGGCTCGCGGCAATCGCGCTCGCGTCGTCCAGCGGGACCAGCACGGCGGGACGCGCGACCCGGTCGGCCACACGGCGCAGCACGGCGGCGATGTCGTCGGCGGACGCCCCCGGAAGCGGCGGGGGATGCACCTCGCGTACGTAACGCGAGGCGTGGACGGGGCTTTCCGCCGCGTCGGCGACGAGATGCACATCCACTCCCGCCCTGCCGAGCGAGCGCACGGCACCCAGCGTTCCGTGGTGAAAGGGATTCCGGTCGATCCGCAGCAGAACCGCGGGGACACGGGTGTCGAGCAACGGCACGAATTTCCTCTTTCTTTGGATCGGCTCACCCGCACGGGCGAGAGAGGCACTCGAAAGCCGCGACGGCGGTGGCGCCAGGGGCTTTCCTGTGCGTGACTTCATGTGACGGTCCGTCAATATCGGGAAACAGGACGAAAGACCGGACCGGAGCGAAGAAAGGAACAGGCATGACCCCAGAGCACAAACGGGCCCGGGTCCGCCGGCTGGCCGTGGGCGCGGCGGCGGTCGCCGGGCTGGCCACCCTGGCGGCCGGCCCGGCGGCGGGCGTGGAGG
>NZ_QFDQ01000235.1 GCF_003270085.1 Streptomyces triticisoli | reverse complement strand
GCCGCACCCACGGGTGCGGCGGCCGGACTCCGGCTAGGGCAACAGCTTGTCCAGGGCGGCCGGACCCTCCGTTTCGATCTTGCGCCTGGCCCACTCCAGGTTGCGCGGGGTGATGTCGCGGCCCGCGGCCAGCACCACGTCCTCGGGCGAGACGTCGGTGCCGTTACGGGCGTGAAGGAGGTGGTCGGGGGTACAACGCTCCCCCGGAGAGCGGGATGCATCGGGCTGTGGCGTCGACATGTGTCCTCCTCGGGTCCGGCTGGCTCCCCGCCCGGGTCCGGACTGCGGCCCCTGTGCCGCGGGAAGCGGGACCTCCTCCTACGATTGCCCGCCGAACCGCACCCTGCATCCGGAAGGGCCCGCCGGGCGGAAGGGGCACCCGCCCACCGCGCCGGAAAACCTCCGTTCCCACCGCCCGCTCCTAAGCTGGAAGAGCCGCAAGAGCCGCAAGAGCCGCAAGGGAGGCAGCCGCGATGGCCGACACCCGAAGCCGGCGGCCCGGGCCGGGCGCCCCCCGCTACGTGCCGATCGCCGACCACGGCCTGATCGGCGACCTGCGCACCGTCGCCCTCGTAGGCACCGACGGCACGATCGACTGGTACTGCTGCCCCTCCTTCGACGCCCCGAGCGTCTTCGCCTCCGTCCTGGACGCCGAGCGCGGCGGCTGCTTCGAACTCGCCGCGGCCGAGGCGGCCCGCACCAAACAGTTCTACTTCCCCGACACCAACGTGCTGATCACCCGGTTCTTCACCGAGGACGGCGTCGGCGAGGTGCAGGACTTCATGCCGGTGACCGGGGACCGCCAGGACTCCGCCGAGGCCGAGCGGCACCGGCTCATCCGCCGGGTGCTGTGCGTACGCGGCACACTGGCGTTCCGGGCCCGGGTGGCGCCCCGATTCCACTACGGCGCCGACCCGCACACGGTCCGCATGGAGGGCCGCACCGCCCTGTTCGAGTCCGCGGAACTCTCCCTCTCCCTGACGGCCACCGTGCCCCTGGAGACCGACGGCCCGGACCTGCGGGCGGAGTTCAAGCTCGCCGAGGGCGAGTCGGCCGTCTTCGCCCTGGACCAGGTGGGCGGCGACGTGGCCCCACGGCGGTGCGCCCGCACCGAGGCCGAGGAGCAGTTCGCCGCCACGGTCGCCTACTGGCGCCGCTGGCTCGCCCAGTCCCGCTACCGCGGCCGCTGGCGGGAGATGGTCCACCGCTCCGCCCTCACCCTGAAGCTGCTCACCTACGCCCCGACCGGCGCCATCGTCGCCGCGCCCACCACGAGCCTGCCCGAGCGGATCGGCGGCGAGCGCAACTGGGACTACCGCTACGTCTGGGTGCGCGACGCCGCGTTCGCCGTCTACGCGCTGCTGCGGCTCGGCTTCGCCGGTGAGGCCGAGGCGTTCATGCGGTTCCTGACCCGGCACATCAGCCCCGGTGACGGCAGGGGCGCCGGCCCACTGCAGATCATGTACGGCATCGACGGCCGCACCGACCTGCCCGAGCGGGAACTCGCCCACCTGGAGGGCCACCTCGGCTCCGCCCCCGTACGGGTCGGCAACGCCGCCGCCGACCAGCTCCAGCTCGACATCTACGGCGCCCTGATCGACTCCATCTACCTCTACGACAAGTGGGCCCAGCCGATCTCCAGCGCCCAGTGGGACGACGTGTCCGCGCTGGTGGAGTGGGTCTGCGAGAACTGGGACCAGCCCGACGAGGGCGTGTGGGAGACCCGGGGCGGCCGGAAGAACTTCCTGTACTCGCGCCTGATGTGCTGGGTGGCCGTCGAACGCGCCATCCGGCTGGCCAACCGCCGCGGCCTGCCCGCCGACCTGCTGAGCTGGCGGCGGAGCCGGGACACCATCTACCGCCGCATCATGAACCGCGGCTGGTCCGAGGCGCGGCAGGCCTTCGTGCAGTACGAGGACGGAGACGTGCTCGACGCCGCCGTACTGATGATGCCGCTGGCGAAGTTCATCGCGCCCACCGACCCCAAGTGGCTGTCCACCCTGGACGCGCTGACCGAGGACCTGGTCTCCGACTCGCTCGTCTACCGCTACGATCCGCAGGCCAGCCCCGACGGACTGCGCGGCGACGAGGGCACGTTCTCCATCTGCTCGTTCTGGTACGTCGAGGCCCTCACCCGGGCCGGCCGCCTCGACGAGGCCCGCCTCGCCTTCGAGAAGATGCTCACCTACGCCAACCATCTCGGCCTGTACGCCGAGGAGATCGGCCCCACCGGCGAGCAGCAGGGCAACTTCCCGCAGGCCTTCACCCACCTGTCCCTGATCAGCGCCGCCTACAACCTCGACCGTGCCCTGGGCTGACACCGGGTGTCACCGGGGCGCGGGCGGGTACTCGGCGGGCACCGACGACGAAGGTCGAAGATCCCACCGAGGAGGAGGCCCGCATGACGAGCGGTACCGAGACCGGTGACGTCACCGGCACGCGGGACAAGGACTACAACCTCATCTGGTACGTCGAGGCGTGCCTGAGCAACGCGCTGAGGCTGGAGCAGTACATCCAGGACGCGGAGCGGGACAAGGACAACGAGGTCGTGGAGCTGTTCCGCAAGGCTCAGTCGGACAGCCGCAAGGGCGCGGAGCTGGGCAAGGAACTGCTGCGCTCGCGCCTGGGCGGCGGCTGACGGCACCGTATGCACCGCACCGGTCCGGGACCCCTCGCGGGGGTCCCGGACCGGTGCGGTGTGCGTCAGCCGCCGCGGTCGCCGTCCGGCGCCGGGAGGGGGAGGGACTGCTCGGCCCAGATGACCTTGCCGGTGGGGGTGTAGCGGGTGCCCCACCGCTCGGTCATCTGTGCGACGAGGAACAGTCCGCGGCCGCCCTCGTCCGTGGTGGCGGCGTAGCGCAGGTGCGGTGAGGTGCTGCTGCTGTCGAAGACCTCGCAGATCAGGGTGCGGTCACGCAGCACCCGTACCCGGATGGGCTCGGCGCCGTAGCGGATCGCGTTGGTGACCAGCTCGCTGAGGACCAGCTCGGTGGTGAACGTCAGCTCTTCCAGTCCCCACCGGGTCAGCCGTCGGGTCACCGCGGCGCGCACGTCCGCGACGGCCGCCGGGTCGCCCGGCACCTCCCACTCGGCGACCCGCTCGGGGCCCAGGGCCCGGGTGCGGGCGACGAGCAGCGCGATGTCGTCGCCCGGCCGGAACGGCCGCCGGACGTCCAGCACGGCCCGGCACGTCTCCTCGGGCGACTCGCCGGCCGAGGACAGCGCGGTGCGCAGCTCCTCGAGACCGGTGTCGATGTCCCGCTCCCGGTCCTCCACCAGCCCGTCGGTGTACAGCACCAGCCGGCTGCCCTCCGCGAGCTCCAGCTCGGCCGTCTCGAACGGCAGCCCGCCCAGCCCGAGCGGGGGACCGGCGGGCACGTCGGGGAACGTCACGCCGCCGTCCGGTGCGATCACGGCGGGCGGCGGATGGCCGGCGCGGGCCACGGCACAGCGCCGGGAGACCGGATCGTAGATCGCGTACAGACAGCTCGCGCCGGTCACGGGGGCGCCGGCACTGTCCGCCTGCTCGTCCTGGTCGATGCGGACGACCAGCTCGTCCAGCAGTCCGAGCAGTTCCTCGGGCGGCAGGTCCAGGGCGGAGAAGTTGCTGACCGCGGTCCGCAGCCGCCCCATCGTGGCCGCGGCGTGCAGCCCGTGCCCGACCACGTCGCCGACGACGAGCGCGACCCGCGCCCCGGACAGCGGCAGTACGTCGAACCAGTCCCCGCCCACGCCCGCCTGCGCGGGCAGATAGCGGTAGGCGATGTCCAGGGCGTCCTGCTCGGGCAGGCTGCGCGGCAGCAGGCTGCGCTGCAGGGTGACCGCCAGCCCGTGCTCGCGGGTGTAGCGGCGGGCGTTGTCGATGGAGACCGCGGCCCGCGCGACCAGCTCCTCGGCCAGGGCGAGCTCCCCGGCGTCGAAGGGCTCCTCCTTGTGCGACCGCCAGAAGCTGACCAGGCCCAGCACCAGGCTGCCCGCCCGTACCGGCACGGTGATCAGCGAGTGGATGCCGTACTCCAGCACCCGGTCGGCGCGCTCGGGACTCTGGGCGCGCCAGCCCGGAGCCACCTCCAGGCGGGGCTCGAGGACCGGCCGGCGGGTGCGGAGACTGTGCATCTGCGGCGAGGAGGGGACAAAACGGATCTGCTCGCCGACCGGGTACAGCGGGGCGTCCTGGCGGACCCCGCCGTACGCCGTACGCCGCAGCACGGCCCCCGGCTCCGGGTCCTCGCCGGTCAGCACGGCGTCGTACAGGTCGACGGTGGCGAAGTCCGCGAACCGCGGAACGGCCACCGCGACGAGTTCCTCGGCGGTCCGGGTCACGTCCAGGGTCGTGCCGACGCCCACCCCGGCGTCGTAGAGCAGACTGAGGTGTTCCCGGGCCTCCTCCGCCCGGCCGGACAGGGCACGCAGCTCCGTGGAGTCGCGCAGCGTGGCCACGCTGCCCGACGGACGGCCGTCCAGGTCCGTGGGCCGCTGGTTGATCGCCAGCAGCCGGTCGCCGACCAGGTGCACCTCGTCGGTGGCGACCCGGCCGGAGGCCAGCAGGCCGGCGGTGCCGGGGTCGAGCCCGAGGTCGCGCACGTGGCGCTGCTCGGCGTCCTCGGGCAGGCCGAGCAGGCGGTGCGCCTCGTCGTTGGCGAGCAGCAACTGCCCGCCGTCGCCGACGATGAGCACGCCCTCGCGGACGGAGTGCAGCACCGCGTCGTGGTGCTCGTACATCCGGGTCATCTCGCCCGGGCCCAGCCCGTGGGTCTGGCGCAGCAGCCGCCTGCTGACCAGCGCCGTCCCCGCCGTGGCGAGGGCGAGCCCCGCGGCCGCGGCGCCCAGGACGACCGGCAGCTGCCGGTCCGCGAGACCGCCCACGTTCCTGGTGGTGATGCCGGCCGCCACCAGGCCCACCACCGTGCCGTCCGGCGCCTTGACCGGCACGACGGCCTGCACCAGCCGGCCGATGGTGCCGTTGACCTCCTCCACGACGGTGCCACCGGCCAGCGCGGGCCGGATGGTGCCGACGAACTTCTTGCCGATGCGGTCCGGGTGGGGGTGGGTGTAGCGGACCCCCTTGGTGTTCATCACGACGACGAAGTCGACGCGCGCCCCCTGGCGGGCGGCCTCGGCCCGCGGCTGCAGGACCGCCGTCGGGTCGGGCGCGGTGAGCGCCTCGCGGGTGCCCGGCGCGTTGGCGAACGTCTCGGCGACGGCGAGGGAGCGGTTGCGGGCCTCCTGGACGCCGTCGTACCGCACCTGCAGCACCAGCGCCACCACCGCGGCCACGACCAGCAGCAGCACGATGACGACCTGCAGCACGAACACCTGCCCGGCCACGCTGCGCACACCCAGCGCCGCCTCACCCCGTACCGGCCGCCACCGCCCGCCCCGCTCGCGCGCTCGCCGACCGGGGCCAGGCGCGACCCGAGGGCGCCGGCCACCGGAACGGCGGGTCGACCGAGCACCGGTTCGACCCGGCAGTCGGACCATGTGCCATGTCTACACTGCCGCGTCCGCCGAGGCGAGGGGCCGCCCCACCGCCCCGGCCCGCCGGGGTCCGCCCGGCCGGTCGGGTCAGCTCTGCTCGCGGGGCCCGGAGCGGATGTTCTGGGCCACGTCGCGGAGCTTGACGTTGTGGTGCTGGGAGATGCGGCGGAGAACGGCGAAGGCGTCGTCCTCGCTCAGGCGGTGCCGTTCGCGCAGGATGCCCATGGCCTCACCGATGGCGTGCCGGGTCTCCAGCGCGTGTTCGAGCTGGTCGACGGTCCGGGCGCCGGCCAGGGCGACGGCGGCGTGCGAGGCGAGCATCCAGCCGGCCGTCTCGCTGTCCGGGGTGAAGGCGCCGGGACGGCTGGAGTAGAGGTCGAGGGCCCCGAGGTCGTCGTCGTGGGTGTACAGCAGGAAGCCCATCATGCTGCCGACGCCCAGCTCACGGGCGGCCGGCGCGTACCGCGGCCAGTCCGGCTGCGGCTGCGTGAGATCCGCGATGCGGAACATCCGGTCCTCGCCGGCCCGCCGGGCGGCGTCGAAGCAGGGCCCCTCGCCCAGCTCCTCCTGCAGCCGGTCGGACTCCACCACCATGTCCGAGGTCGTGGCCAGGGTCACGGCACGCCCCTTGCGCAGGACCAGGACCCCGGAGGCCTCGCACCCCTCGATCAGCTCGACGGCCGCCTGAACGATCTCGTCGAGGGTCTCCTGGGCGGACTCCTGCGCCAGCAGACGCCGGGCGAGCCGGGCCATCTGCTCGGCGAACTCACGCCAGTCCATGTGCACCCACCCTTCTCCCCGTCGCGTGCCAGTGCATGCCAGTGCAAGGGTGACGTCGCCCGCAACCTCCCGTACCGGCAGCCTACCGCGCACCCGTCCGCTTACCACACAGCACCGATCATGTTCCCCGGCACGCCGATGCCCCGGCCGTGCGGGCACCTCCGGGGCCTGCCGGGCCGGGCGGGTCCGAGCGGCTCTCCCGTTCAAGAAGGGGCCGTCACGGCCGAGTTGACACGCCGTGAACTCCTGGGTCCGGCCGGCGCGCAGGTCACCGGCCGGCGTCACGGGCCGCCGCGACCGCCTGTCCGGCGTATCCGCGTCCGAACAGCACCGTGTGCACCAGCAGCGGGAACAGCTGGTGCAGCCCGATGCGGCCGGCCCAGCCTTCGGTGAGCGGCGCGGCCTCCTGGTAGCCGGCCAGCACCCGGTCCAGGTGCGGGCAGCCGAACAGGTGGAGCATCGCCAGGTCCGTTTCCCGGTGGCCGCCGTGCGCGGCCGGGTCGATCAGCCAGGCCTCGCCGTCCGCGCCCCACAGCACATTGCCGTTCCACAGGTCGCCGTGGAGCCGTGCGGGCGGTTCGGCGGGGCCGGCGAGCTCGGGCAGCCGCTCCAGGGCGCCCTCGACCACGGCTGCCTCGGCGGGCCGCAGGATGCCGTCGTCGACCGCGCGGCGCAGATAGGGCAGCACCCGGTGCTCGGCGTACCAGCGCGGCCAGTCGGCGCCGGGAACGTTGCGCATCGGCGCGAGCCCGATGTACGCCTCCTCCGGCCCGCCGGGCGGCGGGGACCCGAACGCGGGCGCCCCGGCGGCGTGCAGCGCGGCCAGGCCGCGGCCGAACCGGAC
>NZ_QFDQ01000234.1 GCF_003270085.1 Streptomyces triticisoli | reverse complement strand
CCGCCGACCGGGCGGCCGCCCGCGAGGAGGCCGCCGAGGCCGCCCGCGCCGCCCTCGACCCGGAGACCGGCGCCCTCCTGCGCGCCGCCCTGCTGTCCCGCCCCGGCGAGCGCCCCCAGCTCTTCCTCACCGCCCACCACCTGGCGGTGGACAGCGTCTCCTGGCGCATTCTCCTCGCCGACCTCGCCCAGGGCTACCGGCAGGCGGCCCAGGGCGACCCGGTTCGACTGGAGCCCGTCGCCACGCCGTTCGCCGACTGGGCCGCGCACCTGTCCCGCCGCGTGCGCGCCGGTGACCTCGACGCCGACCTGCCGCACTGGACGGCCGAGGCCGCCGAACCCCGTACCCCGCTGCCCGTGGACCGCCCCGGCACCCCGCTCGCCGGCTCGGTCCGCACCCTGCGCACCCGCGTGGACCGCGCCACCACCGGCGCCCTCCTGCGCCAGGTGCCCGCGGTCTACCGCACACAGGTCAACGACGTGCTGCTCAGCGCGCTGAGCCGGGTCCTCGCCGACTGGACGGGCACCGAGCGGGTGACCGTCGCCCTGGAGGGCCACGGCCGCGAGGACGACACGCTGGACCTGTCCCGCACGGTGGGCTGGTTCACCACCCAGTACCCCGTCACCCTCACGCCCGCCGGACCGTCCGGCGCGCCCGACTGGGGCACGACCCTCAAGACGGTGAAGGAGCGGCTGCGGGCCGTCCCCCGGCATGGCCTGTCCTACGAGGCCCTGGCCCGCCTCGGCTCGCCCGACCCGGCCGCCCGCGCCCTGCGGGACCTGCCGCTGCCCCAGGTCTGCTTCAACTACCACGGCCAGTGGGAGGCCGGCGACGGGCGGGACTTCGCCCCGGCGGACGAGGCGCCCGGCCGCGACATCGCCGCCGGCGAGCCGCTCGACCACCTGCTGGACGTATCCGCCGTGGTCGCCGGCGGCGAACTGGAGATCACCTGGCACTACAGCGACCAGGTGCACGACGAGGACACCGTCCGCACCCTCGCCGACGGCATGACCCGCGCGCTCGCCGCGATCGCCGAGCACTGCGCCGAGCCGGGCGCGGGCGGCCGCACCCCGTCCGACTTCCCGCTGGCCCGCCTCGACCAGGACCGCCTGGACCGGCTGGTCGGCGACGGGCGGGACGTGGAGGACGTCCTGCCGCTGACCCCGCTCCAGGAGGGCATGCTCTTCCACCGGCTGGTCGGCGGCGACGACGACGTCTACGTCGACCAGGCGGCGCTCCTGCTGGACGGCGTCGCCGATCCGCACGCCTTCGCCGCGGCCTGGCAGCGCGTCACCGAACGCACGCCCGCCCTGCGCACCTGCGTGGTCTGGGAGGACATCCCCGTGCCCCTCCAGGTCGTGCGCCGGGACGTGCGGGTGCCGGTCACCCACCTCGAATGGCGGGACCTGGACGAGGCGGAGCGGGCCGAGCGCCTCGCCCGGCTGCGGGCGGACGACCTGGCCCGCGGCATCGACCTCGCCGCCGCGCCCCTGATGCGGCTGACCCTGGTCCGGCTGCCCGACGCCGGGCTGCACCTGCTGTGGACCTCCCACCACCTGATCCTGGACGGCTGGAGCCTGGCACAGGTGCTGACCGAGGTGTGCGAGGAGTACGCGGCCCTCACCGCCGGCGCCGAGTCCCGGCCGCCGGTACGGCGTCCCTTCGGCGACTACGTGCGCCGACTCGCCGAGCAGGACCCCGGCGCCGCCCGCGCGCACTGGCAAGGCGTCCTCGCCGGCTTCACCACCCCCACCCCGCTGCCCGCCGACCGTCCCCTGCGCGAGGCCCACCTGGCCCGCTCCGCGGACGTGCACACGGCCGGCCTGGACGACGGGACGTCGGCCCGGCTGGCGCGCACCGCGCGCGAGGCCGGACTTACCCTCAGCACGGTCGTGCAGGGTGCCTGGGCGCTGCTGCTGGCCCGCTACGGCGCCGAGGACGACGTGGTGTTCGGCACCACCGTCTCCGGCCGGCCCGACGACCTGCCCGGCGTCGAGTCGATGGTGGGCATGTTCATCAACACCGTGCCCACCCGAATACGCGTCGACGCCGGGCGCACGGCCGGCGCGTGGCTGCGGGAACTGCAGGACGCCCAGGCCGAGTCGAGACAGTTCGCGGCCGTGTCGCTGGCCGAGCTGACCCAGCTGAGCGACGTGCCGTCCGGCAGCCCGCTCTTCCACAGCATGGTCGCCTTCGAGAACTACCCCTTCGACGAGGCCCGCACGGCCGGCTCCGGGGTGCGCCTGGCCCAGGTGACCTCCCGCGACGCCACCAACTACCCGCTCGTCCTGCGAGCCCACCACGGCGAACGCCTCGGCTTCGACCTCGCCTACGATCCCGCCCTGTTCGACGCGGCGACCGTCCGCTCGCTCGCCGACCGGCTGTGCCTGCTGCTCACGGAACTGGCCGACGGCACCGACCGGCCGCTGCGCGCCCTGGCCCGGCCGACGGCCGAGGAACGGCGGCGGATGCTCACCGACTGGAACGGCACCGAGGCGGGCCGCCCGGAAGAGACGCTGGTGGACCTGTTCGAGGCACAGGCCGCCCGCACGCCCGGCGCCGTCGCCGTCACCTGCGGAGGCGAGCGTCTGGACTACGCGACGCTCGACGCCCGAGCCGGCCGGCTCGCCCACCGGCTCGCCGAACTCGGCGCCGCGCCCGAGCGGTTCGTCGCCCTCGCCCTGCCCCGCTCCTGCGACCAGGTCGTGGCGATCCTCGCCGTGCTGAAGACCGGCGCGGCCTACCTGCCGATCGACCCGGCCTCGCCCGCCGAACGCATCGGCCACCTCCTCGCCGACGCCGCCCCGGTGACGCTGGTGACCACGACCGGCACGGCGGCCCGGGCCGAGGGCACCGACCTGCCCGTCCTCCTCCTCGACGACCAGGACGTCGAGGCCGACCTCGCCCGCCGCCCGGCCACCGGCCCCGCCCCGGCCCGCCGGCCGCTGCCGGAGAGCCCCGCCTACGCCATCTACACCTCCGGCTCCACCGGCCGCCCCAAGGGCGTGGTGATCCCGCACGCCAACGTGGTGCGGCTGTTCACCCGCACCAGCCACTGGTTCGGCTTCGGCGCGGACGACGTGTGGACGATGTTCCACTCCTACGCGTTCGACTTCTCCGTGTGGGAGCTGTGGGGCCCGCTGCTGCACGGCGGCCGGCTCGTGGTCGTGCCCGAGGAGACCGCCCGCTCCCCGGAGGACTTCCTGCGCCTGCTGGCGGACGAGCGGGTCACCGTCCTCAACCAGACGCCGTCCGCGTTCTACCCGCTGATCCGCGCGGACGCCGAACACCCCGAAGCCGGCGCCCGCCTCGCGCTGCGCACGGTGGTCTTCGGCGGCGAGGCCCTGGACACCGGCCGGCTCGCCGACTGGTGGACGCGCCACCCGGCCGCCGCCCCGCGGCTGGTCAACATGTACGGCATCACCGAGACCACCGTGCACGTCACCCATGCCCCGCTCGACCCCGCAGGCGCCGCCGACGGCCCCGCCGGCCCCATCGGCGTTGCCATCCCGGATCTGCGGGTGTACGTGCTCGACGCGGACCTAGAGCCCGTGCCGCCCGGCGCGACCGGCGAGATGTACGTGGCGGGGGAGGGCCTGGCCCGCGGCTACCTGGGTCGCCCCGGCCTCACCGCCACCCGCTTCCTCGCCGACCCCTTCGGGCAGCCCGGCAGCCGCATGTACCGCACCGGCGACCGGGCGAGGTGGCGGGCCGACGGCACCCTGGAGTACCTGGGCCGCGCGGACGCCCAGGTGAAGATCCGCGGCTACCGCATCGAACCCGGCGAGATCGAGGCGGCCCTGCACGCCCACCCCGGCGTCGCCGAGGCCGCCGTCGGCGTGTTCGAGGACGCCTCCGGAACCCGCCGGCTCGTGGCGCACGTCGTCGGCTCCGGCGGCGAACCTCCCGCGGCGGCCGAGCTGCGCGCCCACCTGGAGCGCCTGCTGCCCGCCCATATGGTGCCCGCCGCCTACGTGCCGACGGACGCGCTGCCGCTCACCGTCAACGGCAAGCTCGACCGGCGCGCTCTGCCCGCGCCGGGACCGGAGGGCTACGCCGCAGGCACCGACCGGACCTCGCCGCGCACGCCCGCCGAACGGCTGGTCGCCGCCGCCTGGGCGGACGTGCTGGGGGTCGAGGAGGTGCACGCCGGGGACGACTTCTTCGCGCTCGGCGGCGACTCCATCCTCGCCGTCCGCGTCACCGCCCGGCTGCGCGCCGCGTTCGGTCCCGACGTCTCCCCGAGGCTGCTGTTCACCCGCCCCACGGTGGCCGCCCTGGCCGCCGAGCTCGGCGAACCGGCCGGCGACGCGTCCGCCCCGCGGGACGACGCGATACCGGCGACCGCCCCGCAGACCCCGGCGCCGCTGTCGTACGCCCAGCAGCGCCTGTGGTTCCTCGACCGGTTCGAGCCCGGCAGCACCGAGTACACGACGCTGTCCGTGCTCCGCCTGCGCGGACCGCTCGACGAGGGCGCCCTGCGCACCGCGCTGGACGGCCTCGTCGCCCGGCACGAGGCGCTGCGCACCACGTTCGCCGAACAGGACGGACAGGCGCTGCAGGTGGTGCACCCGCCGCACCGGGTCGACCTGTCCGTGGACGACCTCACCACGGCCCCGGACGCGCGGGCGGCACTGGACGCGCTGCTGGAGCGCGAGGCCGCCACGCCCTTCGACCTGGCGGCCAAACCGCTGCTGCGCGCCCGGCTGGCCCGCCTGGCCGCCGGCGAGCACGGCGAGCACGTCCTCGTCCTCGCCGTCCACCACATCGTCACCGACGGCTGGTCGCTCGGCGTCCTCGGCCGGGACCTGGGCGAGCTGTACGCGGCGGCGCACGAGGGCCGCCGCCCCGAGCTGCCGGAACTGCCCGTCCGGTACGCCGACCACGCCGCCTGGCAGCGCGCCCGCACCGACCGCGTCGAGGACCAACTCGCCCACTGGCGTCAGGTGCTGGACGGCGCGCCCCCGCTGGAGCTGCCGACCGACCGGCCGCGTCCCGCCGTACGGACCCGGGACGGCGCGCTGGTGACCTTCACCCTGCCCGCCGAGCTGACCGACCGGCTGCGCGGGCTGGGCCGGGAGGCCGACGCCACCCTGTACATGACGCTGCTGACCGCCTGCACGGCCCTGCTGTCCCGCTGGGCCGACCAGGACGACTTCGCCGTCGGCACCGTCACCGCGGGCCGTGAGCGCCCCGAACTGCACGACGTGGTCGGTATGTTCGTGAACACGCTGGTGCTGCGCAACCGGGTGCGCCCCGGCACGTCGTTCCGCGCGCTGCTGGAGCAGGTGCGCTCCACCGTCCTGGAGGCGTTCGCCCACCAGGACGTGCCCTTCGAACGGCTGGTGGACGCCCTCCAGCCCGAGCGGGACACCAGCCGCACCCCCCTGTTCCAGGTCATGGTCGCCCTGCACAACCTGGGCGCCGAGGCTCCCGCGCTCCCGGGCCTGGACGTCGAGCCGGTCATGCCGCCGGTCCGGCACGCCACGTTCGACCTGGCCTTCGACTTCGTGGAGGGCGACGGCGGCGTCACCGGCCACCTGGAGTACGACACCGGCCTGTTCGACGAGGACACCGTCCGGCGTCTGGCCGCCCGCCTGCGGCTGCTGCTTCAGGCCGCGGCGCAGGACCCCGACCGGGACGTGCGGGCGCTGGAGCTGATGACCGCGGCCGAGCGGCGCCGGGTGCTCCACGACTGGCAGGGGCCGCGGCTCGCGGTTCCGCAGACCACCTTCCCCGCCCTGTTCGAGGCGCAGGCCGCCCGCACCCCGCACGTCACCGCCCTGGTGGCACGGGACGCCACGCTCGACTTCGCCGCCCTCAACGAGCGCGCCAACCGGCTCGCCCACCACCTGATCGCCCAGGGCGTCGCCCCCGAGCGGGTGGTCGCCGTACGGCTGCCGCGCACCTCCGACCTGATGGTGGCGGTGCTCGCCGTCACCAAGGCGGGCGGCACCCTCCTCTGCCTCGACCCCGACCTGCCCGCCGAACGCGTCGCCCACCTCCTCGCCGACGCGGCCCCGCACACGGTGCTGACCCCTGCCGCACTGCGCGACACGCCGTGGGACCGGCTGCCCGCCCACGACCCCACCGACCGCGACCGCCCGGCCCCGCTGCGCCCGGACCACGCCGCCTACATCGTCTACACCTCCGGCTCCACCGGCCGCCCCAAGGGCGTCGTCGTCGAACACCGCCACCTGGTCAACCTCTGCCACGACCACCGCGAAGGCCTCGTCGCCCCGCACACCACGGACGGGCGCCGGCTGCGCGCCGCGCTGAGCGCCTCGTTCTCCTTCGACACCTCCTGGGAGGGGCCGCTGCTGCTCGCCCTCGGGCAGGAGGTCCACCTCGTCGACGAGGACGTGCGCCTGGACCCGGACGCGTTCTGCGCCCAGATCGCCGAACGCCGCCTGGACCTGGTGAACGTCACCCCGTCCTTCCTGCGCGAACTCACCGCCGCCGGACTCCTCGCACCCGGCCGCCACCACCCGCGCGTCCTCATGGTCGGCGGCGAGGCGACGGGCCCCGACACCTGGCGGGAGCTGTGCGCCGCCGCCGGCCTCGGCGTCACCGCGTACAACATGTACGGGCCCACCGAATGCACCGTCGACGCCACGTACGGGCGCTGCGCCGACCACCCGGACCGGCCGGTCATCGGCCGCCCCGGCCGCAACCTGCGCGCCCACGTCCTCGACGGCGCCCTGCGCCCGGTGCCGCCCGGCGTGCCCGGCGAGCTGTACCTCGCCGGCGCGCAGGTGGCCCGCGGCTACCTGGGCCGCCCCGGCCTGACCGCCGCGCGTTTCGTCGCCGACCCGTTCGGCGCGCCGGGTGGGCCCCTCCTGCCCGACGGCGGGCAAGGAGGGAGGATGTACCGCACCGGCGACCGCGCCCGCTGGAACGAGCGGGGGCAGCTGGAGTTCCTGGGCCGCGCCGACGAGCAGATCAAGGTCCGCGGGTTCCGCATCGAACCCGGCGAGGTCGAGGCCGCGCTGCTCGCCCACCCGGACGTGTCCGAGGCCGTCGTGACGGCACGCGAACACGCGGGCCGGCTCATGCTCGTGGCTTACCTGGTGCCCGCCGGGGACACCGTCCCGACCGCCGACGCACTGCGCCTCGCGCTCCGGCGCACCCTGCCGGACCACATGGTGCCGGCGGCGTTCGTCCCGCTGGCGCGGATCCCGCGCACCAGCAGCGGCAAGACCGACCGGCGCGCCCTGCCCGCCCCGCCCGCGCAACCGGACCCGGACACGGCGTACGTGGCACCGCGCCCCGGCACCGAGGAGACGCTGGCCGCGATCTGGACGGACGTCCTGCGGGTCGAACGGGTGGGCGCGCGGGACAACTTCTTCGCGCTCGGCGGCGACTCCATCCTCAGCATCCAGA
The DNA here is from genome assembly GCF_003270085.1 of Streptomyces triticisoli. GTDB lineage: Bacteria > Actinomycetota > Actinomycetes > Streptomycetales > Streptomycetaceae > Streptomyces > Streptomyces triticisoli. The sequence continues at coordinate 13,747 of NZ_QFDQ01000234.1, read as the reverse complement.
TCGTCTCCGCCGCCCGCCGGGCCGGACTGGCGCTGACCACCAAGGACGTCTTCCGCCACCAGACCGTCGCCGAACTCGCCCTGCGCGTCACCGAGTCGGCCCCCGCGGCGGCGGACGCGGCCCCGCCCGCCGAGGCACCGCTCACGCCCATCCAGCGCTGGTACCTCGACGGCCGCCGCCCCGGCGACCCGCTGCGCTTCACCATGTCGCAGCGGATCGAACTGGCCCCCGGAACCGACCTGGCCGCCCTGCGCCCCGCCGTCGACGCCCTCGTCCGCCACCACCCGGCCCTGCGCACCCGCTTTTGCCGCACCGACGACGGCTGGTACCAGGACGTCCTGCCGGATGCCCCGGACGGCATCCTCACCCACCACGACGTGACCGGCCTGGACGGCCCCGCGCTGGAGGCCGAGGCGCGGCGCGCGGCGGACGCCGCCCGGGACCGGCTCGACCCGGCCGAGGGCCGGGTGGTGCGCGTCCTGCTCTTCGACCGCGGCCCGGACCTGCCCGCGCAACTCCTGTTCACCGTCCACCACCTGGTCGTCGACGGCGTCTCCTGGCGGATCCTGCTGGCCGACCTGGAGACCGCCCACCGCCAGGTGACGGACGGACGGCCCGTCGAGCTGCCCCCGGCCGGCACCGCGTACGGGCACTGGGCGGCCCGGCTTCAGGCGCACACCCGTTCCGGTGCCCTGAACGGCGACCTCGCCCATTGGGAACGCACCGCGGCGGCCCCCGCCGGCCTGCCCGCGGCCCGGCCCGGCCCCAACACCCACGGCACCGCCGCCACGCTCACCGTGGAGCTGGAGCCGGAGACGACCGAGGCCCTGCTGCGCCGGGTCCCGGAGGTCTACCGCACCCAGGTCAACGACGTCCTGCTCAGCGCCCTCGGCCGCACCCTGGCCCGCTGGTGCGGGCGCGACACCGTGCTGGTCGGCGTGGAGGGCCACGGCCGCGAGGACCTCTTCGACGACATGGACCTCTCCCGGACGGTCGGCTGGTTCACCGCCGAGTTCCCCCTCGCGCTGAGCGTCGCCCCCGACGCCGGCTGGCACGACACCCTGCGCTCGGTGAAGGAGCAGCTGCGCGCGGTGCCCCTGCACGGCCTGAGCCACGGCGCGCTGCGCCACCTGCTGCCCGACAGCCCGCTGGCCGGCGCTCCCGTGCCGCAGGTCGGCTTCAACTACCACGGCCGGTGGGACGCCGACGGCGGCGGGAGCGGCCTCTACGGCGCCGCCCTGCCCCCGGCCGGCTCCGACACCGACCCCGACGCACCCCGCCCCTACCTGCTGGACATCACCGGCGTGGTCCAGGACGGCCGCCTCGAACTCGGCTGGACCTACCCGCCGGCCGTCTACGACGAGTCCACCGTCCGTGAGCTCGCCGACGAGATGTGCGCGGCGCTGCGCGACATCGCGGCCCACTGCGCCCGCCCGGACGCGGGCGGCCGCACCCCGTCGGACTTCCCGCTCGCCGGGCTCGGCCAGACGGAGCTGGACCGCCTCGTGGGCGACGGCCGGCACGTGGCGGACGTCCTGCCGCTGACGCCCCTGCAGGCCGGGATGCTCTTCCACGGCCTGGTGGACACGGCGGGCGCCTACTTCGACCGGACGGCCGTACGGCTGTCCGGAGTGGCCGACCCGCGGGCCTTCGCCGCGGCCTGGCAGCAGGTCGCCGACCGCACCGAGGCCCTGCGCACCAGCGTCCACTGGCAGGGCCTGCCGCACCCGGTCCAAGTCGTCCGCCACCGCGTGGAGCTGCCCGTCACCCACCTGGACTGGCGGCACCTGGAGCCCGGGCAACGAGAGAGGGAGACCGAGGAACTGCTGGCCGCCGACCGCACGGCGGGCATGGACCTCACCACCGCACCCCTCACCCGCATCACCCTGGCCGCGCTGCCCGGCGACGAGATCCTGCTGCTGTGGTCCTCCCACCACCTGATCCTGGACGGCTGGAGCACCGGGCAGCTGCTCACCGAGGTGTGCGAGCGCTACGCCGCGCTCACCGGCGGCCGCGAGGCCCCCGCGCCGGTGAGGCGTCCGTTCTCCGACTTCCTGCGCTGGCTGCAGGATCAGGACGAGCACGCGGCCGAGGCGTACTGGGTCGGCGCCCTCGCCGGCTTCCCGGCCCGCACCCCGCTGCCGTACGACCGCACACCGGCCGAGGCGCACCGCGCCCGCGCCGCCGCCACGGTGCACCGGCAGCTGGACGAGCGGGTCTCGGCGCGGCTGCGGGAGACGGCGGCACGGGCCGGGCTGACGGTGAACACCGTGATCGAGGGCGCCTGGGCGCTGCTGCTGTCCCGCCACGGCGGACGCGACGACGTCGTGTTCGGCACGACCGTCTCCGGGCGTCCGGCCGAACTGCCGGGCGTGGAGGCGATGATCGGCATGTTCATCAACACCGTGCCTGCCCGGATCCGCGTCACGGGCGGGGGAGTGGCGTCCTGGCTGCGGGGCGTGCAGGAGCGGCAGAGCGACGCCCGGCGCTTCGACTTCCTCGCGCTGCCCCGCATCCAGGCACTGAGCGAGGTCCCGGCGGGCGAGGCGCTGTTCGACAGCATGGTGGTGTTCGAGAACTACCCCGTCGACGAGTCCGCCACGGCCCGGACGGGCGTGCGCGTCGAGGAGGTGCGGGCCGACGACGCGCCGACCTTCCCGCTGTGCCTGCGCGCCCACCTCGGCGACCGGCTCGGCATCGACCTCGCCTACGACGCCGACCTGTTCGACGCGGACACGGCCGAACGCCTCGCGGCCAGGCTCGCGGTCGTCCTGACCGCCCTCGCCGACGGCATCGGGACGGACGCGGACGTGACCGGCCTGGAGCTGCTGACCGAGGACGACCGCGCCCTGCTCCAGCGGTGGAACACCACCGCCCGGCAGGTGGCGCCCCGCAGCCCCGTCGAGCTGTTCGCCGAGCAGGCCCGCCGCACCCCCGACGCGCCCGCCCTGCACGACAGCGACACGGAGCTGACGTACCGCCGCCTCGACGACTGGTCCGACGCCGTGGCGTCCCGGCTCCTCGCCGGCGGCCTGCGGGCGGAGGACCGGGTGGCGCTGCTGATGGACCGCTGCGCCGAACTCGTCGTCGCCCAGCTCGCCGTCCTCAAGGCGGGCGGCGCCTACGTACCGGTGGACGCCCGCGCCCCCGAGGAGCGGCGCCGCACGCTGATCGAGCGGGCGGGCGCGACGGCCGAGCTGACCGCCGCGGACGTCGCCGCCGCGCGCACCCCCGTGCCGGGCGCGCCCGTGGCCGTACCCGCGGACGCCGACCGGCCGGCGTACGTGATGTTCACCTCCGGGTCGACCGGCGAGCCCAAGGCGGTCGCGGTACGGCACCGCGACGTGGCCGCCCTCGCCACCGACAGCCGCTTCACCGGCGGGGTGTGCGACCGGGTGCTGCTGCACTCCCCGGTGGCCTTCGACGCCGCCACCTTCGAGGTGTGGGCGCCCCTGCTCACCGGCGGCTGTGTGGTCGTGGCACCGCCCCGGCCCCTGGACGCGGCACTGCTGCGGGACCTGGCCCGCGACGGCGGCCTGAGCGCGCTGTGGCTGACCGCCGGCCTCTTCCGGCTGCTGGCGCAGGACGCGCCGGACTGCTTCGCCGGCCTGCGCCAGGTGTGGACCGGCGGCGACGTGGTGCCCGCCGCGGCCGTGCGCCGCGTGCTGTCCGCCTGCCCCGGCCTGACCGTCGTGGACGGCTACGGCCCCACCGAGACGACGACGTTCGCGACGTCCTTCGCGCTCACCGACGCGACGGCCGTCCCCGACACCGTGCCCATCGGCCACCCGCTCGACGACATGAGGGTCCACGTCCTCGACGGCCGTCTGCGGCTCGTACCGCCGGGCTGCGCCGGCGAGCTGTACCTCGCCGGCGAGGGCGTGGCCCGCGGCTACCTGGGCCGTCCCGGCGACACCGCCGCCCGCTTCCTCGCCGACCCCGCCGGCCCGCCCGGCACGCGCATGTACCGCACCGGCGACCTGGCCCGCCGCCGCCCCGACGGCACGGTCGACTTCCTGGGCCGCGCCGACGACCAGGTGAAGATCCGCGGCTTCCGCGTCGAACCCGGCGAGGTGGAGGCGGTCCTCGCGGCGCATCCCGGAGTCGCGGACGTGGCGGTCGTGGCCCACGAGGACCGGCCCGGCCGTCGGCGCCTGGTGGCCTACGTGGTCGGCCCCGAGGACGTCACGGCCGTGCGGGAGTACGCCCGGCGCTCCCTCCCCGACTACCTCGTGCCCTCGGCGTTCGTCGCCCTGCCCGCGCTGCCGCTCAGCGGCAACGGCAAGGTCGACCGGACCGCGCTTCCGGCGCCGGAGCCCGCGAGCGGGGAGCGGCAGGGCGCGCCGACCGCGCCGCGCACCGACGCCGAGCGGCGCACCGCCGACGTCTTCGCGGAGGTCCTCTCCGTGCGACGGCCCGGCGTGGAGGACGACTTCTTCCAGCTGGGCGGCGACTCCATCCTCAGCATCCGGCTGGCCGCCCGCCTGTCCGAGGCGTTCGGCACCGACCTGTCACCGCGCGCGGTGTTCACCCACCCCACCCCCGCCGCCCTCGCCGCCCTGCTCACCGCGGAGCCGTCCGGCGACGCCGCGCCCACCGCGATCGTCCCCGTCCCCCGCGACATGCCCGCCCCGATGTCGTACGCCCAGCAACGCCTATGGTTCCTGGAGGAGTTCGCGCCGGGCAGCGGAGAGTACGTCACCGCGCTGGCCCTGCGCCTGCGCGGCCGGCTCGACGTGCCCGCTCTCACCGCGGCCCTGCGCGCCCTGGTCGAGCGGCACGAGGCGCTGCGTACCACCTTCGACACGGTGGACGGCCACGGCGTGCAGACCGTCCACCCGGCTCCGGACGTGCCGCTGACGCTGCACGACCTGTCGGGAACGGCGGAGACCGACCCGGCGGCCCGGCTGGAGGAGCTGCTGGAGGCCGAGCGTGCCCGCACGTTCGACCTGCGGCGCGGCCCGCTGCTGCACGCGGGGCTGATCAGGCTCTCGGACGACGAGCACGTCCTGACGCTGACCCTGCACCACATCGTCACCGACGGCTGGTCCACCGGAGTACTCACCGGTGACCTCGCCCACTTCTACCGCGCCGAACTGGGCGCGGACGACGGACAGTTGCCGCCGCTGCCGGTGAGTTACGCCGACTACGCCCACTGGCAGCGCGGCAACGGCACGGACGAACACCTCGCGTACTGGAAGGAGCACCTGGCCGGTCTGGAAACGCTGGACCTGCCCACCGACCGGCCGCGTCCGGCGGTGCGCACCCACGACGGCGCCACCGTGCGCCTCGTCCTGCCGCGCGGCACGACCCGCCGCCTCGTCCAGGTGGGCAGGGGCCGGCAGGCCACCCTGTTCTCCACGCTGGTCGCCGCCGCGCAGACCTATCTGGCCCGCCTGACCGGCGGCCGGGACATCACCGTCGGCACGGTCACCTCCGGCCGCGACCGCGCCGAGACCCAGAACCTCGTCGGGTTCTTCGTCAACACCCTCGTCCTGCGCTCCCGCGTCGAACCCGACCGTCCCTTCCCCGAGTTCCTCACCGAGGTACGCGGAACCGTACTGGACGCCTTCGCCCACCAGGAGGCGCCGTTCGAGCGGGTGGTGGACGAGGTGCAGCCGGTCCGCGACACCAGCCGCACCCCCCTGTTCCAGGTCATGGTGGTGCTGCAGAACGCCCCGGCCGCCGACCTCGACCTGCCCGGCATCGAGGTCACCGGCGTCGACACGGACCTGCGGTACGCGGCGTTCGACCTCACCCTGGAGTTCGCCGAGACCCCCGCCGGAGAACTGCACGGCCTGCTCACCTACAACACCGACCTGTTCGACGCGGCCACCGCCGAACGGATGGCCGACCAGCTCGGCACGCTCCTGACCGCCGTCGCCGACGACCCCGACCGGCCCCTGGGCGCCCTGCCGCTCGCCACCGACGAGACGCTCAAGACCGTCCTCGACCAGGGACGCGGCACCGCCCGCCCGGTACCGGCGGCGACGCTGCCGGAGCTGTTCGAACGGCAGGCCGCCCGCACGCCCGACGCCGTGGCCCTGGCCGACGCCGACGGCCGCGAGCTGATGTACGCGGAGGTCGAGCGCGCCGCCAACCGACTGGCGCACCGGCTCATCGCCCGGGGCGTGGGACCCGAGCGGGTCGTGGCGCTGGCCCTGCCCCGCGGCGCGGAGACGGTGGTGGCCCAGCTCGCCGTGGCCAAGGCCGGCGGTGCCTTCCTGCCCATCGACCCGGACTACCCCGAGCAGCGGAGGGAGTTCATGCTGCGCGATGCGGGCGCCTGGCTCGTCCTGGACGACCCCGCCGCTGTACGGGACGCGGACGGACCGGACACCGCGCCCACGGACGCCGACCGCACGGCCGCGCTGACCGTCGCCCACCCGGCGTACGTGATCTACACGTCCGGTTCCAGCGGCACACCCAAGGGCGTGACGGTGACCCACAGCGGCCTGGCCGCCTTCGCCGCGGCCGCCGCCGACCGCTACGACGCGGGCCCCGGCGACCGGGTCCTGCAGTTCGCCTCGCCCAGCTTCGACGCCTCCGTGCTGGAGCTGTGCGTGTCCCTGCTCGGCGGAGCCACCCTCGTCACCGGGGAGGAAGGCCCGCTCGTCGGCGAGCGGCTCGCCCAGGTCCTCGCCGAGCGGCGCATCAGCCACACGCTGATCCCGCCCGCCGCCCTGGCCACGGTCGCCCCCGAGACCTCCGACGCCCTGCCGCACCTGCGCACCCTCATCGTGGGCGCCGAGGCGTGCCCGGCCCACCTCGTCGAACGGTGGGCACCCGGCCGACGCATGATCAACTCGTACGGCCCGACCGAGGCCACCATCGTCGCCACCTGGACCGGCCCCCTCGCCCCGGGCACGGGCGCCCCGCCGATCGGCCGCCCGGCCGGCGCCACCCGCGTCCACGTGCTCGACGCCGCTCTGCGCCCCGTCCCGCCCGGCGTCACCGGCGAACTGTACGTGGCCGGACCCGGACTGGCCCGCGGCTATCTGAACCGGCCCGGCCTGACCGCCTCGCGTTTCGTCGCCGACCCGTTCGGCGCGCCGGGGGAGCGGATGTACCGCACCGGTGACCTGGCCCGCTGGGACGCGTCCGGCGAACTGCGCTTCGCCGGACGCGCCGACGACCAGGTGAAGCTGCGCGGCTTCCGCATCGAGCCCGGAGAGATCGAGAGCGCGCTGCGCCGCAGCCCGCGGGTGCGCGACGCGGTGGTCACCGTACGCGGTGGCGGGACCGACCCGGACGGCCGGTCCGGCGGACGGCTCGTGGCCTACGTCGTGCCCGCCGAGGGCACCACGGAGGAACTGCCGGTGCCGGAGCTGCGCGACCACCTCGCCGGGCTGCTCCCGCCGCACATGGTCCCGTCGGCGTTCGTCCCGCTGGAGCGCCTGCCGCTCACCCCGAACGGCAAGACCGACCGCGGCGCCCTGCCCGGACCCGGCCCCACGCACACCGCCGTCGGGCCGCGCACGGCACCGCGCACCGACACCGAACGCCGCATCGCCCGTATCTGGGCCGACGTCCTCGGTGTGGCGGACGTCGGCGCGCACGACAACTTCTTCCACCTCGGCGGCGACTCCATCCTCAGCATGCAGGTCGTGTCACGGCTGCGGCGGGACGGACTGCACCTGGCCACCCGCGACCTGTTCACCCACCAGACGGTCGCCGAGCTGGCCACCGTCGTCACCGGCGCGCCCCAGCATTCCGGGGACGGCCCGGTGAGCGGAGACGTGCCGCTCACCCCCATCCAGGAGTGGTTCCTGACCAGCCCGCGCGCCGGCCACGGCCACTTCAACCAGTCGCTGTTGCTGGAACTCGGCACCGCCCCGGACGCCGCCGCCCTGGAAACGGCCCTGAACGCCCTGCTCGACCACCACGACGCCCTGCGCATGCGCTTCACCGAGGACCAGGACGGCTGGCGCCAGTTCAACCCGCCGCCGTCCGACACCGACCGCGACCGGCTCCTGAACCGCCACGACCTGAGCGGCCTGACCTCCGCCGAGGCCGACGCGGCGATGGAGAAGACCGCCGACGACCTGCACACCGGGTTCGACCTGGCGCGCGGTCCGCTGCTGCGGGCGGCCCTGTTCACCGGGGGCGCCGACCGGCCCGCCTTCCTCCTCCTGGTCGCTCATCACCTGGTGGTGGACGCCGTGTCCTGGCGCATCCTGCGCGACGACCTGGAGGCCGCCTACCGGCAGGCCGTCCAGGGCGAGACCGTCGCGCCGGGCGAACGCACCACCTCCTTCCGCGACTGGGCCCGAGGACTCGCCGCGCACGTCGCGGCCGGCGCCCTCGACGACGAACTGCCCTACTGGGAACGGGCGGTGAACGCCGAGCCCCTGCCGGCCGAGGCACCGACCGGGCCGGAGACGGGTCCCGTCGACACGCTCACCGTCGAACTGGACGAGGCGGACACCGAGGCACTGCTGCGCGCCGCGCCGACCGCCTATCGCACCCGTGTCAACGACGTTCTGCTCGCCGCCCTCGCCCTGGCCCTGGCCCGCTGGACCGGCCGCGAGGAGGTCCGCCTGGACCTGGAGAGGCACGGCCGCGAGGACGTCCTCGACGACGTGGACCTCTCCCGCACGGTCGGCTGGTTCACCACCATCCACCCCGTCGCCCTCCAGGTGCCCGAACCCGCCGACCTCGGCCCCGCCCGGGACTGGCGGACCCTGGTGAAGGCGGTGCGCCGCCAACTGCGCGCCGTGCCTGGCAACGGCCTGGGCTTCGGCGCGCTGCGCACCTTCGGTCCGCCCGAGGTGCGCGAGCGGCTCGGGCGGGCCGCGCACGGACAGGTCGTCTTCAACTACCTGGGCCAGTGGGACGCCCGCCCGGAGAACCCCGGCGACGGCCTGGTGCGCGCCGAGCACGGGTCGTTCGGACGGCACCACGATCCGCGCGACAGCGGCTCCCACCCGCTGGAGGTCGTCGGCGCGGTGCAGGGCGGCCGGCTGTTCCTCACCTGGCACCACCGGCCCGCCCTCCACACCACGGACGCCGTGCGACGTGTCGCGGACGACTTCGCCGAGGCCCTGCGCCACATCGCCCGCTACGCCCGGAACAACCGGTGACGCCCCGCCCCGCGGCCCGCGCCCCACCGCCCGACACCGCACCAGCAGCCCGTCGCCCACCCACCCATCCGACCCGAGAGAGCGAGACCGACAGACATGGACGAGAACACCCGCTACCAGGTGCTGCGCAACGACGAGGAGCAGTACTCGCTGTGGCCCATCGACGTCGAGGTGCCCGCCGGCTGGCAGCCCGTCGGCAAGGAGGGCACGGAGGCGGAGTGCTCCGCCTACGTCGACGAGGTCTGGACCGACATGCGTCCGCGCAGCCTGCGGGAGCGCATGGAGAACGCCGAAGCCTGACGCGTCCCGCCCAGCCACGAAGGACAGGCCGGGGTGCGTCCCGCAACCGCACCCCGGCCTCCGCCCCGCCCGCCCATCCGCCCGCCCGCCCCGAGGAGCCGTCATGACACCGGTCCTGCACACCGAACGACTCACGTTCCGGCCCTACCGCTCCGAGGACGAAGACGTCTTCGTGGCCTTGCTGCGCGACGAGGAGGTCTGCCGCTGGATGGGCCAGGAACGCGTGCCGGAGGCCGACGTCCGCACGCTGTTCCGCGCCATCCTCACCGACGTCTACCCGCAGCGCAGGTTCGACGTGTGGGGACTGTGGCGCGAGGAGGTCTACGTCGGCCACGCGGAGGTGAAGAAGACCGGCAACGTCGACGGCCACGAACTGATCACCGCCCTCGCCCCCGAGCACTGGGGCCGGGGCCTGGGCACAGAAGTGGTCCGCGGCCTGCTCCGCCACGCCGCCGACAACCTGGGACTGAAGGAGATCTACGGCATGGTCGGCGCCGACAACACCGCCAGCCTGGCACTGGGCCGCCGACTGGGCTTCCGGCACGTGCGCGACGTGGTCGGCGACGACGGCACCGTGACCAAGATGATGGTGACCTCGACGACGGACCCGAACTGACGCCGGGAGCCGGTCCGAAGGAAGGAGGTTGATCCCCGGGAGTGGACACCGGGTTTCACGCGACGAGTGACAGCGTACGTGACGTGATCAGTTGCTGTCCGAACTCGGCTGGTGTGAGATAGCCGAGCGCGGAATGCCGACGGCGCCGGTTGTAGTACGACAGCCAGCGGAACAACTCGAGCCGCGTCTGTGCCTTCGAGGTCCAGCGCCTCCCGTGGAGCAACTCACGCTTGAGGCCCTGGAAGAACGACTCGGCGAGGGCATTGTCATAGCTCGAACCGATCCGGCCCATGCTGCGCCGGATGCCGTGCCGGCGGCACACCTCCGCGAAGGCAGCCGCACTGTACTGGGCGCCCCTGTCGGTGTGGAAAACGACGCCGCGAACCCGGCCGCCGCGGGTGGCCACGGCCATCTCGATCGCGTCGGTGACCAGCGAGGTGCGCATGTGGTCGGCGATCGACCAGCCCACCACCCTCCTCGAGCAGATGTCGATCACCGTGGCGAGATAGAGCCACGTCGCGCCGACGGCTATGTAAGTGATGTCGCCGCACCACCTGGTGTTCAGCGCGTCCGCGGTGAAGTCGCGCATCACCAGGTCCGGCGCGGGCGGCGCGGTCCTGTCCGCGATCGTCGTGCGCTTCTTCTTCCGCAGGTGCCGCCCGACGATGTGGTTGATAGGCATCAGCCGGGTGACGCGCTTGCGGTTGATCCTCCGCCCTCTCGCACGCAGCTCGGCGTGGACGCGCGGGGCGCCGTAGGCGCCCTGGTGCTCGGCGTGGATGGCGCGGATCTCGCTCACGGTCCGTTTCTCCTCGGCCTGGCGCCCGGCGCGGTCCTGCTCCGTGGCCAGGTGCCGGTAGTAGTCGGCGCGGGACGCCCCGAGCACCCGGCAGATCCGCTGCACGCCGAAGTCGGCGCGGTTCTCGGAGATGAAGTCCCAACGGTGGGGGCTCACTTCACCTCCCGGGCGAAATAGGCGGCTGCCCGGCGTAGGATCTCGCGTTCCAGGTGCCACTCCTGTTCGGCCTTCAGTAGCCGGGCGTTCTCCGCCCGCAATCGGGCCAGCTCCTCCGCCTCGCTCCCGCCCGAGTCACGGCGTCCGGGCACGGCCTGTGAGTCGTCCTTGCGGACCCACGTCCGCAGCGACTCCGAGGTGATGCCGAGATCCGCGGCCACCGACGCGTACGTCCGCTTGCCGGCCGCGGCGCGGTAGAGCGCGACGGCGTCCTTCCTGAACTCCTCCGGATACGGAGACCTGCGTCCCACCTGGACATCCCTCCCTGGACCAGCAAGATTCATTGTCAGGGTGTCCACTCCAAAGGATCATCCTCAACCGCCGCAATGCGCGCGCTCAGCGCCCAGGCGTTCCCAGATGTCCCGTCTCAACGGAGTTTGATCAGTCTCAACGAGGTTTGATCGGTGCCCGAGGGGGCCGGTTCGAGGACCAGCGAAGTCATCGGAGTCACTCTTTCGGGCCCGCGGGGCCGCTGGCCCCGGCCCGCGCGGCGGCTGCCGCCTCCAGCAGGGACCAGCCGTCGATCTCCACCGCCCGCCGCCCCTCCGGCTGCCACCCGCGGGCCGACGCCGCGTCGAGCAGGGCCCGGACGGCACCGGGTTCGTGCAGGTTCAGGGAGGCGCCCCGGATGTACCCCACGTCTCCGGAGCCCAGGGGAGCCCCGCCCGGCACGTACCGGCCCGGGCCCTCGGTGAAGACGATGCGCAGCGGGCCGCCAGTGCCGGCTGGCTGCGGGTACAGCGTGAGGGTCTCGCAGCATGACCGGCCGCTGCCCGCCCCGCTGTGGCTGTGGCTGTGACGGAGCGTCCACAGATACGCGCGCCCGTCGGCAATCAGCCGACGGGACTTCTTCGGATGGCGGGGCACGGAGCCGAGGGTACGTGGCCTGATCCACAAGCCCCTAGCGGTGACCAGACTTCGGTGAGGCGCACAGGACGGTCGTCAGACTCCGGTGAGAGCGGCCAAGGCCCGATGAGACAGGACACCAAAGTGAGCAGGAGCACCGTTTGCCGCCTCAAACCCTCCCTGCTCCTTGTGCGCGAAACATACGCTAAATGTACGTGGTACGTACGGTTCATGGGATAGGGTGGCGGTCGGGAGGTGTTCCGTGTCCGAATTGTTCGATGCGGTCGACGCGCTGGTGGCGTCCCGCGCTCCGCTGCCGCCGCCGGAGGAGCGCAGGCGGCTGCGCAAGGCCCACGGCCTGACGGTCGAGGAGGTCGCCGCGGCACTGAAGGTGCGCCGCGCCACGGTCAGCGGCTGGGAGTCCGGCAAGACCGAGCCGCGACCGCCGGAGCGTGACGCCTACGCGCGGCTGCTCAAGCAGCTCGCACAGCTCTACCCCGCCCCCGTCGGCGCAGCCGCGCCCGCCCGGGAGGCGGCGGTGCCCAAGACGTCCGCCGGCACACCCGCCCCGGCGCCGGAACCGCGGACTCTGCCCGCATCCCCGGCCTCCGACGCGGCGGCCACGACTGCTTCCGAGAACCCCCCGCCCCTCCCCGCCACCACCGCGCCTCCTGCCGTGTCGCGTCCGGCGCGCACCCCCAGGCCGTCGTCGGTGGCGCGGCGCCCGGGCGCGCAGAAGGCCGCCCCGGCCGACATCCCGGCCGGCGGTGCCGACCCGCGCTTCGCGAACGGCCCGCTCGCGGTCGTCGATGCCGAAGACGGCCAGGTGCTGGCGTACTGCGTCGGCGGCCTGGTCCTGGACGTGCCCGCCAAGTCCCTTCCGGCCCTGGTGGAGTGGACGCTGAAGGAGGCGAAGCTGGGGCAGCCGAAGCTGTCCGGGCCGGGCAAGGACGCCGACCCGCTGCTCGTGCTCACCGAGGCCGCGTTGGAGCGCTACGGCCTGCCGGTCACCCTCACCGAGGAGCAGCGCCTGGCCGGGCGGCTGCCGGAGGGCCACAAGGTCATCAAGCAGCTGACGCGCGCCGACTGGAAGCTGACCAAGCGCGGGTTCGGGCCGTGGGCCAGGATCTACCGCCCCGCGCAGGGCTCGGAGCGCTCTTGCGTGCAGCTGTGCATCCCGTCCTGGCACGCGCTCGACTCCCGCCACTGGGGCCATGCCGCCCAGCTGCCGCCGGCGGACCTCGCCCGGCTCCTGGGCACCTACGCGACCCGGGTGATGACACCGCGCGGCTCCACCGCCGTCACCGGCCTGGAGCTGATGACCGCCTTCCACCCGCCGACCCGCGCCTCCGAGCCCGACGCCGACGGCAAGCGGCACTCCGAGCACAACCCCGGCTCGCTGGGCAAGGACCCGGTGGACTGCGCCCCGTGCGAGGCCCCGGACGGGCACCCGCTGCTCAAGGACCTGCCGCGCTTCCACGTCCGCGGCCCGGCGGAGAAGCTGTTCGAGGAGGCCTACGACTGGGCACGACCCATGACGGACGCCGAGTGCACCCTGCGGCACCTGGTCGGCATCGACGTGAACATGGCCTTCGCCGCCGGAGCGAACGGCCTGGTCGTCGGCCTGGGCGAGCCGACGCACGTCAAGAACCCGGTGTTCGATGCGAAGCTGCCCGGGTCGTGGCTGGTCGACCTGTCCCACGTCGACCTGTCGCGGGTGAAGGCCGGCAAGGACAAGTGGGCGGAGCTGGACGCCGGTCTGCTGCCCAGCCCGTTCACGCCGAAGGGCGAGCGCCCCCAGGGCCCGGCCTGGTACGCCACGCCCTCCGTCGCCTACGCCGTCGAGCTGGGCTACGAGGTCCGCCCGATCGAGGCGCACGTGCGCTA
>NZ_QFDQ01000233.1 GCF_003270085.1 Streptomyces triticisoli | reverse complement strand
CCGTCGCCTTCACGGGCCGCTGACCGGCCCGTGAAGGCGACGGGCCGCCCCGCCCCCGCACCCGGCGGCGCTCGCGTCCTCAGACCGAAGCGCGCAGCGCCGCCTTGTCGACCTTGCCGACCGGGGTGCGGGGGAACTCCGCGACGGCCACCACCCGGTCCGGGATCTTGTACGTTGCCAGCCCCCGCTCCCGCAGGTAGGACTTGACCGCGGCCGGCGCCACCGGCTCCTCGCGGAAGACGACGAAGGCGACGCACCGCTCGCCCAGCACCGGGTCGGCCACGCCGACCACCGCCGCGTCCCGGACCGCGGCATGGGTGAGCAGGTGCTCCTCGACCTCCTCGGCGGGAACCTTCTCACCGGCGCGGTTCACGATGTCCTTGATGCGCCCCACCACGACGATGTTTCCGTCGGGCCGCCGGCGCACCATGTCCCCGGTGCGGAAATACCCCTCTGGGGTGAAAGCGTGCCGGTTCTGCTCCTCGGCCCGGTAGTAGCCGCGGATCGTGTACGGTCCGCGCACCAGCAGCTCGCCCTCAGTGCCGTCGGGCACGGGCCGGCCCTCCGCGTCGACGACGAGGATCTCGTCGTGCTCGGCCAGCGGCCGCCCCTCCGTGCCGACGACGACCTCCTCCGGGTCGTCCAGCCGCGTGTACGTGAGCAGCCCTTCCCCCACTCCGAACCACTGCGTCAGCCCCGCGCCGAGGCCGGGGCCGACGTCCGCGGCCCGCCCCGTGTCGAACTTCGAACTCCCCACTTGGAGCAGCAGGTCCGGGAAGCGCGCCCCTGACTTGCGGGCGGCGTCGATCCAGAGCCGCACCACGGGCGGCACCAGCGTCGTCAGCGTCACCCGCTCCCGCTCCAGCAGCGCGAACACGTCGTCCGGCCGAACGCTGGACGTCAGCACCGCGGTGCCGCCGACGAGCAGCGCGCCCAGCACCCCCGGGCAGCCCAGCGCCGAGTTGTGGCCGACCGGGTTGACGGCCAGGTACACGCCGTTCTCGTCGAACCGCAGCGCCTCGGCCGTGGCCCGCATGTTGTACGCGTAGTCGTCGTGGGTCCGGGGGATCAGCTTCGGCAGGCCGGTCGTCCCGCCGGACAGCAGGAAGAGCGCCGGCTCGCTCGGATCGACCTCCGGCAGGTGGCGCCCCGGCAGGTACAGGTCCGTCAGCGCGGTGAACTCCTCGGCCTCGCCCACGACCACCACGTGCTTCAGCGCGGGCACCTCGGCCAGCACCTCACGAGCCAGCGCCCGGTGGTCGAACCCCTTCATCTCGTCGGCCACCACCAGACCGACCGCCCCCGAGTGCGCGCACAGGTGGGTGAGTTCGACCTTGCGGTGCCCCGGCAGCGCCATGACGGGGATCGCCCCGATCCGCAGCAACGCGAAGACCACCACGATGAACTCCGGCACGTTGGGCAGCTGGACGACGACACGGTCCAGCCGCCCGATGCCGCGGTCCAGCAGACCGCCCGCGACCGCCGACGACTGCTCGGACAGCTCGGCGTACGTCATCCGCCGCTCGTCGCACACGAGCGCGGTCTTGGCGGCGTACCGGGCGCACGTCTCGTCCAGCAGGTCGCCCAGGGGCCGTCCCTGCCAGTATCCCTTGCGGCGGTAGAGCGCTGCCAGTTCCTCGGGCCAGGGCACACAACCTTCGAGCATCGCTTCCCTCCAACGGGGATCGACGGACCTGACGACATGGCGCTTTCACACCATCGCCCCAGGGTGACCGAGCCCCTGAGGGCGCGAGAGAACGGCGACAGGGACACGAAAGGACCAGGCGCGGGGCGCCGGAAGAACCACGCAGAGGGCCAGCGCGGGCGGCCGGCGGGGCGCCGGGAAGGGTCCGCGCGGGGACTCGCGCAGGGTGTCGGCGAGACACCGCGAAAGACCCTGCACAGGTCCCGTACGGGCGGTCGGCGGAGCATCGCGAAGCGCCCGAGCCGCCACCCTCTCCGCACGCTCTGTCGCACTCCTTTCGCGCCGTTCGCCGGGGCGCCGACGAGCGGCTAGCTTCGGTGGCCGGCCCAGTGCCCTCGTACCGCTGTACCGAGAGGACGGAGTCAGCGAGTGCCCACCGTTCCGGAGTTGTTCGAGTCCGTCGTGGCACGCGCGAGTGAGAACCCCGCGGTGGTGTTCGGCGACCGCGTCGTGTCCTACACCGAGTTGAACGCCCGCGCCAACCGTCTCGCGCGGGCCCTGGTCGAGCGCGGGGTCGGCCCCGACACCACCGTGGCTGTCGCGATGCCGAAGGGCGACGAGCTGGTGGTCGTCCTGCTGGCCGTCCTCAAGGCCGGCGGTGCCTACCTCCCGCTGGACCCGCAGTACCCCGCCCAGCGGCTCGCGCACATGGTCACCGACGCCCGGCCCGTGCTGCTGGTCCGGCCCGAGCACGGCCGGCTCGACCTCGGCGTGCCGATTCCCGAACTCATGGTGGACGCCCCCGACGTTGTACGCGAGACCGCGGCGCGGCCCGGCCACGACCTGACCGACCGGTGCCGCAACGCCCCCCTCGACCCGCGGCACCTGATGTACGTCATCTACACCTCGGGCTCGACGGGGATGCCCAAGGGCGTCGCCGTGACGCACGTCGGCGTCGCCGACCTCGTGGCCGCCCAGGCCGCGTCCCTCGCCCCCCGGCCCGGCGACCGCGTGCTCCAGTGGGCGTCCATCAGCTTCGACGCCGCCTTCTGGGACTGGTCAGCGGCTCTGCTCTCCGGTGCCACGCTCGTCATGGCCCCGGCCGAGGAACTGCTGCCCGGCCCGCCGCTGCACGCCACGCTCCGCCGCCACGCCGTCACCCACGCCACGCTGCCACCGGTCGCGCTGAGCGTGACCGACGCCGAGGGCGTGCTCATCGGCGGCACGGTGATGTCCACCGGCGACGCGTGCACCCGCGCCCTGGCGGCTAAGTGGTCGCAGGGGCGCCGCATGTTCAACGGCTACGGGCCGACCGAGACCACCGTCGGCTCCACCCTTGCCGGCCCCGTCGACCCCGCCGACGAGATCACCATCGGCGAGCCGTGGTCCGGCAACGGCGTGTACGTCCTCGACGAACACCTCCGCCCGGTCCCGGACGGCGTCGACGGCGAGCTGTACCTCGTCGGCAACGGCCTCGCTCGCGGCTACCTGAACCGGCCCGGGCTGACCGCGACCCGCTTCGTACCCGACCCCTTCGGCCCACCGGGCAGCCGCGTGTACCGCTCCGGCGACCGCGGTCGCCGCCGCACGGACGGGCAGCTGGTGTTCTCCAGCCGCGGCGACGACCAGGTGAAGATCCGCGGCTTCCGCGTCGAACTCGGCGAGGTCGAGGCCCGGCTGGCGGCCCACCCGGTGGTGGACGTGGCCGCGGTGACGGTGGTCGGCGACCTCGCGGGCGCCCGCCTCGCCGCCTGGGTCAGCACTGTCGACGGCGTCGAGGTGTCCGGCGCCGAGTTGCGCGCCCACGCGGCGGAGACTCTGCCCGAGCACATGGTGCCGTCGTCGGTCCACCGGCTCCCGCGGCTCCCGGTCACCGCCAACGGCAAGATCGACCGCGCGGCGCTGCGGCAGCTCGCCGAGTCGGCGGAGAGGTCCGACGGCGAGCCGGCCGCAGCCGACCCCGGCGGCGACTCCGTGGAGAACACGGTGTGCCGGCTGGCCCGGGAGATCCTGGGCGTGCCCGACATCGTGCCGGGCGACAACTTCTTCAAGCTCGGCGGGCATTCGGTGCTGGCGACCCGGCTCGCCGGCCGGCTCCGCGACGAACTGGGGGTCACTGTGCCGATGCGGGCGGTCTTCGAGTCGGGCACGCTGTCCGACCTCGCCGCCGCCGTACGGACGACGGGCGCCTCCGCCCCCCGCCGACGCCGCTGACCCGGCGCGAGACCCCACACCACGGCCCACCCCACCCCACCCGCTGCCCGCAGCCCGAAGGAGACGTCGTGTACGACCCGGCCCGCGGATTCCCTCAGGTGGTCGTCGAACTCGCCTATGCCGACCCCGACCACGCCGTCGACTGGCTCGTCCACGCCTTCGGGTTCCGGCTGCTCCTCAAGCAGCCGGCGTCGGGGAGCATCCACCACGCCGACCTCGACACGGGCGGCGGGGTCGTGATGGTCCGGCGCACCGGGGAACGCCACACTGGCGCCTGCGCCGGCGACCACACCTGCAAGCAGGTCATCGTGTGGGTGCCCGACGTGGACGCCCACTTCACGCACGCCGAGGCGGCGGGCGCCCACATCGTACAGCCCCCGACGGACAAACCGTGGGGACTGCGGCAGTACCTGGTCCGAGACCCCGAAGGCCACCTGTGGGAGTTCACCCGGCACCTGCGGGACGTACCGCCGGGGGAGTGGGGCGCGGTGGCCACGGCCTGCCTCATCCCGGCATGGCACACGACTCCCGAGCTGGAGGAAGCACAGTGACCATGGACCCCACCTTGGCCACTCGCCCGGGGCTCGTCGTGCCCACGCCTCACACCGCGCCCGCCTTCGCCTCGGCGCGCCCTAGGGCCGCCGGCCCGCGGCCCGCGACGATGGCGGGACCGTCCTCGCCGTCGCAGGACACCCTGGACCGCGGGTTCGTCCGGGTGGCACAGCGCCACCCGGACGCCGTCGCCGTCCAGGAGGTGCGCGGCGAACTGAGCTTCGGCAAAGCGGAGTTGTGGTCCACTCGGCTGGCGTCGATGCTGATGCACGCCGACCTCCAGCTCGGCGATCCGGTGATTATCCACTGCGACGACCACCGGCAGGCGCTGCTGGCCCAGCTGGCCGTCCTGAAGGCGGGAGGCGTGTGCGTGCCGGCCGCGTACGGCCTCGGCCTCCCGGAACTCCGCGCGATCGGCGCGGTCAGCGCCGCCTCGACCGTCCTGTGCAGCAGTTCCACGCGCGAGACGTGGGCACGCCGGCACACCACGCTGGCCCTGGACCACCCGGAGACCTGGCGGCGGATCACCACGCACCGTCTGGAACCGGCGCTCCCCCTCTCGCACCCCGCGGAAGCCGCCTACATGCTGGTCGCCCACGGCGGGCCCGGCGGCCCGACCGGGCACTTGGTCGACCACCGCGCCTGGCGGCTCGCCGTCGCCGAGCGGATCCGGACGGCGGGCCCCGCCCCCCGCCGGGTCTTCGTGGCGGGCCCCCCGGCAAGCCCGGCCGCCCTGTCCGCGATGTGGTGGGCCTTCGCCGGTGGGGCGTCGCTGCGCGCGATGCCGACCGCCGGAGTACCGGCGGAACGCGACGGCACGCTGTCCGCTGCCGTCTGCAGTCCCGAGGAGTACGAGGCCCTCGTGGACGCCCTCCCCATCCGCCCGCGCCTCGTCCAGCTCGTCGGCGGCCCCGTGCCCGCCGGCCTCGTCACCCGGCACTTCACGGCCCTGCCGGGCACCCGGCTGCGCGCCGACCTCGCCCCCACGGACGGCGTCCTGCCCTGGACCACCCGCGAGTTCACCCCCACGGGGAAGGAACCGTCCCCGCGCGCGCTCGGTACCCCGGTGTCCCAGGTCCAGGTGCGCGTCGTGGACGACCGGGGCGGACCGCAGACGGCCGAACAGCCCGGCGAACTGTGCGCCACCGGCCCTGCACTTCCCTTCAGCACCGTCCGCATACCCGGCCACACGACCCCCGTATGGGAAGAGGCCCCCCTCCTGCGCTCCGGCCTCTCCGCCCGCCGCTACCCCGACGGCACCCTCAAACTGGCGGATCCACCGGCACCGACGGCCTGACCCTCGACGGCTGGACGACGAGGTCGCCTTCGAGACCAAGGTGGCCATGGCCAAAGCGATGGTCCGCCGCGCCATCACGGACAAGATCCCGTTTCGCTGGGTGACCGCGGATGCCGCCTACGGGTTCAGCAAAGGCTGACAGAGAGGGCGGTCGGTGTCGGTGAACGTCGGCTTGCCGACCTGGCGTTGCAGGACCGGCAGCTGGTGCCGCAGGGCGAGGGTCTCGATGTCCTTGTCCCGGTCGCTCATCGGCAGCAGACGCAGCAGGGCGAAGGCGCTGGTGGCGGCGGGGTGGGCCAGGCGCAGCAGCACGAGAGATCATGATGCCGTCCGCATTGGTCCGCGGGAAGACAACAAAAGGCCGGCGTGCGCGGCTCGCCGTTGGGCAATCAAGGCCGTGACCTGCGCGGATGATGTATCGGCACCGGCAATGTCGAACTGCGCGCACTCGGCATCGCTGTCCCGGTCACCGGGCCCGACGGCCAGGTGGTCGCGTCGCTGGGGGGGGCATTCCGTCGGAGGGAGCGGTCCCGGGTGAGCACATCCCTGTTCTGCTGGCGGGTGTCCGGGGGATCGCCCGGGCACTTCAGGCACCCCGGCCTGTGCGGACGCGTATGACGAAGTATCTGGCCGAATGACCCGCACGGGCCGCGGTGCGGAACTTTCGGAAACTCAGCTCTGACAGCGGTCGGCCACCGGAGCCGGAACTCCGGTGGCCGTACCGTCCTTTCCATGACGTCACATGAGCGAGCGTGCGATTACGATGCGCTGGATCTGGTTGGTCCCCTCATAGATCTGGGTGACCTTGGCGTCGCGCATCATCCGCTCGACCGGGAAGTCGCGGACATAACCAGAGCCGCCGAGGAGTTGGACGGCGTCGGTCGTCACGCGCATGGCCGTGTCCGAGGCGAAGCACTTGGCCACCGCACCGGCGGTGGTGCTGTCCCCGCCGTGCGCGTCGAGTTCGCGGGCCGCGGCGTAGGTCAGCTGGCGCGCGGCGCGGATCTGCGTCTCCATGTCGGCCACCATGAACTGCAGGCCCTGGAACTCCGCCAACGGCCTGCCGAACTGCTTGCGTTCCTTGAGGTACGCGGTCGCGCAGTCCAGCGCGCCCTGGGCGATGCCGACGGCCTGCGCGGCGACGGTCGCGCGGGTACGGTCCAGGGTGGCGAGCGCCAACCTCATGCCCCGGCCAGGTTCGTCCACCATACGCTCAGCGGGGACAAACACGTCGTCGAGGTAGATCTCCCTGGTGGGCGACCCCTTCAGGCCCATCTTCTTCTCCGGGACCCCGAAGGACAGCCCGGAGTCGGTGGCCTCCACGACGAACGCCGTCAGTCCGCGGGTGCCCTTCGCCGGATCGACGGAGGCGAACACGACGTAGGCGTCGGCCCGCCCGGCATTGGTGATCCACCGCTTGGTGCCGCTGAGCACCCAACCGCCATCTACCGCCCTCGCCCGCGTGGAGACAGCGGCGACGTCCGAGCCCGCCTCGGGTTCCGACAGGGCGAAGGCGCCCAGCCACTCCCCCGAGGCGATCCGCGGCAGATACCGCTGCCTGTTCTCCTCGGATCCGCCGATGAGCAGAGGGAGGGAGAAGAGCTCGTTGGCGCCCATCACCTGCTGGGTGGTGGCGCACGCGCGGGCGACTTCCTCAGCCACCACCACGCCGGCCAGATGGTCGCCGCCCTCGCCGCCGTAGGCCTCCGGGAGGGTGACGCAGTGCATCCGCGCCTCCACGAGTGCCTTCAGTGAGGTCTCGGGGAAGGCGCCCTGCTCGTCCACCTCGGATGAGTGGGGCGCGACCTGGTCCTCGCAGAGTTCCCGGACGACCGTACGCAACGCGACGTGGTCGTCTCCCAGTCCGTGCGTCGGAAGCTGCTTCGCAAGGCTCATGCCGCACCGCCCAGACCGAGCGCGTTCTCCTTGAGGATCAGCGGCTTGGCCTCCTCGAGCAGTGGGTCGGAGCAACGCAGACGGATGCCTCGCCCTCCCGGCAGTCCTGTGCCGATGCCGGTCTGGCCGGTGTGGAAGAGGGCGATGGCGCCCAGTTCCTCCACCGCCTGACCCCGCTCGAGGGAATGGACGAAATCCGCTCCCCGCGTCGGAGGGTCGGGCTCGACGGGGGCGGTGCTCACACCGCCTCGCCGGTGGACTCCGCATCGGGGCGGCGGCCCCGCTTGGCCTGCTGGATCAGCTCGTAGACGTGGCCACGCAGCTCGGCGAACCGCGTCATGGAGCGTGTCGAGAGCTGGTCCCGCTCGTCAGGCAGGTCGATCGCGACGTCCTCCATGATGACGGTCGGCCGGTTCGACAGGACGAGGACGCGCTGCCCGAGGTAGACCGACTCATCGATGTCGTGGGTGACGAAGAGGACGGTGACCCCGAGACGGCGCCACAGCTCCCGGACGAGGTCCTCGAGCTCGGCCCGGGTCTGTGCGTCGACCGCGGCGAACGGCTCGTCCATGATGAGGATGTGCGGTTCATAGGCGACGGCCCGGGCGATCGCGACGCGCTGCTGCATACCGCCGGAGAGTTGCCACGGGTGCGCGCGGTGGACGTCCGCGAGGCCGACGGCGGCGAGGGCCTCGGTGACGAGGCGCTTCCGCTCGGCGACGGGCACCTTCCTCTCCTTGAGCGGGAGCTCGACGTTCTGCCAGACGGTCATCCAGGGGAAGAGGCTGCGGCCGTACTCCTGGAAGACGACGGCCATGCCCTTGGGCGGGCCGGTCACGAGCTCGCCCTCGAGCCGGATCTCGCCGTCGGTGGCGTCGAGCAGGCCGGCGATGCACTTGAGCAGCGTCGTCTTGCCCGCGCCGGACGGGCCGACGATGCAGGTCAGCTCGCCGGGCGCAATCGTGAATGTCAGGTTGCGGATCGCCTCCACGGCGCCGCCGCCGGATCGGTAGACCTTGCGCAGGCCGCGGACGTCGAGGATGGGCTGGGGCGTCTCGTCACGGCGGGCGCCGGTGGCGTCCGTCGCGGGGGCGGTCGGCGTGCTCGTCATGTCACTCTCCTCGTTGGGCGGCTCGGAGGCCGAGGTACCACCGCAGGATCCGTGCCTCGACGAGGCGGAAGATCAGGGCCACTGCGACGCCGAGGAGGCCGAGCACGATGATGCCGCTGAACATCTGCGGGATGGCGTAGGTCCGCTGGAACTGGATGATGGTGAAGCCGAGGCCGTTGCTCGCCGCGAACATCTCGCTGATCACCATCAGGATGATGCCGACGGACAGGGACTGGCGGGCGCCGGCGAAGATCTGCGGGCTTGCTCCGGGGAGGATGTGGTGCCAGAACCGGGCCCGCCTCGAGAGCCGGTAGATCCGTGAGGTGTCGGAGAGCACCTCGTCGAGACCCCGGACGCCTTCGACCGTGTTGAGCAGGATCGGCCAGATGCAGCCGGTGATGATCACCACGATCTTCATCGTGTCGAAGATGCCGAAGAAGAGGATGAGGATCGGCACGAGCACCGGCGGCGGGATGGCGCGGAAGAACTCGAGAACCGGCTCGAGGAAGGCCCGCAGCGCACGGGGACTTGCCGATGGCGACGCCGAGGCCGACCCCGAGGACGAAGGCGATGGCGAAGCCGGCGAGCAGCCTCACGAGGCTCGGCAGGACGTCGCCGACGAGGCGGTCCGGCCACCACGTCTCGACGAAGGTGCCCAGGATGTCGCGCAGCGGCGGCCAGAAGAAGCTCGTGCTGTTGGCGGTGGCGAACCACCACGCGGCGACGAGGGCGATCGGCAGGCCCACGGCGAGCACGACGCGACGCAGGGGGTGGGCCATCAGCTGACCTCCGCTCGGATCGAGGGGTGCCACCGCAGGGCCCGCCGCTCACCCCATCGCGCGACGAGGTTGACGACGACACCGATGAGACCGGTGACGATGACGAGGGCGTACATCTGGGGAACCGCACCGGAGGACTGGGCGACGCCGATCTCCTTGCCGAGCCCGGGCGTGCCGATGACGAGCTCGCCGGTGATCTCGAGGATCAGTGCGACGGCCGCGCCGAGCCGGAAGCCGGTCATGACGTACGGCAGGGCGGTCGGCCACGTCACGGTCCGCACGGTGGTGAGGGGCGAGAAACGGTAGGAGCGGGCCGTCTCCCGGGCCACCGGGTCGACGTCCCGCACGCCGTAGAGAACCTGGAGGAGCACCTGCCAGAACGTCGCGTAGATGACGAGGACCAGGGTCGACTTCATGTCGGTGCCCCAGAGCAGGACGGCGAGCGGGATGAGGGCGACCGATGGGATGGGCCGGAGGAACTCGATCGTCGAGTTCGTCGCCGCCCTGACGACCGGGATGCTGCCGATGACGATCCCGAGGACGACGCCGGCGACCAGGGCGATGATGAGGCCGATGGCCCAGCCGGTCAGCGTCGCCCCCAGCGCCGCCCAGAAAGTCTGGGTCCCCGCCTGCTGGGCGAGGGCCGACACCATGGAGCTGAAGGGCGGCAGGAACCGCTCGTCGACGAACCCGACGCGAGGGACGAGCTCGAGGACGACGACGAGCGTGAGCAGGCCTAGGGCCCCGAGGACGCCGGCGGGGACGTGTCGTCCCCCCGGCCCTGCGGCGTCGGGCCGGTGGGCCGCTCGCGCGACTCGATCGTGGTGACGGTCGTCATCAGGACACCACCTGGTTGACGATGTCGAGCTTCTGGTCGGTCAGCTTCTCCTCAGCGGCCGGCGTGGCCGGCGTCTCGAGGCTGTCCTTGTTGATGCCCGCCCGGTCCAGGCCGAGGACGCGAATGGCGTTCTCCCGCAGGATGAGCGGCTCGGCCTCCGGCTTGACGTCGAGCGTCTCGAAGTCCGCCAGCCACCGCTCCGGCGTGATGAGGGGGTAGTCGGTGCCGAACAGCGTTTTGTGGCGCAGCATCCCGGAGGCGGCCCGGACGAGCTCCGTGGGGAAGTACTTCGGCGACCAGCCCGACAGCTCGAGATAGATGTTGGCCTTGTGCGTGGCCATCGAGATCGCCTCGGCCTGCCACGGCACCGACGGGTGCGCGAGGATCACCGTCAGTCCGGGGAAGTCGGCGGCGACGTCGTCGAGCAGGAGCGGGTTGGAGTAGCGCAGCTTGATGCCCCGACCGCCGGGCAGGCCGGCACCGATGCCGTTCTGGCCCGTGTGGAACAGGGCTGGGACGCCGAGCTCCTCGAGGGCCTCCCACAGCGGGTAGTGGGCCGAGTCGTCCGGGCTGAAGCCCTGCAGGCTCGGGTGGAACTTGAAGCCGGCGACACCGTGCTCCTCGACGAGGCGACGCGCCTGCGTGACGGCGTCGGCGCCCCGGCACGGGTCGACCGAGCCGAAGGGGATCAGGACGTCGGCGTGCCTGGCGGCCTCCGCCGCGATCCACTCGCTCGAGATCGGCGGGTGCCCCAGGGCCGTGCCCGCGTCGACGGTGAAGACGACGGCGGCCATGCCGAGGCCTCGGTAGGTCTCCGCGATCTGGTCGATTGTCGGGGTCCGGCCGTGGTCGCCCTTGAAGTAGGCGGCGGAGGCGTTGATCAGCTCCTCGTCCATGGAGAGGTGGCCGTGGTCGTCGACCTCGATGTGGACGTGCAGGTCGATGGCGCGGAGGGCGGGCAGGTCGAGGCCCGCGCCGGTGAAGCGGGTCATGGGGTGTTCCTTGCTGCTGCGAGGTCGACGAAGGCATCGAGGGAGTGTGGGTCGGCAAGCGCGTCGCGGGAGGCGACCTCGTCGATCGGGTGGCCCTGCAGGATCCGCTTGACGGGCAGCTCGAGCTTCTTGCCGGTGCGGTTGCGTGGCACGGCCGCCACCTCGGTGATCGTGTCGGGCACGTGCCGCGGCGAGAGCTGGTGTCGCAGCGCGCCGACGATCATCGCGCGCAGCTGCGCGTCGAGCTGCCGCCCGGGCTCGGTCTGGACGAACAGCACGAGGTCGCCGTTGCCGCCGGCCTGCTCAAGGTGGACGACGAGCGAGTCCTGGACGCCGGGGAGCTCCTCGACGACGCGGTAGAACTCGGCGGTGCCGAGGCGCACTCCGCCACGGTTCAGCGTCGCGTCCGACCGGCCGGCGACGTGGCAGTGCCCCTCGGGCGAGAAGACGATCCAGTCGCCGTGCCGCCACACGCCGGGGTAGCGGTCGAAGTAGGCCGCCCGCAGGCGGGATCCGTCGGCGTCGCCCCAGAAGCCGATCGGCATCGAGGGCATCGGCGCGGTGATGACGAGCTCGCCGAGCTCGCCGACGACCTCGTGGCCGGCCCCGTCGAAGGCGCGGGCCGCGACGCCGAGCGCGGCGCCGGAGATCTCGCCGGCCCACACCGGCAGGAGTGGGTCACCCTGGACGATGCCCGAGCACACGTCGGTGCCACCCGAGCCGATGTTGAGCACGACCCCGGGCAGCTGGTCGTAGATCCACGCATAGCCCTCGGGTGGCAGTGGGGCCCCCGCCGAGGCGAACTGCCGGATCCGGAGGCGGTGGTCGCGTGCCGGGCGCAGGCCGGCCTTGCGGCTCGCCATGATGAAGCCCGGCGCGGCACCCATGACGGTCGCGCCGGTCTCCTCGGCGAGCCGCCACTGCCAGTCGAGGTCGGGGTGCACCGGGTTGCCGTCGATGCACACGATCGACGAGCCGACGAGCAGGCCGCTGACGAGCGCGTTCCACATCATCCACGCAGTCGTCGAGTACCAGAGGAAGGTGTCGCCCGGGCCAAGATCCCACGACAGGGCATGGCACTTGAGGTGCTCGAGGAGGATGCCACCGTGTCCGTGGACGATGGCCTTGGGCAGCCCCGTCGTCCCCGAGGAGAAGAGGACGACGAGCGGATGGTCGAAGGGAACCTGCTCGAAGGTGAGCGGCTCGGGCTCGACTGCAGCGAGGGCCTCCGGCCATGACCGCACGCCGCTCACGTCGCCTTGGGCGCCAGTGCTCCCGTGGGTGCCCGTCGCGCGGTAGCTGCCGTACTCGACGTCGAAGACGACCGTCAGGGTGGGCAGGCCCGCGACGAGCTCCGCCACGTCGGCGCTCTTGTCGACGGGCTTGTCGCCGTAGGTGTAGCCGCCCGCGACGAGGAGGACGGTTGGCTCGACCTGGCCGAACCGGTCGATGACGGACCGGGCGCCGAACTCGGTCGCGCACGAGGCCCAGACCGCGCCCAGCGAGGCCGTGGCGAGGAAGGCGACGACCGTCTCGGGCAGGTTGGGCAGGTGAGCGACGACGCGGGAGCCGGGGCCGACGCCCTGCCGGCGCAGCACCGTGCGGGCCCGGGCGACCTGGTCGCGCAGCTCACCGAGCGTCAGGGTGGCCGGCTCCCGGGTCTGGGAGTACGCGTGGATCGCGACCCGGTCGTCGTCGGTGTACCGGAAGACCTGCTCGGCGTAGTTGAGCCGAGCGCCGGGGAACCACTCGGCACCGGGCATCCGGGCCGAGGCGAGCACCCGCTCCGGCGGGACGGATGCGAGCACGTCGAAGTGGTCCCAGATGCTGCCCCAGAAGCCCTCGAGATCGGTGACCGACCACTCCCACAGCTGTCGGCGGTCGAAGCGCAGGCCCCGCTCGCGGGCGAGCCAGTCGAGGTAGTGGGCGAGGCGCGAGGAGGTGAGCTGCTCCTCGCCGGGGGTGAAGAGCAGGTCGCCGTGCGCGAGGCCGTGCTCGGTCGCCGCTTCGGTCGTCTGCCCGATGGGCTGCTCCGCCGTCTGCTCAGTGCTCTGTTCGGTCATGGCAGGCCCGCCTCCTCCTTGGCCCGGATCAGGCCTCTCAGCGCCGCATCGCGCCGCGCGCGCAGCCCGTCCTCGTCCTGCCCGGTCGTGTCCATCTCCTCGGCCATGCCCGCCACGATCGCCGCACAGAGGTCGGGGGTCAGGCTCGGGTCTCCGAGGTCCTTCCACCACTCGGCGGTCGGTGGCCCGAGGTGCTCGAGGATGTGCGCGATGCCGCCCGCACCGCCGGACAGGTGCTGAGTGGCGAACGGTCCGAGCAGCGCCCAGCGCAACCCCGGCCCCCAGGCGATCGCGGTGTCGATGTCGGCGACGCTGACGACTCCGCGGCCGACGAGGTCGTACGCCTCTCGCCACAGCGCCGCCTGGAGCCGGTTCACGACGTGGCCCGGCAGCTCGGTCCGCAGCGTGATGCACTTCTTGCCGACCCCGGTGAAGAACGCGTCGGCCGCGCGCAGTGCGCTCTGCGCCGTGGCCGGCGCCCCGACAAGCTCGACGAGCGGCACGAGGTGTGGCGGGTTGAACGGGTGCGCGACGAGGACGCGCTCGGGGTGGCGGCTGGCCGCTCCTGCGAACGAGCTGGGCGGCAGGCCCGAGCTGGAGCTTGTCAGGAGCACGTCCGCCCCGGTCAGCGAATCGAGCCGGCCGAAGAGGTCGCGCTTGACATCGAGTACCTCGGGACCGGCCTCAATGACGAGGTCGGCAGCCGGCGCGTAGGTCTCGACCTCGGTCGTCGTCGTGAGGTGGTCGAGCGTGTCGGCCGGGCCGTCGCCCTCCTCGATGAAGGCCGCCGCCAGGGTGCGCGCCCGCTCGAGCGCCGGTCGGTCCGGGTCGACGAGGACGACGTCGAGGCCGTGCCGCAGCAGGTGGGCGGCCCAACTCGTCCCGATGGCACCTGCACCGACGACGAGGACGGTCCGAACGTCGCGGTATGCCACTGGGCTTGCTCCCGCGGTCACGCCCGGGCCCCCGCCGTGTCACGGTCGAGGAAGGCGCGCATCCGCGACTTCGCCTCATCGCTGCCGGAGGCGATGCCGGCCATGAGCGACTCGATGAGGTAGCCCTCGTGCGGGTTCGCCTCCGCGGTGCGTGGCAGCACGTGGAGGATCCCGTAGTTCGTGATCGGGCTGTTGGCCGCGGCGCGATGGGCCAGCTCCAGTGCGGTCGGCAGGCCGTTCCCGTCCTCGACGACGTACTGGGACAGGCCGATCCGCTCCCCCTCGACGGCGTCGTAGCGGCGGCCCGTGAGCATCATGTCCGTCATCCGCGCAGCTCCGATGAGCCGGGGCAGTCGCACCGACGCGCCACCTCCGACGAACAGCCCGCGCTGCCCCTCCGGCAGCGCATAGAACGTCGAAGGTTCGGCCACCCGCACGTGGGTCGCGGACGCCAGCTCGAGGCCACCGCCGATCACCGCACCCTTGAGTACGCTGAAGATCGGGACGGGCGAGGCGATGAGCGCATCGAGTGCCCCGTGCCACATCCGCGAGTGCAGTACTCCCTCGAACACGCCCGACTCGTCCATCGTGTTGAGGTCGAGTCCGGCACAGAAGTGCCGGCCCTCGGCGGCGAGGACGACCGCGCGCACCCCCTCGGGCACGGCGCGGAAGTAGGCGCCGAGTCCGAGAACCGTTTCGTTGTCAAGGGCGTTGCGCTTGTCCGGGCGGGCGAGCTCGAGGATGTCGACCGGGCCGTCGCTCCGGCGCCGCACTGTCTGTGGCAGCGCCGACGGCTGCGTCGTGGCCGGTTCGATCATTGTCACTCCTGAATGTTGTGGCAGGTTCCGTCGGCTGCACCGCTCAGGGCTTCGGAACGGACTGCAGCAGGCCGACGACGTCGGCGTCCTTGGTGATGACGCCGTACTCCTTCATCAGGCCACCCATCGAGGTCAGCTCGTCCTTGCGCACGGGGCCGCCCATGTCCTCGAGGACGACCGCCTTCGACAGGGCAGGGTCGATCTTGAGGGTCGACGCCGCCTTGGCGCGGACCTCGTCCGGGTGCGCCTGCGCGTAGTCCATGGTCGCGTTGATCGCCTTGGCCATGGCCGAGACGAGCTCCGGCTTCGACTTCACGAGCGTGCCGCTCGCGAAGTAGACCATCGTCGGGTGGCCCTTGACCGAGGCGACGCCCGGGTAGGTCACCACGGGGTTGTCGGCCTTGCGGATGATCGTCATGAACGGCTCGGGAGTCCACACCGCGTCGACCTGGCCGCTCTGGAGAGCCGCCTCCATGTTCGGGTACGGCAGCTCGACGAACGAGACGGCCTTCGGGTCACCCCCGTCCTTCTTCACCGCGTCCATGATGAGCAGGTCGCCCATGGACTTCAGGGTGTTGACGGCGACCTTCTTGCCCACGAGATCCTTGGCGGTCTTGATACCGCTGTCCGGCCTCGTGAGGACGGCGTGGACACCCTTGTCGGTGTCGTAGGTGTAGGACGAGACGACGCGGACGTCGAGACCCTTGTCCCGCGCCTGGAGCAGGGAGATCGGGTTGCCCGTCGCGAACTGCATCTGCCCGGACATGACCGCGGGCACGAGCGCCGCACCACCCTGGCCGGTCTCGAGCTTGACGTCCAGTCCCTCCTTGGCGAAGAAGCCCTTGTCCATGCCCAGCATGATCGCCGCGGTGGGCAGGATCGGCAGGGTGCCGACGGTCACCTTGGTCGTCCCGCCGCTACCGGCGGTCCCCTTGGCCGGCTCCGAGGAGCCACAGGCACTCATGGCGAGGGCACTCGCGAGCACCAGCGCCGTGAAGGTCATCTTCTTCATGTGTATGTCTCCTTGGCTTGCCGGCACTCGTACGTACGGCTATGGGTGTCGCTGCCGCGCGGCTTCGGGCAGCGTTCAGGGACGGGCCGGTCCTGGCCCCTGTTGGTTGTCGGCGGCGAACTGCTCCCGCAGGCGGAACTTCTGGATCTTGCCGGTCACATTGCGGGGGATCGCCTCGACGATCACGACCTCGCGGGGGAGCTTGTAGCCGGCGAGGCGCTCGCGCAGCTGCTCGCGCAACTCCGCCCCGTCGAGCTCGACGCCGGCCGCGGGCTCGACGTAGGCCACCCCGGATTCGCCCCAACGGCCGTCCGGCACGCCGATGACGGCACAGTCACGGACGCCCTCGAGCTGGAGCAGGCTGTTCTCCACCTCTGCGGG
Source organism: Streptomyces triticisoli (assembly GCF_003270085.1). Lineage (GTDB taxonomy): Bacteria > Actinomycetota > Actinomycetes > Streptomycetales > Streptomycetaceae > Streptomyces > Streptomyces triticisoli. Next base: position 17,419 of record NZ_QFDQ01000233.1, on the reverse strand, counting down.
ATAGACGTTCTCCCCGCCCGAGATGTACATGTCCTTGACCCGGTCCTTGACGAAGAGGTAGCCCTCCTCGTCGCTGATCCCGACGTCGCCGCTGTGGTACCAACCGTCGGCGAGGGCCTCCGCGGTCGCCTCGGGAAGGTTCCAGTAGCCGGTCATGACGTTCGGCCCGGCGATGAGGATCTCGCCGGCCTTGCCGGGAGGCGCCGGCCCGTCGAACCCGACGACGACGCTGTCGGTGAAGAAGTGGGGCCGGCCGACCGAGCCGGACTTGTGCACGTTGTCGCGCGGCTCGAGCATCCTCGTCCCGGGGGCCGTCTCGGTCATGCCGAAGCCCTGCATCAGCGGGACCCCCTTGGCCGCCCACGTCGCGATCGTCCGGTCCGGCAGGGGCGACCCACCGACCATGAGGGCCCGTACCGAGGACAGGTCCGCCTCGGCGAAGCGGGGCTGCTGACTGATGGCGTCGAGCATGGCCGGGACGAAGAACGCCGAGGTGACCTGCCGCTCCTCGAGCGTGCGCAGCACCGTCGGGGCATCGAAGCCACGCTGGATGAGGAGCCGCCCGCCGAGCGTGAAGGTCGGCAGCGTCATCATGTTGAGCCCGGCGATGTGGAAGAGCGGGGCGCAGACGAGGTGGTGCTCGTCCTGCCGGAGGTCCTGGCCGATGAGCGCGTTGACGTTCTGGTAGAAGAGCGCCCGGTGCGAGAGCATCGCGCCCTTCGGGCGGCCGGTCGTCCCCGACGTGTACATGATAAGCGCCGTGGCCTCGAGCGGCACCGCTGCGGATTCCCATACGGGGTACCCGGTGGCGAGGAAGTCCTCGTAGGCGGGTCCATCCGCCCCGGTGGCGGGCTCGTCGACGTGGATCCAGCTCTCGACGGCGCCGACAGCATGGATCAGATGGCCCCCGACGTTGGCTACCTGCGCCTCGCCGTAGACGCACAGCCGCGCGCCGCTGTCCGCGAGGATGTAGGCCGCCTCCGGCCCGGACAGGCGCGGGTTGACGAGAACCGCTGCCGCGCCGACCATGCCGCACGCGAAGAACACCTCGAGGAGGGCCGGATGGTTGAACCCGATGTAGGCGACCCGGTCCCCCGGCTCGACGCCTGCGGCGCGAAGGGCGTTGGCAAGGCGGTTGGTCCGCTCGTGGACCTCGAGGTAGGTGCGCTCCGCACCCTCGAACTCCCACGCGACGGCATCCGGGCGGACCCGCGCTCGCCGAGCCGGCCACGAGCCGATACCGAGGTTGTCGATGCGGCTGGCCGCGAGGTCGAAGGGCGTGGGCGGCGGCGGGGTCACCGGATCCGCGGCAGCGGCGGCGCTTCCCATCTTCGGTCCTCCTCAACACGCTGGGATGGTGCCCGACCGGGCGAGAAGCATGACAACAGATATCGTTCAAAAAAACAATGGTTTGCTCATGGTGTGATTACTGTGTCCGCGTCCCGAACACTCCGCGAGGAGGCCACCGTGCCAAGAACCGCCGCGCGCAGCTCCACGGGAGCGCCACCGATGCCTTCCGATCGCGCGTCAGCCAGCGAATCGGAATCCGAGTCGGCGCTCGACCACAACCTCGTCTTCCTCCTCATCCGCGCCGGCGCCCTCGGCGCCGCGAACGACACCCAGGTCCTCGCAAAGCACGGTCTCAAGGTGCGCCAGTACGCGGTCCTGACGACCGCCTGCACGCGGCCGCGGACCCAGAAGGAACTGTCCGACTTCCTCATGCTCAACCCGAGCCAGATCGTGACGCTCGTCGACACGTTGGAGGACCTCGGGCTCGTCGAGCGAGAGGCCGCGGTCGGCGACCGCCGCGCCAAGCTCGTCGTCGCGACAACACGCGGCCGGAAGCTCTTCGACGTGGTCCGGATCGACATCGGCGACGCCCACGACCGCCTGCTGGGCCACCTGTCACCCGCCCAACGCGAGGAGTTCCTAACGGTGCTGCGCAGGCTGGCCCTCCCAGACAGCTGACTCCCTTCACCTCCGAGTCGCGCCTCCGCGGCGCGCCACATCTCGCTGCGGCAGTCCGGATCGGCGTCGATCACGCCCTCGTTCCCGGCTGCGGGGAGGCCGGCTCCCCATGCCACAGAGGTGTTGCCGAGCTGCTGTTGCGGCAGGCGAGTCGAGGTGTACTGGCGGTGCGTTCGGCCGGGCCGGGGGCATCCCGGTCAGGCGGTCGCAAGGGCTCCGGTGACGGTCTTCCAGATGCGGAACCGTTCGGTCATCTCGGTGCGGTAGCCACTCGCTGTGATCAAACGACGTCGGGGGCGGAAGCGGCTGGAGAGCCGGCTGAAGGCGGCAAGGAACCTCTGGGCCGCTTCGCTGGAGCGGAAGACCTTCACAGTGCTGCGGACTCTGCTGCTCAATTCCGTCATGCGGCGCTTCGGCCGGGGAGCCGGGTCGGATCCGGCAGGCTTGGTGCTGGTCGTGAGGGGGTGGTCCTCCTGTCGTGCCCTCTCAGGCTAACCCGCCGAAGCGGGGCGTCTCACCCAAGGCCGACAGAGTCCCTCATATCCCCCGCGGGGACGCCTCACAGGCGTGAAAATGGGCCGTGGTGGCCGCCCGCCGACGTCGCTCCCTCTTTGGGACAGTGAGCCCGGGACAGAGCCTGGCGCCGGGACCGGCCGGAGGGGCCGCGCACTGTCGCTTTTGAGCACGCCGTTCAGATTCTCGTTTTCCCCTCACGGCCCTGCGGGTGGCTGCCGCCCGGAGGGTCCGTGTGAGGGAGGGGATGTGGATTGACGAGCCCGAGGCGGTCGAGCAGACAGCGGAACTGGTAGAGCGAGTCGCCGCGATCGATGTGGCCAAGGCGTCCGGGATGCTGTGCCCGCGTTTGCCGCACGAAAGGATCGAGGGACGTCGCACCCAGCGGGTGTGGAACGTGGGCGCGACCACGAACGCCATTCTGGAATTGGGCGATCACCTGCTCTGCCAGGGCGTTACCCGGGTGGTCATGGAGGCGACGGGCAGCTACTGGAAGCCGTGGTTCTACCTCCTCGAAGCCCGCGGCCTGGAGTGCTGGCTGGCCAACGCTCGCGACGTCAAGAACGTCCCGGGCCGTCCCAAGACCGACAAGCTCGACGCGGTGTGGCTGTGCAAGCTCGCCGAGCGGGGTATGCTCCGGCCTTCCTTCGTGCCGCCCCGACCGATCCGGGAACTGCGCGACCTGACCCGGCTCCGCTCGGTCTTCATCGGCGAACGCAGCCGTAACAGGCAGCGCATCGAGAAGGTGCTGGAGGACGCACAGATCAAACTCTCGTCGGTGGCCACCAACCTCTTCGGCGCCTCGGGACGCGCCATGCTGGAGGCGCTGACCGGTGGAGAGCGAAGCCCGCAAGCACTGGCCGGTCTCGCCCGTGGCCGGCTGGTCTCCAAGCACGATGCGCTGGTGGAGGCGCTGACCGGCCAGTTCGACGATCACCATGCCTACCTGTGCCGGCTGCTACTGGAGACCATCGACCGGATCACCGTCCAGGTGGACGAGCTGTCGCAGCGGATCACCGCCCAGCTCGCCGGGATCCGTCTGCCGGAGGCGGACGGGGGCGCAGGCCGGCCCCGCGGTGCCCCGGGCGGTACCGGCGGGGCGGACCTGTTATCGCTGGTCGAGCGTCTGGACGAGATCCCCGGGATCGGCCGGACTGCAGCCGAGGTGATCGTTGCTGAACTCGGCCCGGACATGCGGGTCTTCCCGACCTCCGGCCACCTGGTGTCGTGGGGCCAAGCTCGCGCCTCGTACGATCCAGTCCGGCGGCAAGAACACCTCGGGGCCCACCGGGCACGGCAACCCGTGGCTCAAGGGGATGATCGGGGAAGCGGCGATGGCCGCGGCCCGGACCGACACCTTCCTCGGAGCCCGCTACCGCAGACTCGTCAAACACCGGGGACACAAGAAGGCCATCGTCGCGGTGGCCCGGTCGATGCTGGTGATCGTCTGGCACATCATCAACGATCCCGCCGCCCGCTTCGAAGACCTCGGGCCCGACCATCACCAACGCCTGGTCAACCCCGCCCGCAAGACCCAAGCCCTCGTCCGCCAGCTCCAGGCCCTCGGCCACCAGGTCGCCCTCACCCCCGTGGAAGCTGTGGGCTGAGCACCACAACCGCTCCAAGCCCGTCCGCCCGGCTGACGCCGAACGGACGCTGCCGCCTGCCCGGCTGGTCTGGGATTTTCCGTTCAGAGGGCTGCGGCTGCCGGCCTGGCTGGTGCTGGGCTTCTGGTTCGTACTGCAGGCGTTCTACTCCGCCGGCGAGGCCGTCACCGAGGCGGGCACCGTGGCGTACGCCGCGCACGTGATCGGCTTCATCGCGGGCATGCTGCTCGCCTGGCCCCTCAAACCCGGCACTCCCCCACCGCCCGAACCGGGCGGCATCCTCTTCGGACGACAGACGCGACGGGCCTGGTAGGGCCCACACGTGGAGGCCCTCCAGGGGCTCACAGCCGAGCCCGGCGGGGCCCTTGAGCACCTCTGTCGGAGGTGCCACATCGCAAAGCGGCGCGGAACACAGCGGGAATTCCCCAGTTGGCACTCCAGCCGGACTTCTGTATTTCTCCTGGTCAGCGGCCTGGCGGTGGGGAGCGTGGCTGGGATGTGGCATGGGCTGGACGGTCTTGGGCCGGCCGTCCCACCAACGGGTGCCCGCGCCACATGTAATGACAGCGTCGGGCACCTGCTTGGTGGCGGCGCCGCCGTCGGGACCAGTTCACCGCATGGTCGCGGCCTGCAGGACGGCGGCGGGGTTCAGCGCCTGGTCATGGCCCTCGCCGTCCGACCCCTTCACGATGCGGCCCACCAGCACCGCCGGTCCGTCCGGCGAGGCCGCCACCAGGCCCGGCCCCGAGGCACCATGACGGGCGACAAGCCCCGGCCCAGACCTGAAGATCACGATCTCAGCCGGAGCACTGGTCTCCAAGCGTGCGTGTACTCCAGCGTCACGCGCCGCTATGACGGACGCACCAGCGTTGTCACGGACCGAACACGAGGCGCGGCACCTCAGCACTGATAGCAAATGTGCGCCGGCGATTCCGATGCACACTCCAGAGCCGGCCGTCCGCACTCGGTCCCGGTCCGCCGCTTGGGAGGAATCCGGGTGAACGTCTTCCCCCACAGCCCCCGCAGGACCGCCTCCGGAGTGTCAGTTCATGTCGGGTGGCGCTGTCCTTGCAGGTCAGCGCCACCCGACATGATGCTTGATCCCTCTCATGACAAGGGGCTCCGACAGTGCGGGTCCCAGGCCGGGCGTGCCGGTGACCCGCGTTTTCCCCGCCATGCCCCGCTCCACGGCCTTACTCTGGTCGGCACCATCAGGGAACCGCGCCGGCTGTCTGGAGGTAACGGGGTGAACGGGCGCAGTCCGGAACGGGTCCGCAACGAACTGGTCGTCTCCATCGTGGACGCGTTGCAGGGCTCGTCCACGGTGAACCAGGCGAGCAGCCGTGAGATCTGGCGGGAGATGCTCGCGGCCGAGCTGGCCTCTCCCGTGGAACCGTTCGGCGGGGACCGGCTGCGGCCCTGGCTGCTGCAGATCGTCATCGCGTGCACCGAGGTCGGCGACGGGCTGGCCTGTCTGGTGCGGTCGCTGGAGTATGTGGAACAGCAGTCGACGACGGTCGCCACTCTGTGGCCGCTGGTGGACGAGTGGGAGGCCGTCGACTTCTTCAACAACGCCGATCTGCGTCCGTTGCGGCCCGTCCTGCTGTCGATGAGCTCTCCGGACCTCGCGACCATGGCGCGTCGCGCGAGCCGGTCCCGGGTGCAGGAACTGCCCTCCTGGTGCCGGACCGGGTGGCAGGTCTTCCTGCGACTGGCGGGGGAGAACTCCCCGAACGGTGAACTCCCGCCCAGCATGGCCTTCCTCGCGCTCTGTGCCGACAGGTTGGTGGAGGACAGCCGGGCCGACGCCGCCGAGGTACTGCGCCGCTTCACTCGCAGCCAGGTCCACACCCTGCGGCTGGACGGCGCACTGAGGGACTGGCAGCACTCGGAGTTGCCGCGGGCCGCGCCCTCGCTGGTCCCCGCGTACCTGATGATCCAGTTCGAGCCGGACCGGATCGAGGCGGGCCGCTTCTACCTGTCGCACTGGCGCCAGTCCGACCCGGAGGGCTGGCACCCCGTACGGGGCGAGACCGTCCACCTGCGTCGGGAGGAACTCCCCGGCGCGGTGGAGAGACTGGTGGAGGAGGTCGAGGAGAGGTGGGCCGACCTGCGGCAGCCGGTCCTCCTGGAGTTCATCCTGCCGTGGGAGCTGCTGAACGAGCCCGTCGAGTGGTGGCCGAAGGAGTCCGACTCCGACTCTCCCACCCCGCTGGCGCTGGACTACCCGGTCGTGGTGCGCAGCCTCGAGCGTTTACAGCGGGCCGCGTGGCACCGGACCTGGCACAACAAGTGGCGGCAGCTTCGGGAGCGCCCTGCGGACAGTCATCCGCACTGGAGCCGTCCGGGGCGGGAATCGACGTACTTCTTCCATCTGGAGCGTGAGTTGAAGGAGGACCAGTACGCGGTCTGCCTGGTGCTCAGCGAGCCGCCCGGCGACGACTCGGGTACCGGTCGGCGGGAAGTCCTGGCCGGGTTGCGGGCCGGCGTACCCGCGATGGTCTGGCACCGCAGCGACTGCTCGGATCCTTCGTTCCAGGACGCCATCGGCGAAATACTGCAGGACCGGGGGCTCGGCAGTCTGGTGGAACGCGTCGGGAAGTGGCGCAAAGAGGCCCTGGCGCTCGGACCCGAGGTCTGGAACCAGCATGTGGGCCGCCACCTGGCCATTCTGCTCGACGACCCCGAGCGCAAGCCGGGGCCGCCCGGTCCGGTGTAGCGGCCATGACCCCGCGGACCGAGGCACAGGCCGAGGTGCTCCTGCGGCGATTACCGGTGCGGGGTCGTATTGCGACGGTCTTGCGCGGAGGGTTGACGGGGTGCCACGCTGGTGGTCGGAGCAGCCTCAGCGGGCGTCCCGCGTACTCCACACCACCGGGGGCGCGTTCCCGAAAGTCGACTTGTGATCCCTCCCGTCATCCCCCTGGTGGACACCCGTCTTGCACCGCACGCGCACCACTGCCAGGCTTGGCGACGTGGATGTCACGCATGCCCGCGGACTGCGGGACTCCTCCTGCGCCCTTCCTCCATGCTCAGGCAGCGCTGGACGCTCCGAGGGCGCTCATGCAGCGTGACGACAGCCCACGACCGGTATCGGCACCAGCGCCTGACGAGGCGTCGTTGGAGGGCGTGCTGCACGCCCTGAGCGGACTGGGACCGTCGGACCCGGCCGATCGCCCGGCCGTTCTGCTCGTCGTCGACGACCACGTGAGCATGCGTGTGTGGGAGGGCACGATCGGCCGACTGGCCGACGGGCTCGCCCGTCAGGAGCGGCTGGGCCGGATCACCACCGTGCGGCTGCTGAGTTCGGACGACACCGAGCCGACCCGGATCCGGCTGGACCACCTGCCCCCCAGCACCACCCGGCACCGGGTGGTGCTGGTGCTGACCGACGGCCTCGCCGCGGGCTGGCGGGCGGGCGCGGTGCTGCCGCTGCTGCGGGAACTCGGCCGGTCCGAGCCGCTCGCCGTGCTGCATCTGCTGCCGCAGCGGCTGTGGTTCCGCGCCGGCCTGGACGTGCACCGCATGCACCTGAGCGCCACACGTCCCTGGGCGCCGAACGACTCGTTGCGGTGGGAGCTGCGCACCTCCCCCCTCGAACCCGTCGAAGACGCCACCGCCCGGGCCGGCGTGGTGCCGGTGCCCGTCCTGGAGGCGACCGAGCGCTCCCTGTCCTGCTGGGTCGACCTGGTGGCCGGACGCGGTTCCGGGGGGACGGAGATGTCCGGCGTCCGGGCCCGTGACTGGAAGCGGCGATCGGACGCCGCGCGGGCGGTGCCCTGGGGCCACGGCGTCCCCGACCCCGACAGCGCCGTCCCCGCCCGGGAGCGCGTCTCGGACTTCCGCGCCGCCGCCTCGCCCACCGCCTTCGCGCTCGCCACCCGGCTGGCGGCGGCACCGCTGACGCTGCCGGTGATGGCGGCGTTGACAGCGTCCGTGCCGGGCGCCGGCCCCGCCCACCTCACCGAGCTGCTGATGAGCGGACTGGTACGGCCGGCGAGCGGGGATGCCGAGCGCGCCACCGGCGTGGCCTTCACCTTCGGTCCGGACAACCGCCAGGAGTTATTGGCGCTGTCGCGCCGTCGTGACACCATCCGGGTGCTGCACGACGTACGGGCGCTGATCGCCCCGGAGGGCACCGAGCCGGTCCGGCCGGGCGCCGGCGATCCGCTCGAGGCGGCCCGTGTCCCGCCGGTGACCCGGCACAACGTCGCCTTCCTGCGCGTCGAACTGGCCGCACTGCGTGCCCTGTCCGGACGTTTCCTGCCACAAGCCGAGCGACTCGCCCGCGCCCTGCGCGAGTACGACCGCGAGAACACCGTGAGCCTGCGCAAAGGCGCGAGTCCCCGCCCCGGGCGCACCGCCCCAAACGCGCACGAGACAACTGCAGAAGGAGTCACGGCCATGTCCACCACGCAGCAGGAGCCCGCGGTGGGGAGCGGGCGTTCGACGCAGCCGCGCATCTGGGGCAACATCCCCCCACGCAACCCGAACTTCACCGGCCGCGTGGATCTTCTGGAGCGGCTGAGCGAGCGCCTGCGGGAGGGTTCGGCGACAACCGTGCTGCCGGAGGCCATCCACGGCATGGGCGGCGTCGGCAAGACCCAGCTGGCCATCGAGTACGCCTACCGGCACCAGTCCGAGTACGACATCGTCTGGTGGATCCCCGCCGAGCGCCCCGGCCAGATCGGCCAGGCCCTGGTCGAACTCGCCCAGCGGCTCGGCCTCGTCACCACTTCCGAGGCCAACATCGCCGGACCCGCGGTGCGCGAGGCGCTGCGCGAGGGGCGGCCGTACTCCCGCTGGCTGCTGGTCTTCGACAACGCCGACAGTCCCGAGCGGGTCCGCGACTACTTCCCCACCGGGGGCAGCGGCACCATCCTCGTCACCTCACGCAACCGCCGCTGGAGCGTGGTCGGCCCCTCCCTCGAGGTCGACGTCTTCACCCGGGAGGAGAGCAAGGAGCTGCTGCGCCGCTCCGGTCCCGACGGTCTCGACAACGCCGACGCGGACCGCCTCGCCGACGCCCTCGGCGACCTCCCCCTCGCCCTGGAACAGGCCGCGGCCTGGCGGGCGGAGACCGGAATGCCGGTGTCGGAGTACCTGCGGCTGTTCGAGCACAAGCGCAGCGAACTCCTCGCGGTGTCCCCGCCGCCGGACTACCAACTGCCGGTGGCCGCCGCGTGGAACGTCTCCCTCGACCACCTCGAGACCCGCAGCCTCACCGCCCTGCGCCTGCTCCAGCTCTGCTCCTACTTCGCGCCGGACCCCATTTCCCGCTCCATCTTCTCCGGGCTCGGCGGGTCCACGATCGACCCCGAGCTGGACAGGGCCCTCAACGACCCGATGCGGCTGGCCCGCGCCATTCGGGAGATCAACCGCTACTCCCTCGCCCGTATCGACCACCGGACCAACTCGATCGAGATGCACCGCCTCGTGCAGGCCGTGCTCATCAACAGGATGTCCCCCGGGGAACAGAAGCGCATGCGCGACGGCGCCCACACACTGCTTGCCGCCGCCGACCCGAAGGGGCCCAGTCAGTCGGCCAACTGGCCGCGCTACGCCGAGCTCTACGGTCATGTCATCGCCTCCGGCGCGGTCGAGTCCGACCAGCCGTGGGTCCGCCAGCTCGTGCGGAACATCGCCAGGTACCTCTGGTACTGGGGAGACCACAAGGTCGCCCGCGAGTTCACCGAGCAGGTCTGGGAGACCTGGCAGCAGTTGTTCGGCGAGGAGGACCAGCAGACCCTCCTGATGGGGTGGTGGCTCGGCTTCCTCTACCTGAAGGTGGGCCGGTACGACGACGCGTCCCGGATCGCCGCCCGGCTCAAGGACGTCTACACCCGCACGGCGCCCCCGGACCGCGAGGACACCCGGGAGGACGCGCTGGAGACGATGAACCTGGACGCGGCGGTACGCCGCGTCCAGGGAGACTTCCTCACCGGCGCCGAACTGGACCAGAAGGCCTACGACCGGGCCCGCCGCGCCTTCGGCGAGGACGACCCCGTCACGCTGGCCACCGCCCACAACCTGGGGGTGAGCCTCCGGATCCTCGGTGAGTTCCAGCGCGCGCTGGAACTGGACCGGCGCACGTACGCGATGAAGACGCGGCTGTTCGGCCGTGATCACCGACAGTCGCTGATGGCCGAGGCGAGCATCGCCATCGACGTCCGTGAGAACGGTGACTACGTCGGCGCACGGTCCCTGCAACAGGCGGTCGTCGACGGCTACCGGACCCTCTTCGGACCCAGCAACCCCGTGACCCTCCGTAGTCTCCGGCAGCTCGCCGTGTCCTGCCGCAAGGAGGGCGACCACACCGCCGCACTCGAGTTGGCGCGCGAGGCGTTCAGCCAGTTCACCCGTCGCTACGGCGACACCCACCCGGAGTCCCTGACGGCCGCGCTCACCCTGGCGATGGCGTTGCGGCACAACGGTGAGCTGGAGGCGGCCCGGGACCGCGGAGAGAGGGCGTGCGAGCGGTTCCGCCGGCTCTTCAGGAGCGACCATCCGCACGTCCTGGCGGCCGACATCGACCTGGCGGTGACCTACCGGCTGCTGGGCCGGGTCGAGGAGGCCAAGGAGCAGGACGAGGAGGCGCTCCGGTCGTTGACCGAACGCCTGGGGGAGAGCCATCCGATCACGCTCGCCTGCGCCATCAACCTGGCGAGCGATCTGAGCGCGCTGGGGCGGGCGGACGATGCCCGCGAACTCGGCGAGAGGACATCGGCGCTGTGCACGGCGAGGCTGGGCGAGGACCACCCCACCACGCTGGTGTGCGGGGCCAACCTCGCCCTGGACCTCATCGCCGTCGGCCGGGAGGCGGAGGGCGAGGCACTGCACGCGGATGTCCTGACCCGCATGGAGCGCGTCCTGGACGAGCCCCGTCCGGCCGGTCCCCACCCGGCGACGCTCCAGGTACGGGCCCGGAAGCGGGCCAACTGCGACATCGATCCGATGCCGCTGTGAGGTGACGGGCCCACGGACCGGAGTGCCGCTCCTGCCGGGAGGGGCGGCACTGCCGCGTCCGGTCGGCGCAACGCTGTCCGGTCAGTGCGCTGCGGACGGCGGTGAGCCGAGCCACGTGGCCAGGTGGATGGGGTCGGGTGGGGTGCCGGTGGTGCGGAGCAGGGCTTCGTGCACCGCACGGGCCCGTTCGGGGTGGTGACCGAGCAGGTGGGCCGCGATCGGGTGCGCGTCCGACGCGGCGAGGGCCCGGCCGAGGCCCGCCCATGTGCCGGCCCGTCCGGGCTCCACGGCCAGGTGGGCCACGTATGCCTGACGGGCCGCGGCGGCATCGCCGGCTGCCAGCAGGACGTCACCGGCCAGTGCTCCGGTGACCCGGGCGGCGGCCTCTTCAGGCCCTTCGGGGTGCCGGTCGTCGGCCGCGCCGCTGAGGCGGTGGCGGACGAGCATCGCCAGGCAGTCCAGCCATCGCGCGGAGGGATCGGGCACCACCTCCGGCTCGGACGCCAGGGCGCCGGGCGGTCCGCTCTCGCCGGCCAGCCAGGCCCGTGCGGCCTCGTCCACGGTCGCCGGGGCGGGCCGTAGATGATGGGCCCGCCAGCGTCCCACATGGTCGGCGGCACAGAGCCGGGCCGACGCCAGGTGGTCCTCGGGTACGGGCTCGGCGAGCCACTGCGCGCAACGGTCGCGGAGCGTGTCCAACAGGGCGGTGCCGAGCGGGGTGAGGCGTGGATGACGGCGGATCTGTTCCATCGCCGTGGCCACGTGGGCTCGCCACAACGCGAACTCGAAGTCCGCCGTCGCGGTCCGTGCGTCGGTGGCACGCCGGTGGGCCCGCCAGAAACGGGTGACGCCCACGAAGGCGTAGATGCCCTGAAGGAGCCCTTCGAGCGGGCGGGGGTCGTCCCGCCAAGGCGCGTACCACAGCTCCGTACCGCTGTCGGCGTCCCGGGTCACGAGCGGTGTCAGATGCAGCAGACCGCTCAGCTTGGTGTGCTGGAACTCGTGCACGAGCGTGACGGCCAGCTGGACGGCGTCGTCCGGCTCCGAGGCCTCGATGCCGCCGAACGCGTCCCCTGACGACACGCTGCGTGGCCGAAACCTTTCCCTTGCCGGGGTGGGACTCAGAGAGAACACGCCCCTCCGCATCGCGGCGGCCGTCTCGGGCTGGTCCCGCAGCAGTACCCTCCAGGACCGCTCCAACGTCCGCCGCCACCGCGCCGCGGCCTCCTCGGACAGCGGGTGCGGCTCGGTCGGCTGCGGATACGTCCGGTACGGGTCGATGTCGTCCAGGGCGACTTCCAGCCGCAGTCCGGCCGGGCCGACCGCGAGCCGGCGCACCGGATGCCACCCCGGCCCCGCCGATCCGGGCGGCCGCGGCACGGCGACCGTGTGCCCCGGCGTCCGGACCACGGCACGTCCGGCTTCGGCCCGCACGGTGGCCGTCGTCCACGGATCGGCCGAGGGCAGTTCGGCGCAGCCCAGGGTGGGCAGGGGAATCCTGCCGTGCCGGACCGGTACCTCGATGCTGAAGTCGAGCTCCGCGCGTAACGCGGCCGCGGCGGCCAGTGCACGGACATGGCCGAGCACCACTGCCAGCGGCGGCTCGTCCTTCTCCGTGGTGTCGGCGCGCAGCCGACGCAACGCGGTGGCCAGCCACATTCCGGTCTGCGGATACATGAGCAGCTCGTCGACGACAGTGGGGGTGCGGCGCTGAGCGGCACTGAGCAGATCCCACGCCGGACCCAGGTCCGTGGCGTCGTCGAGCATCCGTAACAGCAGCAGCCGGCGGCTGCGTTCGGCCGCGGTCAGGAGGTCCACGGTCGCCGGTCCGCCCTCGCCGCGGGCCAGTTCGGCAAGGCTGCCGGCCGGGACACGATGATGCGGCAGGGACGGCTCAGCGCTCATGGGCGGCCCCGTCGTCAGTGGAGACGCCTCTTGCCGCTTCCTTCTCCTTCTCCGAAGCCGGAGACGCTGGCCAGCGGGTGATCGATCCCGTGCTGCAGTTCCTGAAGCGACGTGGCGAGAAATCGACTGTCAATGGAGCGCAGTGTTTCAAGAGACACCCCCGCGAGATCGACAAGGCTGGACTCGACGGCGGCCGCAGACGACTCCATGACGGCCAAACCCCTTCCCCCGGTTGCAAGTGCGGATGCGGGCTGCTCACATCCCCCTGATAATGGCCCGCCGTAGCCTGGATGAAACACCACATCCGCGCAGGGCTGCCATATCGGGTCAGCGGTCGTCGTCGCCGCCGCGGTGGCGCCGGGACAACTCCATCGCCTCCTTGTCAAGGCGGGCCATTCCGGCGGAGTCACCCTCCATCAGTCGTATCGCCTCCATGAGTTGGTCCAGCGTGCCGCGATAGCGCAGGCAGGTGCGCAGGATCCCGAACACGTCCGGCCGCAGCGCCGGTGAGCGGGGGCTCATGGCCGCGATCACCGGATCGATACTGCCCAGCACCAGCGCCAGGGTGGTGTGCTCGCTCACCGTGGGCAGTGCGGTCAACGCTCCGACCAGCCCGTCGAGTTCCCGCAGCGGCAAGTCGTCCGGCAGGTGCGCCAGGCTGCCGGGGCCCGCGGTGCCGGTCGAGAGGGCGGCCGGCTCGGGTGGTGACGTGGGCAGCCCGGCGTACCGGTGCAGCAGGGTCAGGTCAGTCCCCGGCAGCAGCTCGTACCAGCGGTCCGCGCGGACGGCGGCGAGGCGGCCCAGGCCGTCCGAGCGGTGGTGGGCGCTGACCAGTCCGATGAGCGTGTCGGCGTGCCAGACCGCCGCGCCGGACATGCCCTCCCAGGGGGAGCGGTCGGGTTCGGGGTCCGACTGCGGTGGGGTGACCGCGAGTTCGAGGGTGCCCTCGCGGCGGTTGGACAGCACCGAGATCATCCCGGTGGCGTGGCAGGAGTCGCGGTACTGGGAAGGTGAGCCGTCGTCGAGCCGGCGCATCCGGTCCTCGCGCAGCTTGAACCGCGGGAAGCCCAGCGCGCTGCACGGCAGCAGTTCGTCCGTGTCGGGTACGGCACCGTACGAGGGCGGCTCGGTCACGGCCGCGTGAACACCGGTCGGCACGGGCCCGGTGAGTTCCAGGAGCGCCACGTCGGCCTTCTCGGAGGCCAGCACCACTCGCGCGGACGCGGTCCACTCGTCGGGGCGGTCGGCTTCGAAACGTACGTGTACCAGGGGCCGCTCCGCCTCGGTGGCACGGACGACATGCGCGGCGGTGAGGACGTGCGCCGGGCCGACACGGTAGCCGGAACCTCGCCGTCCGCTGCCGCGCCCCTCGAGCCGTCGCACCAGCACCTCCGCCACGCGTACCGGATCCAGTCCCCGGCGCACCCGGGTCACCGCGCTCAGCGCTCGCCCTCGGCCTCGTCGCCGCCCACCCACGGCGCACGTCCGCCACCGCTGCGTGTGCGCGGATCGAGTGTCAGCTTCACCCGGTGCGTGACGCTGTCCGCCAGCCGGCCGTCCGCGCCGGTCTCCACCACCCAGAAGCGGATCTTCCCACCCGCCGTCGCGGACCGCTCCACGACGACGGCCGCCTCCAGCTCCACCGGGCCCACCTCGAAGTACAGGTCCTCCCCCTGCGCCGCGATGCGGGCCGCGGTGAGTTCGCGGCGCAACTCTTCTATGAGCTCGGCGAGTTCAATCACGTCCGGTCTCTACCCGGAACGCCCTTCCTTCACTCGATCCGGGTGGATTCCGCCTTTCTGGAATCACCTGACGCCATGGATGCATTAGGGTCGTGCCGCGGCCTGAAAAGTGTTGAAACCGCAAGACAGTGGCACATATCAGGCATTCTTTGTGTCACTTCACTTCCACTGTCATGGGGACGGCGTCATGGAGAAGACCGGAGTCGAGTCGGAGCTGATCGACCTCAGCGGCGTCCCGTTGGACATCTGGCCGGGCCTGGAGCTGCCGTCCGCCGAGGGCTCCATGCGGCGCCTGCTCAGCCGTATCGACGACCCGGCCGGCAGCCTCGGCGGCTACAACCCACAGCGCGACGAATAGGCACCTTCCATGCACCAGACGGCCCGGCCCCACGTCCTGTCACCGCAGTCGTTCGACGAACTGCTGGGCGGCGGGGGAGGCCCCGCGACGGTGGACGCCTTGCGCGCGAGCGAGCGCAGCTGGCGGCTGCTCGTCGTACGGGCCCTGCTGGACGCGGCCGCGACGGCACCGACCGGTCCCCTGCCTCCCTTGGACGAGGGCTGGCGCCTGTTGTCGCGGGCTTGGTCCGCGGCGGCGCAGGAGGTGGAGCGGTTGCTGTCGTATCCGGCCGTCGGTATGTGGTCGGCGCACACACTGCGCCGACTGCGGGGCACAGCCGACCACGAAGCGCCCCTGTGGGCGGAGACGGGGCACCTGCACGCACTCGCCGCGAGCGCGGCGATCCGCGCCGGCCTGGAGTTCCGTACCGACATCCCGGTCCGGTACGGCTGGGCCGTTCTGCCCGCGCTCGGGGCCATGCGGGTGCCCGGCGGCCCGGACTGGACCGTGGCCGAGGTGTCCGCCCGCGACGGGGACGTGCGGATCGCGGGCCGCCGGCTGGGCGAATCGGGCTGGCACGCGCCGGCCGAGCTGCGCGCCGACGGGTGCATGCTGCTCCTGGACGACATCGACCCTTATCGCGCCCTGCGCGCACCAGGCGTTCCCGAGCCGCTCGACTCCGCCGCCCAGTGGCAGGAGCTGTTCAGCTCGGCCTGGGAGATCCTGCACTCCACCGATCGGGAGGAGGCTCGGGCGCTGGCAGACGGACTGGTGTCCGTGGTCCCCCGCCCACGCTCCGAGCGGTTCCGGCCGCACAGCGCCTCCTCCGGCGACGCCTTCGGCACGGCGGTGGCGTCGGTTCCCGACGACGGCGAGCAGTTCGCCTCGACGCTGGTGCACGAGTTCCAGCACAACAAACTCAGCGCGTTCATGCACCTGTTCACCCTGTACGAGGACCCGGAGGCCCGGCTGTACTACGCCCCCTGGCGGGACGACCCCCGGCCGCTGGGCGGGCTGCTCCAAGGGGTGTACGCGTTCTTCGGGGTCACAGCCTTCTGGCGACGGCGCGACCATCCGCTCGGGCGGTTCGAGTACGCGCTGTGGCGAGCCCAGACGGCGCACGCGCTCCACACGATCGGCCGGTCGGACGGGCTCACCGACCTGGGGCGGCGCCTGGTGGGCGAGCTCGCGGGGCGGCTGGAGCCGTGGCTCGCGGAACCGGTGGACGCGCGGACCCGCGCCGCGGCCGACCTTGCGATCGCGGACCACCGCGCGACCTGGCGGGCGTACCACCTGCGACCCGACCCGGATACGGTCCGGGCCCACGCGGCGGCCTGGCCCCACGAGGCCGGGCCTGTTCCGCAGCGCCACGGGCCGACGCTCGTCGCGGGGCGGCCGGTGCGGGGCTTCGACACGCGGGCGGTGCTGGTGAGGTGGCTGCTGGCGGACCCGGCGGGGTTCGGGAGGCTGCGGGACGACCCCGGTGCCACGGTGAGCGGCGCGCGGCCCGAGGACATCGATCTCGTCACGGGCCGTACGGCCGAGGCGCTGCGCGCCTGCCACGCGCGCATCGTCCGCGGCGAGGGCGATCCCGAGGCCTGGGCGGGGCTGGGACTCGCCGCCCGGGCCGAAGGGGACCCCGCCGGCGAGGGGCTGCTCGCCCACCCGGAGCTGGCCACGGCCCTGTACACCGAGCTCGGCGGACGCGCCGACCCGCTGGAGCTGGGCCGCACGCTTGCGCCCGCGCCCCGC
Source organism: Streptomyces triticisoli (assembly GCF_003270085.1). Classification (GTDB taxonomy): domain Bacteria; phylum Actinomycetota; class Actinomycetes; order Streptomycetales; family Streptomycetaceae; genus Streptomyces; species Streptomyces triticisoli. The sequence continues at coordinate 629 of NZ_QFDQ01000233.1, read as the reverse complement.
ATGCCTGCCTGATCCCGCATGCCTGCCTGATGGGGAGGTGGCAGCCCGCGAAGTGTCCCGCTGAGGCGGGTTGAACACTCGGTCCGGCGGACCCAGCCGCCGCCGGCCTGCGGGTTCCAGCGCCTTGATCCCCTGCACCACCCGGCGGGACGCCACCTACGCCCCGCCGAACACCTCGGCGCCGACGGCACCGTTCCTGTGGCCGACAAGACGGGCTCCGCGGAGAAGGGCCGGGCCTCGCCGGGAATGCAACGGCAGTACACCCGCACTGCGGAACGCATCGAAAACACCCGGGCGGCGTGTTCCTCGCACCACTCCATCCGGCCCGCGACCCGTTCCAGGCATGGAACCCGCTCTCCGTCGACGGCCGGGCAGCCTTCCCCGAGCTGCTCGGCGTGGACGAGACGACCTGGCGGCGCGGCCGCGGGCGCACCTTCCCCCCAGGCGCTGATCACGCTGCCGCACCACCGCGGAGCCAATACCGCCACAGCAGCCGACGCCCGTCATGCGATCCGGGCGGTACTCACGGATCCCGAGCGGTACGGCCACTGCTCACGGGCGGGTACGCGGACGGGCCGGCGCGCGGGGCAGCGCGGCGTGCGCGACGGGCCGGCGCGCGGGGCGGGGCG
>NZ_QFDQ01000232.1 GCF_003270085.1 Streptomyces triticisoli | reverse complement strand
CCTTCCGCCTGCCGCGCCCCGGGCCGTCCAGAAGGCGGCCCGGGGCGCGGTGTTCTCTTGCGGGCCGCTCAGGCCTGCCCGGTCGCCGGTTCCCACAGGAGGCGGGCGAGCCCGGTTCCGTCGCAGTGGAAGCAGCGCCCTCCCCCCGGGGGGCACGGCGGGCGCCGATGGTGTCGGCGGCGTTCTGGAAGATGCGGGTGAGGCCGGCGGCGTGGGCCGCGTGGAGCGGGAGTTCCTGCCGTCTGCCGAGCGTGACGTCCAGCGCGATGTCGGGGCCGGTGACAAGGGTGTCCCAGGAGAGGCCGTGGGTCAGCGCGCGGAGCGTCTCGTTCGGGTCGTGCATCGTCTCCACGCCGGTGAGCTGTACGCGGGCGGCGGGGGCGGTGTCGGTGGCTGCGGTGAAGGACAGCGGTCCGGCCGACCGGGCGAGCGGCCGGGTGCGGCCCACGGGGTCGGGGGTGGGTGTGCTGGAGCCGGGACAGGGCGCGCCGCAGGCTGCCCGGCAGGTCCCGGGTGGTGGTCTCGTCTCGGCTGTGTCTCATGCGGCCGGTGGAGGGCCTTTCGTGGGTTGCGGCCGTCCGGTGGGCCGATCCGTCCCACGCGGTGGCGCGAGGCCTTCGGTGCCCGTTCCGCCCGCCGGGCCGGACGCCGGGCAAGCCCTCCGTGCGCGAGGACGTGCCTGCCCGGCGTCGTGCGGGGCGTCAGCGGCCGGCGGGCTCGGGGGAGCGCCGGCGGCGCCGATCCGGGTCGTCGACGCCGATCTCGTACCAGGGCTCGCCGCGCTTCAGGCGGGGCAGGGTGTGCACCCACACCGCGATGGCGATGCCCTGGACGGCGGCGGTGAGCGCCTGGCGGCAGTGGTCGAGCAGGTGCTCCGCCTTGCCCGCCAGGACGACGTGCAGCCGCGGGAAGCGCTGGGAGCGGGTGCAACGGTGGCGCTGCCAGAACGGGTACGTGGTGCCGATGGTGCCGCGGGCGCCCTCTCCGATGCGGTGCCCGGCGTGGCGCTCGTAGTCCCAGACCTCCTCGGCGAGGCGGGCCTGGGACATGGTGCCGTTGTCGAGTTCGAAGAGGCGGGGTGAGGGGGCGAGGGGGTAGGCCGGGGTGTGTGGCCATGGGCGCCAGGTCGAGCCGCTCGCCCATGTCGAGGCGGAAGGTCCCGCACCGGTTGATGTCCGACCAGAACAGCGCGGTCAGCCCGCGCCGGTCCCCAGCCGTGTGTCTCGATGCCCAGGCCGGTTCGGCGAGGACCTGACTGAAGCAGCAGCGTGTTGACGTGCACGAGAGCGGACTGGAGCAGGTGCAGGGCGAGCATGGAGGTCTTGGCGTGCTCCTTGTCCGGGCCGGTGAGGGCGCAGCCCTTGCCGTACTGGAGGACCGGACGCCGTTGCCGGCGTGACGCCGCGGGGGTCAGTGGGCGGACTCGCCCGGGCCCGGGGTCGGTCTGTGGGCAATGGTCCGCTCGAGCCTCCGGTCGGGGACCAGCCACATCAGCGCGACGCCGGCATAGATTGCCACCGCGAGCCAGTCGCTCAGGAAGGACAGGCCGATGCCGCTCGCGTACAGCAGCGGCGAGACCCTGCCCTTCAGGTCCCTGCCCACGGCGGTGGCGAGCAGGGACTCTTCACCCTGGTCCTGGATGATCGCCTTCTGCAGTGTGTAGTAGGCCAGGGCAGCGGCGAGCAGATCGATGCCGTACGCGGCCGTGGGGACTGCGGCGAAGTGGTTCTGGCCCATCCAGGCCGTGGTGAAGGGGATCAGGGAGAGCCAGAACAGCAGGTGCAGGTTCGCCCACAGGATCTGCCCGTTCACCCGATCGGTCGCCTGCAGCATGTGGTGGTGGTTGTTCCAGTAGATGCCGAGGTAGACGAAGCTGAGCACGTAGGTCAGCAGCACCGGGAGCGCGTCGTGCAGGGCCGCCCAAGTGGTGCCGTGCGGGGTGGGCAGCTCGAGCACCATGACCGTGATCAGGATGGCGATAACCCCATCGCTGAACGCTTCCATCCGCTCGGTCGGCATGAGCCGATGCTAACGGCGCAGCAGGGCATGTCCGGCCGTTCAGCGCCGACCGGCGAGGACGCTCAAGGGGGTGGGCACGAACCGCCGAAGGACGGCCGGTCTCCTCCGGCACGGCGCCGGCCAGTTACTGTAATTGTCACCATCGGCGCCCCCTCACCTGCGGCTTCGGCCGGACGAAGCCGCAGTGGTTGTCACCAGGTCGGCGCGCTACCCGTCACTGGCACCGCGCGAAGCATGGTTGTTGTCACCGGCTGCGGCGCCCCTTGCTGCACAAAGGCCCAGTGATCAGCCCGGCGCACCCCGCCCCGGCGGCTGTGGTGGCGACTACCGTGCTTCGGCTCATCGGTCCGGGCGCGCGGGCTGTTCGGGGCGCGGCTGCTACAGGTCGAACTCCAGGTGCTCGATGTCCGTGAAGCGAACCTCCTCC
>NZ_QFDQ01000231.1 GCF_003270085.1 Streptomyces triticisoli | reverse complement strand
CGGGCGGCGCGCGCTGCCGTGTTCGGGGCGGCAGGAGCGCGCCGCCCGCCGGGCCGGACCTCCCGCGTCCAGCCTGTCCACAGGCTGTGGACAACTCTTCGCCGGCGGACAGGGGCGAGCGACGGCGGGATCAGGCCGGCAGCCGGGAGACCCGTCGGCCGTCCTCGCGGGCGCCGCTCCTGGCGTCGGCCTTCGCCACGGCCCTGGCGATCTTCTCGGCGTCGGCGGCCAACTCGCGGAGCATGCCGCTGATGGGGTTGGTGAAACCGGTGAAGTACAGGCCGGGCGCGTCCTTCGGGGTGCGGGCGCCGTGGACGACGGGCCGGCCGCGGGAGTCGAGTACGCCGAGATGGCCGACCAGCCCCTCCAGGCCGCGGACGTAACCGGTGGCGGCGATGACGGCGTCCGGCTGGATACGGGTGCCGTCGGCGAGGGCGACCTTGCCGTTCTCGAAGCCGTCGACGGCGGCCACGATCTCCACCGTGCCCTCGCGGACGGCGTCGAGGAGACCGACGTCCTGGACGGGGATCGCGCCCTCGCGCACCCGCGAGTACAGGCCCGTGCCGGGACGGGGCAGGCCGTGCGCCGACAGGTCCGGCACGCTCAGCCTCGCCAGCGGCTTCGCGAGCCTGTCGACCAGCCCGACCGGCAGCCGCCGTACGGCGATCCCCGTGTACTGGGCGGCCCACCCGGCGGTCGACCGGCGCACGATGTGCGGGGCGGTGCGCACCGACAGCCGTACCCGCGAGGCGCCGCCCTCCACCAGGTCCACCGCGATCTCGGCGCCGGTGTTGCCGACGCCGACGACGAGGACGTCACGGCCGGTGTAGGGCTTGGCGTTGCGGTACTCCGAGGCGTGCAGCAGCTCGCCGGACGCGTCCGTGTACGACTCACGGCCGGGCCAGTCGGGCAGGCGGGGCGTGTGGTTGTAGCCGGTGGCGACGACCACCGCGCCGCCGGTCAGCTCCCGCCCGCCGGTGGCGTGCAGCAGCCAGCCGGTGCCGTCCGGCGTGCGCTCGAGGCGGGAGACCTCGACCCCGGTCACGATCTCCAGCCCGTGGTGTTCGACGTACCTCTCCAGGTACCGCACTACGTCGTCGCGCGAGACCCACCTGCCGAACCGGCGCGGCATCGGCAGCCCGGGCAGGCCGGACAGGCGCCGGGTGGTGTGCAGGTGCAGCCGGTCGTAGTGGCGTCGCCAGGACGCTCCGACGCGGTCGGACCGCTCCAGGACGACGGCGCGTATCCCCCGCGCGCGCAGCGCGTGGGCGGCGGCCAGCCCGCCCGGACCGCCGCCGATGACGTACACGGGGCGATCGGCGGGCTGCGCGGCGGAGGCGGTGGTGGCGTCGGAGCCGGATACGGGGCCGGACACGGAGTCGGACACGGAGTCGGTCATGAGCGCGAGCGTAATCACGCACCTGGTTGATGGGTCTCAGTCAAGAGCGGAATTGATTGCGGATTGATCACGACTGCGCGGTTCCGGCCGTGTGTTGTTCGACGAGCCGCCGGCCGCCGACCTCGCCGCCGACCTCGCCGCCAACCTCCATGACTCCCAGAGCCCTTCGACGGTACGGGGGGGGGAAGGGCACGGGCTGCTCCCGCGCCCATGGGGCCCGGAGTCAGGGGCCCTTGAGCCGGGGGCGGCTTAATTCGGAGGCGTGAAGCGGCCGTGGGCAGGACCATGGAGCATGCCTTCCAAAGACGACCAGAACGACTGGTACCTGACCGAGGACGTCGAGCAGTTCCTGGCGCGCGCCGGGGAGTTCCTCCGCTCACGGCCCGCACCGCACACGGTCCACCTGACCGTGACGGAGACCCTGCGCTCGCGCGGCCCGCGCATCTACGGGGACGCCGATCCCGAGTTCGGCGTACTGGCGGGGAAGGGGCGGGGGACCGCGGGCGTGCGCGGGGCCTTCCTCCGTACGCCGCCGCATCCCGTCTGCCTCACCCCGCTGACCGAGGAGGAGGCCGGCGCACTGGCGGCCCGGCTGGCCGCTGCGGGGCGCGAGCTGCCCGGCGTCTCGGCGGACCGTGACACCGCTGCCGCCTTCACCGAGGCCTGGCGCCGCCGCACGGGCGCCGAGGGCGCCCTCCGGCAGCGGATGCGGCTCTACCGGCTGGGCGAGCTGACCGTCCCGCAGCCGGTCCCGCCCGGGCGGGCGAGGGTGGCGGGCGGGGCGGACCGGAAGCTGTTGGTCCAGTGGTTCGAGGAGTTCTGCGCGGAGGTCGGCGAGCCCGGCTTCCGGGACGCCGAGGAGTGGGCGGACGAGCACGTCGAGCGGGGTGACGTCATGCTCTGGGAGGCGTCGGACGGGACACCCGTCGCCATGGCGGGAACGTCCCCCGAGGTCGCCGGGCAGGTGCGCGTGGTCGCGGTCTACACACCGGCGCACCTGCGCAGGCGGGGGTACGCGGGAGCCGTGACGGCCGAGGTCAGCCGCGCCGCCCTGGAGTCGGGAGCCCAGGAGGTGCTGCTGTTCACCGACCTCGCCAATCCCACCAGCAACGGGCTGTACCAGCGGATCGGCTACCGCCCGGTGTCCGACTTCGCGGTGTACGACTTCGGCTGAGCCCCGTCAGGGCCACAGCAGCTCGCGGGACCAGCCGCCTTCCGTACGGCGGTAGCGGAGGCGTACGTGGCGGCGGCGGGCCTCGCCCTGGAAGAACTCGACCTCGGCCGGCCGGAGACGGTAGAGGGTCCAGGAGGGGACCTCGGTGTCCGGCTCGCGCCGGGCGCGCTCCCAGGCCGACTCCGAGGCTTGGGCCAGCTCGGCCAGGCCGGCCAGCACCTCGCTCTGGTGGCCGGTGAGCGCGGCGGCCAGGGCGCCCGTCGAGCGGGCGTGCAGATCGGACTGCGCCTCCTCGGGCGTGGCGGCCGTGACCGGGCCCCGGACACGGACCTGGCGGCCCTGGACCGGCCAGTAGAAGCCCAGGGCGGCGTGGGGGCGGGCGGCCAGCTGCCGCCCCTTGCGGCTGCCGGCGTGGGTCGCGAAGGACCAGCCCTCCGCGTCGGCGCCGTGCAGCATCACGATACGGACGTCCGGGTGGCCGTCCTGGTCCGTCGTCGCCAGTGACATCGTGTGCGGTTCGGTCTGCCCGGCCGCGGCGGCCTCCGCGAACCACCTCGCGAAGAGGACGAGGGGGGTGCCGGGGGCCGTCGCCGGGTCGAGGGCGGGCAGCTCGGTGACCTCCGGGTCCCAGACGCGGAGTGACTTCAGCAGCTCGTGGAGATCCGGTTCCATGGTCTTGAGTATCGCTCCGGCGGGACAGGACCTCGTCCACCGTGACCGGCTCGCGGAACGGGGCCGGGCCGTCCACCGGAGCGCGGACAGCGGGCCGTGCAACGCAACAGGCGGCGGTCCACCCGGGTGGACCGCCGCCTGCCTGACAGGACTTGGGGCACAAGAAGGAACCGGGACGGAGAATCCGAGGCCGGGTCGTGGGCTGTCCCCCGGCTATCTCGTCGGCTTCCTGCCGGTGATGCCCAGGTGGACCAACAGCGCCAGGTTCGGTTTGAGGTCGGCCTGCTTCACGCCCCAGGAGGAGAAGCCCTTCTGGTGCGAGGCGACCGCCGCGAGCATGGTGACCAGTGAACCGGCGATCGCGGCCGGGCTCACGTCCTTGTCGACCCTGCCTTTGGACTGGAGTTCGGCAACGGAGTCCGCCAGGGAGTTGTTCACGGAGTTCAGGATCTTCATACGGATCTTGTAAAAACGTTTGTCGCCCTCGGCGGCCCCGAGGTCGATCACGCGCAGAATCGCGTCGTGCTTGCGCCAGAAATCCAGAAATCCGTCGACGAGTTCCTGCGCCGTCTGCCAGCCTGCCTTGCCGGCCCAGGAGCGGCCTTCGAGCAGTCCGGCCAATCCGGCCCCTTCGGCGGCCATTTGCTCGGCGATCTCCAGGACGGCGCCCTCGACGTCCGGAAAATACTGATAGAAAGTCGCGGGAGAAGTCCCCGCCCTCCGGGCGACATCGATGACTTTGACGTCCCGGTACGGTGACGAGCTGAGCATCTCGCTGAGGCAGTCGAGCAGCTTCTGCCGGGTCTCCTGCCCACGTCGACCGGCCACGCGGCCGTCGACGGTACGCACTTGTCCTGTCATGTCGTCAGCTTACCGAGGGGTGATCGGAGCGCGATTTGGCCGACTGCAAATGGGGTGCAAGGGGTCAAAGAGGCTGGTGTGCCTGAAAGGCGGGGCGCGCGCGACCCGGATAATTTGGCGGCATGGCCGAAAACAGGGCATCCGCATATACAGAGGGCATCCCCTGCTGGGTGGACGCGCAGCTTCCCGATCTTGAGGCGGGCAAACGCTTCTACGGTGAGCTCTTCGGGTGGAGTTTCGACGAGAAGGCGTACGACAGGTTCGTACCGGCCCGGCTGGAGGGGGAACCCGTCGCCGCGCTCGCGCCGAAGACGGACGGCCGTATGCCCACCGTGTGGACCGTGTACTTCGCCACCCCCGACGCCCGGGCGCTGGCCGCGCGGATCAGGGCCGGGGGCGGGCAGGTCGTCATGCCCCCCGCCCCGGTCGACGACCTCGGCACGGCCGCCCTCGCCGCCGATCCCGAGGGCGCCGTCTTCGGACTGTGGCAGCCGGGCAGCCACCCGGGCTTCGGCCGGCGCCACGAGCCGGGCACCTTCGTCTGGGCCCAGCTGTACGCCCGCGACACCGAGGCCGCCAACGCCTTCTACGGCGGACTCTTCCACGACGCCCTCTTCGGCCCGGACGCCGAGCCCGACTTCGGCCGCGCCGCCGTCACCGACGTCTTCCCGGCCGAGATGCCGCCGCACTTCCTCGTCCACTTCCGTGTGGCGGACGTCGAGGCCGCCCTCGGCGAGGTCGGCCGGCTCGGCGGGCGGGTGCAGGTGCCGCCCTTCGGGACGTCGTACGGAAACGTGGCCGTCGTCGCCGACGATCAGGGGGCGTCCTTCGCCGTGCTGCAGAGGTGAAATCCGCATCCTGGGCGGGAAGGGAAGATTTTGCACCGAGGCATCCCGTTTCGTCGCCGGGTTCGCAACCTGTGCGCCGGACAGGAAGAATCGGGGGGTGTGCCGCCGCGGCGGTGCGGTGGTGAGACGCTGCACTTCGGTCGCGTACATATTGTGGGTGGCGCGGCTCGTACGGGGAGGTGGCAGGCAAGTGGTGGATCAGCTGACGCAGCACGATCCGCGGCGGATCGGGCCGTTCGAGGTGCTGGGACGGCTGGGCGCCGGCGGCATGGGGCTGGTCTATCTCGCGCGCTCGGCGTCCGGCCGGCGCGTGGCGATCAAGACGGTCCGGACCGAGCTGGCCGAGGACCAGCTGTTCCGGGTCCGTTTCACGCGCGAGGTGGAGGCGGCCCGGGCGGTCTCCGGCTTCTACACGGCCGCGGTCGTCGACGCCGACCCGCGGGCCGCCGTGCCGTGGCTGGCCACCGCCTACGTCCCCGCGCCGTCCCTCGAGGAGATAGTGACCGAGTGCGGGCCGCTCCCGGTCCAGGCGGTGCGCTGGCTCGCGGCGGGCGTCGCCGAGGCGCTGCAGTCCATCCACGGCGCCGGGCTGGTGCACCGCGATCTGAAGCCGTCCAACGTGCTCGTCGTCGAGGACGGGCCGCGGGTGATCGACTTCGGCATCGCCTCCGGGGTGTCGAACACCCGTCTGACCATGACGAACGTCGCCGTCGGCACCCCCGCCTACATGTCCCCGGAGCAGGCCAAGGACTCCCGCAGCGTGACCGGTGCGAGTGATGTGTTCTCGCTCGGCTCCATGCTGGTCTTCGCCGCCACCGGGCATCCGCCCTTCCACGGCGCCAACCCCGTCGAGACCGTCTTCATGCTGCTGCGCGAGGGCCCCGACCTGGAAGGGCTCCCGGACGAGCTGCGTCCGCTGATCGAGTCCTGCATGCAGATGGAGGCCACCGGCCGGCCCAACCCCGCCGACCTGCAGGCCCAGCTCGCCCCGCATCTGTTCGGCTCCGGCTCCGACGACAGCGGTACGGCCTCCGCCTGGCTGCCCGAGCATGCCGTCGCCCTCATCGAGTCCCGCCGCGGCATCCGCCCGGCCGTCCAGCCCGCCGCGCCCGGCCCCCGCGGCGGCGGCCGG
>NZ_QFDQ01000230.1 GCF_003270085.1 Streptomyces triticisoli | reverse complement strand
GTCCGCGAACACCATGAACCAGGCGTTCCGCGACTCCTTCGCCGCCGTCGTCGACCGGCTGGAGGCCGAGAAGGACACCATCCCCGGCGTCGGCCCCGTGCTGGCCCGCCGCATCATCGACTACCGCACGCAGCACGGCGGCTTCCGTTCGGTGGACCAGTTGCGTGAGGTCAGCGGCATCGGCGAGCGCCGCTTCGCCGACCTGCGAAGCCTGGTCGGCCCATGAGCCGGAACTCCGACGACCCGAGCGGCCCCACGGTTCTCGACCGCCCCGCCCGCCCGGCAGTGCACGCCGCCTCCGGCAAACGGCTCGGAGCCGCCCACCCGCGACAGGAAGGACCGACAGACCTCCGGCTCGTCCCGCCCGCGCTCGTGGCCTGGGGGACGGCCGCACTCGCGCTGGACGTCCCCACGGGCTGGGTGACCGGCTTCGTGATCACCTGCCTCGCCGCAGCCGTCGTACTCCTGCCCGGCCGACGACATCCAGGACGCGCACGGACGACCGCTCTTCCCGCCGGGCGGACCTGGGCACGTGCTTCCGCCGCCGCCGTACTGCTCGCCGCCGCCGCGTCCGCCGTCTCCGCAGGGCTGCACGGCGCGGACGTACGGCGCGGGCCGGTGCCCGCCCTGGCGCGGCAGTACGCCACGGTGACCGCAGAAGTGGAGCTGACGTCAGACCCCCGGCTCACCCGCCCCCGGATCCGCGGCGACCACGTGGCGCCGACCTCCGTGCTGATCGAGGCCGAGGTGCGGCGCGTCGAACGGCCGGGCGGAGCGACAGCGGCCGTGGTGACCCGGGCTCCGGTGCTGATCCTCGTCAACACCGGCTCACAGAAGCCGGCCCGCACCGGGAGCCCGTCAGCAGGAGCGCGACATCCGTCGGCCGACCCGACGCGGCGCTCGCCCTGGCTCGGCCTGCTGCCGTCCACGCGGCTGAGAGTGACCGCGCGGCTGACACCCCCGCTGACGGGCGGCGACCGGATCGCGGCAGTGCTACGGATACGGGACCGGGCGGCGCCCGAGATGGTGGCGGAGCCGTCCGGACCGCAGCGGTTGGCCGGCCGGCTGCGGGCGGGGCTGCGGGAGGCGACCGACGGTCTGCCGGCGGACGCGCGGGCACTGCTGCCGGGCCTGGTCGTCGGGGACACCTCGCGGATCACTCCCGAACTGGACGAAGCCTTCAAGGCGACGGACCTCACGCACCTCCTGGCCGTCTCCGGGAGCAACCTCACGATCCTCCTTGTCCTGCTCGTCGGCCCGCCCGGCCTGGCCCAGCGGGCCGAGCGCCGTGGCCTCGCACCGCGCCTCGGCCTCACGCTGCGCAGCACCGCACTGCTCGGTGCGGTGCTCACCATGGGTTTCGTCCTCGTGTGCAGACCCGACCCGAGCGTGCTGCGGGCCGCGGCCTGCGGAGCCGTGGCGCTGCTCGCCCTCGCGACCGGACGCCGCAGATCGCTGCTGCCCGCCCTGGCCACGGCCGTACTGCTGCTGGTGCTCTACGACCCGTGGCTGTCCCGCAGTTACGGCTTCCTGCTGTCGGTACTGGCCACCGGTGCCCTGCTCACCCTCGCGCCCCGCTGGAGCGCGGCGCTGCAACGGCGCCGGGTGCCCGCCCGCCTGGCCGAGGCACTGGCCGCGGCGGCCGCCGCGCAGGCGCTGTGCGCGCCGGTCGTGGCCGTGCTGTCGGCCAGGGTGAGCCTGGTCGCGGTGCCGTGCAACCTGCTCGCGGAGGTCGCGGTCGCGCCCGCCACGGTGCTGGGCTTCGCCGCGCTGGCGACGGCACCGGTCGCCATACCGGTGGCGAAGGCACTTGCCTGGTGCGCGAGTTGGCCGACCGGATGGCTCGCGAAGGTGGCCCGGACGGGAGCGGCCCAGCCCGGCGGGGGAGTGGACTGGCCGGGCGGCTGGACCGGGGCGCTGCTGCTGGGCCTGGTCACGGTGGCGGTCGTGTTCGCGGGCCGGTGGATCCTCGGACGCCCCTGGCTCTGCGGTGTCTGCGGGGCGCTGCTTCTCCTCGTCGTCGTACAGCCCCCGCCGCTGGCCAGGGTGATCACCGGCTGGCCGCCGCCGGGCTGGCGGTTCGCGATGTGCGACGTGGGGCAGGGCGACGCGACGGTGCTCGCGGCGGGCCGGGGCGCCGGTGTGGTCGTGGACGCCGGGCCCGACGCGACGCTGGTGGACCGTTGTCTGCGCGCGCTCGGCATCACCAGGGTCCCGCTGGTCGTGCTGACCCACTTCCACGCCGACCACGTGGCCGGCCTGCGCGGCGTACTGCGGGGGCGCTCGGTGGGCGCGATCCAGACGACCGGGCACGAAGAACCGGCGCAGCAGGCCGAGTTCGTGCGGAGGGAGGCGGCCGGCCGCGGCATTCCGCTCACTCACGCCGTCGCCGGGGAGGAGCGCGGCACCGGTGACCTGACCTGGCAGGTGCTGTGGCCACCACCGCCCCCGGCACCCGACCCGGACGGCCCCAACGACGCCAGCGTGACGCTGCTCGTCCGCTCCGGCGGGCTGCGGCTGCTGCTTCTCGGCGATCTCGAACCCCCGGCCCAGCAGCGGCTGTTGCACTCTCCGGCGATCCCGCGCCTGGCCCTGATCTCCTGCGGCGCGGACAACCCGTACGGGCACCCGGCCCCCGCCACCGTCGCCGCACTGCGAGCGGAGGGCGCGATGGTGCTGAGCACGGACCGGGACGGAGCGCTCGCGGTGACCGGGGCGGGTGAGGGGATGCGGGTGGCGCGAGACTGAGGGCATGAATCCCGCACAGGTCGACGCCTATCTCCGCCGCATCGGGGCCGAGCACCCGACCTTGCCCACCACCGCCGCCCTGCGGGAACTGCAGCTGCGGCACCTGCGGACCGTGCCTTTCGAGAACCTGTCGATCCACGTGGGGGAGGAGATCGTGCTGGAGGAGAAGCGGCTGGTGGACAAGGTGGTGGGAGCGTGGCGGGGCGGGTTCTGCTATGAGCTGAACGGGACGTTCGGGGCGCTGCTGGACGCGCTGGGGTTCGACGTCGCGCTGCTCGCGGCGCGGGTGTACGGGGAGGAGGGGCGGCTGGGCATCCCGTACGGCCATCTCGCGCTGCGGGTGCGGACGGTGGACGGGGGCGACTGGCTGACCGATGTGGGCTTCGGGGCGCTGAGCCACTTTCCGCTGGCGTTCGGGGAGCGGGGCGAACAGGTCGAGCCGGGCGGCACGTTCCGGATCGTCGAGGCGGAGGCCGGCGATCTGGACGTCGTCCGGGACGGGAAGCTCCAGTACCGGCTGGAGGTACGGCCCCGGGCGCTCGGCGACTTCCGGGCCGGGGCCTGGTGGCACTACACCTCGCCCTCCTCGCACTTCACGCAGTCGCTGGTGTGCTCGCGGCTGACGGAGGACGGCGGGCGGATCACCCTCAGCGGCCGCACGCTGACCACGACGGCGACGGACGGGACGCGCGAGGTGCGGGACCTGACCTCGGACGCGGAGGTGCTCGCGGTGTACCGGGAGCGGTTCGGGATCGAGCTCGCCTCGGTCCCGGTCGTGCGGGACCCCGACGGAAGGAGCGGCTGAGGAGCGGCTGAGGGAGGGTCGGCCCGGGTGCCGGAGAATGTCCGGGTGAGTGATGTGAGACATGTGCTGGTGCTGCCCGACCGCGACGCCGCGGAGGAGGTGGCTCAGGTGCTCGGGGAGCGGTTCGCGGTCGACGAGGAGCCGAGGATCGTCCGCGACGCGCTGGCCGGGGAGGACGACGCCGAGGACGCGCAGTGGCTCGTCGTCCTGCGGGACGAGGAGGAGCGGCTCGACCCGGGAGAGCTGGACGCGTTCGCGGGGGAGTGGGAGGGCTGGCGGGAGGAGCCGTAGGCACGCTCGGAGCGCCACGGCGTTGTCAGTGGCCCGTGGGATGCTTGTCGCGATGGCCAGGAAGACTGCTGACGACGACCCCCTCGCCCCGGTGACGCTCGCCGTGGGCCAGGAAGACCTCCTGCTCGACCGTGCCGTGCAGGAGGTGGTGGCCGCCGCGAAGGCCGCCGACGCCGACACGGACGTACGCGACCTCGCCCCGGACCAGTTGCAGCCCGGCACGCTCGCCGAGCTGACCAGTCCGTCGCTCTTCGCGGAGCGCAAGGTCGTGGTCGTGCGCAACGCGCAGGACCTGTCGGCCGACACGGTCAAGGACGTCAAGGCCTACCTCGGCGCCCCCGCCGAGGAGATCACGCTCGTGCTGCTGCACGCGGGCGGCGCCAAGGGCAAGGGGCTGCTCGATGCCGCGCGCAAGGCAGGGGCGCGGGAGGTGGCCTGCCCGAAGATGACCAAGCCCGCCGACCGGCTGGCGTTCGTCCGGGGTGAGTTCCGCGGGCTCGGGCGCTCGGCCACGCCGGAAGCGTGCCAGGTGCTGGTCGACGCGATCGGCAGCGACCTGCGGGAGCTGGCCTCGGCGGCGGCGCAGCTGGTCGCCGACGTCGAGGGCACGATCGACGAGGCCGTCGTCGGCCGCTACTACACCGGGCGGGCCGAGGCCTCCAGCTTCACGGTCGCCGACCGGGCCGTCGAGGGGCGGGCGGCGGAGGCCCTGGAGGCACTGCGCTGGTCGCTCGCGACCGGTGTGGCCCCGGTGATGATCACCAGCGCGCTCGCCCAGGGCGTGCGGGCGATCGGAAAGCTGTCCTCCGCGCGCGGTGGCCGTCCGGCCGACCTCGCGCGGGAACTCGGCATGCCGCCGTGGAAGATCGACCGCGTCCGCCAGCAGATGCGCGGCTGGACCCCGGACGGGGTGGCCATCGCCCTCCGTGCCGTGGCCGAGGCCGACGCCGGTGTGAAGGGCGGCGGCGACGACCCCGAGTACGCCCTGGAGAAGGCGGTGGTGGCCATCGCCCGCGCGGCCCGCTCCCGCGGCCGGGCATAGCCAGGAAGGCCCGCACGGGCACCTTCAGGTACCTGCAGGCACGCACAGGCACTTACATGCCGAAGACCCCGGTGCCTCCCCTGGGGAAGGGGAACGGCTCCGGGGTCTTCGGTTCACGCTGCTGGATCCGCGCCCGCGTGGCGAACGCAGGCCGCGCGCGGATCCGGGGGTGCCGGTCGGGGGCGGATGAGAGAGGGCCCGCCCTGGGTCCTTCCGGCCACGTCGGATCCCTGAGGATCCGGTCAGATCAAGGAAGTGTTCAGCCCTTGAGGGACGCGACCTTGGTGGCCAGCGCCGACTTCTTGTTGGCGGCCTGGTTCTTGTGGATGACACCCTTCGAGGCGGCCTTGTCGAGCTGACGCGCGGCAACGCGCTGCAGCTCGGTGGCCTTCTCGACGTCACCCGCGGCAACGGCCTCGCGGGTCTTGCGGATCGCGGTCTTCAGAGAGGACTTGACGGCCTTGTTGCGCAGCCGGGCCTTCTCGTTGGTCTTGTTCCGCTTGATCTGGGACTTGATGTTCGCCACGAATGAGCCTTTTCAGGTTCTGGCACGGGGCCGCACGGGTCCCGTACCGGTGATTTCTTGGGATGTGCCTCGCGCGGAGAGGGCATGAGACACAGCCTCCCACGCTACCAGTGGCCCACCGGACGGCCCAAACCGGTCACCGGTCCTCCACCCGTGGGACCATGGAAGCTACGTATCGATCCGACCCGAGGCATAAGGCGCCTCAAGAAACAGGACCCTGCGTGCCCGCGACCACTGACCACGTGCCCGAGCCGAGCCGTACCGACCCGGCTCTGATCCGCAATTTCTGCATCATCGCGCACATCGACCACGGCAAGTCCACGCTCGCCGACCGGATGCTCCAGCTGACCGGCGTGGTCGAGCAGCGGCAGATGCGTGCCCAGTACCTCGACCGCATGGACATCGAGCGCGAGCGCGGTATCACGATCAAGTCCCAGGCGGTGCGTCTGCCGTGGGCCCCCACCCACGACCCCGGCAACACGCACATCCTCAACATGATCGACACCCCGGGTCACGTCGACTTCACCTACGAGGTGTCGCGGTCGCTCGCCGCCTGTGAGGGGACCGTCCTCCTCGTCGACGCGGCCCAGGGAATCGAGGCCCAGACCCTCGCCAACCTCTACCTGGCGATGGAGAACGACCTCACGATCATCCCGGTGCTCAACAAGATCGACCTGCCGGCCGCACAGCCGGAGAAGTTCGCCGAGGAGCTGGCCAACCTGGTCGGCTGCGACCCCGACGACGTGCTGAGGGTCTCCGCGAAGACCGGCCTCGGCGTCGAGGCGCTGCTCGACCGGGCGGTTCAGGAGATCCCGGCCCCGGTCGGTGTCGCCGACGCCCCCGCCCGCGCGATGATCTTCGACTCGGTCTACGACTCCTACCGCGGCGTCGTGACGTACGTCCGTGTCGTCGACGGTCAGCTCGGCAAGCGCGAGCGGATCCGGATGATGTCCACCGGCGCCACCCACGAGCTGCTGGAGATCGGCACCAACTCGCCCGAGATGCTCGGCGCCGACGGCCTCGGCGTCGGTGAGGTGGGCTACCTCATCACCGGTGTGAAGGACGTCCGCCAGTCCAAGGTCGGTGACACCGTCACCGTCCAGTCCAAGGGCGCCGAGGAGCCGCTGGCCGGCTACAAGGAGCCCAAGCCGATGGTCTTCTCCGGCCTGTACCCCCTGGACGGCTCCGACTACCCCGAGCTGCGCGAGGCGCTGGACAAGCTGCAGCTCAACGACGCCGCCCTGGTCTACGAGCCGGAGACCTCCGCCGCCCTCGGCTTCGGCTTCCGAGTCGGCTTCCTCGGCCTGCTCCACCTGGACGTGATCCGTGAGCGGCTCGAGCGCGAGTTCGGCCTGGACCTGATCGCCACCGCCCCCAACGTGGTCTACCGCGTGATCATGGAGGACGGCACCGAGCACACGGTCACCAACCCCAGCGAGTTCCCCGAGGGGAAGCTCGCGGAGGTGTACGAGCCGATGGTGCGGGCCACGATCCTCGCGCCCACCGAGTTCATCGGCGCGATCATGGAGCTGTGCCAGACCCGCCGCGGCACCCTCCTCGGCATGGACTACCTCTCCGAGGACCGCGTCGAGATCCGCTACACCCTCCCGCTCGCCGAGATCGTCTTCGACTTCTTCGACCAGCTGAAGTCCAAGACCCGCGGGTACGCCTCGCTCGACTACGAGCCCACGGGTGAGCAGAGCAGCACCCTGGTCAAGGTCGACATCCTGCTGCACGGCGACAAGGTGGACGCCTTCTCGGTGATCACCCACAAGGACCAGGCGTACGCGTACGGCGTCCGGCTCGTCAGCAAGCTCAGGGAGCTCATCCCGCGGCAGAACTTCGAGGTGCCCGTCCAGGCCGCCATCGGCTCCCGCGTGATCGCCCGCGAGACCATCCGCGCCATCCGCAAGGACGTCCTCGCCAAGTGCTACGGCGGTGACATCTCCCGCAAGCGGAAGCTGCTGGAGAAGCAGAAGGAGGGCAAGAAGCGCATGAAGATGGTGGGTGCCGTGGAGGTTCCGCAGGAGGCCTTCATCGCGGTGCTCTCCAGCGATGACAGCGCGGGATCGGCCAAGGGCAAGAAGTAAGCGCGCGTCGGCCGTCACCACCCCGGCAAACCGGGTGGAACCGGGCCCGTCGTACCCAAGTGCGGCGGGCTCCACGCGTGTGCGTGGTGGCGCTCTGTGGAAAACGACAGGCCACAGCCCCTTACGCGGTGGCCGGGAGCCCTTTACGCTGATGCCTGCCCGATAGTTACTCGTGAGTTAAACAGCAGTTCGAAGTCAAACAGCAGCCTGATCCACCCCCCCCCGTTCTGAACCAGCCCTGAACCACCCCCCCGTGAGTCAACCCAGCCGCACCTGAGCCAGCCGCGATGTCGCGGGCCCCGGAGGATGTCGTGAGCGACGCACAGACCCTGATCGAGAACCGTCCGCCGTCCGTGGCGGCCCTCTTCCTGGAGCGCGTGGCGGCCACACCGGACGCCGAGGCCTACCGCTACCCCGTCCCCTCTTCCTCCGGCCAAGGGCCGGAGGACTGGAAGTCGCTGAGCTGGGCGCAGTCCGCCGAGCGGGTCTACGCGATCGCGGCCGGTCTCATCGAACTGGGCGTGCAGCCCGAGGAGCGGATCGCGCTCGCCTCCGCCACCCGCGTGGAGTGGCTGCTCGCCGACCTCGGCATCATGTGCGCGGGCGCCGCCACGACCACCGTCTACCCGCAGACCAACGCCGACGAGTCCGCGTTCATCCTCTCCGACTCCGGCAGCAGGGTCCTCATCGCGGAGGACGCCGGCCAGCTGGCCAAGGCGCTGGAGAAGCGCGCCGAACTGCCCGAGCTGCACCACGTCGTGGTCATCGACCCGACCGGCGTCGAGACGAGCGACTGGGTGCTCACCCTCGCCGAGCTGGAGAGCCGCGGCGCCGCCCACCTGGAGAAGCACCCCTCGCTGATCAAGGAGCGGGTCGGCGCGATCACCAAGGACCAGCTCGCCACCCTCATCTACACCTCCGGCACCACCGGCCGCCCCAAGGGCGTGCGGCTGCCGCACGACAACTGGTCGTACATGGCCAAGGCCATCGCCTCCACCGGCCTGGTCGGCGCCGACGACGTGCAGTACCTGTGGCTGCCGCTCGCCCACGTCTTCGGCAAGGTCCTCACCTCCGGCCAGATCGAGGTCGGCCACGTCACCGCCGTCGACGGCCGCGTCGACAAGATCATCGAGAATCTGCCGGTCGTCCAGCCCACCTACATGGCGGCCGTCCCGCGCATCTTCGAGAAGGTCTACAACGGCGTCGCCGCCAAGGCCCGCGCCGGCGGCGGGGCCAAGTACAAGATCTTCCAGTGGGCCGCCGAGGTGGCCCGCGAGTACGCCAAGGTCACCCAGGACAACTTCAAGCGCACCGGCACCCGCTCCGCGCCCTTCGGCCTGACCGCCAAGCACAAGGTCGCCGACACGCTCGTCTACGCCAAGATCCGCGAGGCCTTCGGCGGCAGACTGCGCGCCTGCGTCTCGGGCAGCGCCGCCCTCGCCCCGGAGATCGGCTACTTCTTCGCCGGCGCCGGCATCCACATCCTGGAGGGCTACGGCCTCACCGAGTCCTCCGCCGCCTCCTTCGTCAACCCCGGCGAGGCCTACCGCACCGGCACCGTCGGCAAGCCGCTGCCCGGCACCGAGGTCCGCATCGCCGACGACGGCGAGATCCTGCTGCGCGGCCCCGGCATCATGGAGGGCTACCACGAGCTGCCCGAGAAGACCGCCGAGGTCCTGGAGTCCGACGGCTGGCTGCACACCGGCGACATCGGCGAGCTCTCCCCGGACGGCTATCTGCGCATCACCGACCGCAAGAAGGACCTCATCAAGACCTCCAGCGGCAAGTACATCGCGCCCGCCGAGGTCGAGGGCCAGTTCAAGGCGGTGTGCCCGTACGTCTCCAACATCCTCGTGCACGGCGCCGACCGGAACTTCTGCACCGCCCTCATCGCCCTCGACGAGGCCGCCATCCTGGAATGGGCCAAGGAGAACGGCCTGGAGGGCAAGTCCTACGCCGAGGTCGTCGCCGCGCCGCGGACGGTCGAGATGGTCGACGGCTACGTCCAGCGGCTCAACGAGGGCCTGCAGCGCTGGCAGACCATCAAGAAGTTCCGCCTGCTGCCGCGCGACCTCGACATCGAGCACGGCGAGATCACCCCGAGCCTGAAGCTGAAGCGGCCCGTGGTGGAGCGCGAGTACAAGCACCTGATCGACGAGATGTACACGGGAGCGCGCGAGGCGTAACCGCTGTACCGGACGCAGCCGGGCCCCGCACCCCTCGGAGGCGCGGGGCCCGGCT
>NZ_QFDQ01000229.1 GCF_003270085.1 Streptomyces triticisoli | reverse complement strand
TTCTTCGCGGCCGGGCGGCGCGACGACGCGGCCGGGCCGCGGGGGGGCCGGACGCTCCGGCGCGGCCGGAGCGGCGGGCTCCTTCACCGGCACGGCCGTCTCCGCCCCGAACACTGGCAGTGCTTGCCCTGTTATTTAGCCTGTGATTTAACCTGGTTGGGTATGTTGCCGACAGGTACGGGCGGCCCGGGGACCGCGGGGTGGCACTGCGGCCGAGCACCCGCAGCGTGCCGCCGAAGTTCGCCTGTCCCAGGACTCCGGCCGGGTACTGTCTGACGCTCCGTCGAGTGCGATCCGGGCGTACTCCTCGTGAACCGGCCGTGCGCGGTTGTCGGACAGGGGCGAGGTGAGCAGCACCGGGGGTCTCCAGCGTGCCGAGTGCTGCGTCCTCGGCGCGGCCTTCGCCGCCGCGGACACCGGCCGCCGGGTGACCGTGGGTGCCGCTCCGCTCGATCGGTCGGCCCCTTCGTCCCGGTGGTCACCTCCGGCCGGCTTTCGTCCGCGGCGGCAGCGCGGCCGGCAGGGACGACGGCCGGAGCGGTCGGAGCCGGGCAGCGGTACGTCTTCGTCCCGCACGCTCGGCGGGGCCGTTTCCGGTTCTCAGTGCCCGCATGGCGAGGGCCCCGGCCAGGGGGCCGGGGGCCAGGAGGAGGAACGCGTAGCGCCAGCCGACGGCGTCGGCGAGGAGGGGGATCAGCTGGATGCTGACGACCGTGAGGGCGAATCCGATCGCGGTCTGGGCCGTGAGGGCCGTTCCGACGTAGCGGGAGTCGGCGACCTCGCTGAGGGAGGTCGAGAACACTCCGGAGTCGGCGATCACGGCAGCTCCCCAGAGAGCACAGAAGGCGACCACGAGTACCGGCGGGGAGTGGACGAGCAGCGGTGAGAGCAGGCAGCACAGACCGCTGGTGAGCAGGGCTGCCATGGCGGCGGGAGGGCGGCCGAAGCGGTCGGCGCCCCAGCCGCCGAGCAAACAGCCGATCGCACCGCCGACCCCCATGGTGAGGAACACGGTGACCTCGACCGATCCGGGAAGGAGACCGGCGCTGTCCGTCGCGGCGAGGAAGGCGGGGATCCAGGTCCACAGGGCATAGAGCTCCCACATGTGCCCGAAGTAGCCGAGGTTGGCCGAGCGGGGGCCGCGCTGGGTGAACATGGTGAGGGCGTAGCGGGGGTTGCGGGCGGGCGCGGCCGGGGCGGCATGGGGACCGACGCGGATGAGGGCCAGCGCGATGGAGGAGGCCAGCAGTCCGGCTGCCGCCGCGACCAGGAGAACGCCCCGCCAGGGCAGCGACCCGACGCCGGCGATGAGATGCGGAAGGGTCGATCCGAGCGTCAGGGCGGCGATGAGCATCCCCATGGACTTGCCGCGTGCGGCGCCATGCGCCCAGGAAGCCATGAGTTTCATGCCGACCGGATAGACACCGGCCAGGCACACGCCGGTCACGAAGCGGAGTGGAACGGCTGTGGCGAGCCGATCGACCGACACGGCCAGCAGCACCGTGCACACGGCCGCTGCGGCGGCGCCGCCGGCCAGGAGACGCTGGGGCGGGAGACGGTCGGCGAGAGTGAGGGCGGCGGACGTGAGCGCACCGGTGACGAAGCCGAGTTGGACCGACGCGGTCAGCCATACCGCGTCGGCGGAGTCGAGCCCCCACTCGCTGCGCAGTGTGGGAACCACGGCCGACATGGAGAACCAGACGGCGAGGCCGAGTACCTGTACGGCGGCGATCGCGCCGCGCTGTACACCGGCGTTCATGGTCTCCCCCCCCGGCCCCTTCCTCGGACCACCCGGCCGTCGGTGCCGTCGGCTCCTTTCCGGCGGCACCGACGTTTGGCGGGAGAAGCCTACGGGGTGGCCTCCTGCCCGCTCTGCCCGGCCCCCGGGGGCGTACGGCTCACACGAAGGGAGTTGAGGACGGGGTATCCGTCCGGGCGCGGACGCGTTCGGCGGCCGTGTCGCGGAACACGGTGAGCCGTTGGACGGTGGGCAGCGCGCCGCGGAACTTCTCGGGCTGGGCGGAGTCCATGAGGTCTCCAGGCCGGTGCGGGGCCGGGTTCGGCCGCAACGAGGTTGCGGATCACGAAGTGGGCGACGCGGGCCTGATGGCCGAGGGGCCGGCCGAGGGCGCTGGAGTCCTCGTGGGGCGCCAGGTCGCCCTGGCCGTGAGGTCACCTGGCCGTCGACATGCCCGGCCGCCTGGTGAGCCGGGCGTCCGGCGGCGACCGCGGCGGCAGGCTCCGGTCCACTCGTCGTGCTGCTCGGCCGGCGCCGTGCCGACCGCCGGGGCAGGTAGGCGGGGACGATGCCGACCATGTCGGTGCGGCGCGGGAGCGGCACCTCGGTACAGGGCGGCCGCGCGCACGAGCACGCCTGCGATCAGGCAGGGTGTCCGGGAGCGCCCGGCAGCGGTTGCGCTGCCGGGCACCGCTCCGCACCTGTTCTTCCGCGCTTCAGCGCTTTTCCTTCCGCCTGCTGCGCACCAGCCAGGTGGCTCCCCCGACGGCCAGGGCGACCGGCCACTCAAGAGCCCCCGCGACAGCGAGCGCTCCCAAACCCCCGTAGAAGACCAGGTCCCGTGCGGGCAGGTTCTCCATCCGGGCGGGCAGGTCCTCCAGGCGGGCGGGCAGTTTCTCCACGCTGAGGTACGGGATCGGAATCGGAGGGTGGAACGTGCGGGTGTGCAGGCGGACACCCCCGCCGTCAGGATGGGGCTCTCCGGCCCTCTCTTGCCGAGCTTGCACACGGTCGGTGTGCGATCGCATGCTCCGGGTCCTGTACTGCCCCTTCTGGGCCCGCACACGTTCAGCGGGCTCCAGCGTGGTCAGAGCAGCCTCTGACAGCTTCCTCTGTGCCCGGACACGCTCGGTGGGCTCGAGCACGGTCTGCGCTGCCGTAGCCATCCCCTCTCCTCCTCCCTCGGAGTCGGTATCGATATGCCTCCTCTTCCATCCTCGCGCACCTCCCGCCATATCACGACGCCAGGCCCTCAGTGCCGCGGCGATGAGTTTCGTGGGCGCGCGGGGTCCACGGGTACGGAAGGCGTCCGAGGCGGCTGGAAGGCGGGCGACGGCGTCTTTCGGGCGGGACGGTGACAGTGACCACCGAGGAGAGAATCGATCGTGTCCACCCGGTCGTTGGCGGACACCGAGCGGCAGACCGCCGGAGGGAAGGTGCTGTGGCACTTCACGATGTCGCTGGACGGGTTCGTGGCGGGGCCGAACCGTGCGATGGACTGGATGACGGGGTTCTCGCTGCGTCCCGGCCTCGTCGAGGAGTACGCGGAGACGACCGGCGCCGTGCTGGGAGGCCGGGAGGCTTTGACGCCCACCCCGGTGTCGGCGGCATCCACGGCGGCGCGTGGCAGGGGCGGTCTTCGTTCTCACGCACCGTCCCGACGACGCGCAGCCCGTCGCCGGTGTGACGTTCCTGAGCTGCGACGTGGCCGAGGCCGTCCGTATCGGGCCGGAGGCCGCCGGAGGCAAGAACCTCGAGGTCTTCTCGCCCACGATCGGCCGGCAGCTCCTCGAGCGCGGACCGATCGACGAGATCGACCTGCACATCGCGCCGGTGCTGCTCGGCGACGGAATCCGGCTGTTCGACCGTCCCGGCGGCGTCCCCGTCCGGCTCGAGCTGCTCAACGGCGGTGACCGCTCGGCCGCGGTGGACGTGCGGTACCGCCCGGTTGCGACCGGGTGACCGGTTGCGGGGGTCGAGGACCGCGCCGCCTTGTACACCGCAGCCCGGGGCTCTGCCCGGCGAACGCCTCCTCGGGGCCGGACACGAGGGGTGCGTACGAGTCCGGCGCCGTCGCGTGCCGTGCGACGTCCTGGAGGGCGTCCTGGGTGGCGAAGCGTGATTCTCCTCATGCCGGTTCGCTGCCGGTTGACGCCGTGGTGTGGGATGAGGCTACCCTGGAGCCAACCAAGCGCTTGCTACGTCAGCAAGGCCGAGTGCCGAGTCGGGAGAGGCTCATCGTGGACAAACGGATGACCGAGGCCGAGGTGGTCGGCCGCCTCCGGTCGGGAATGACCATCGGGATCGGGGGCTGGGCCTCGCGCCGCAAGCCGATGTCCCTGGTGCGGGAGATCCTGCGATCGGATCTGAAGGACCTCACCGTGGTTTCCTACGGCGGGCCGGACGTCGGCCTGCTCTGCGCCGCCGGCAAGGTGCGCAAGCTGATCTTCGGGTTCGTCACGCTCGACTCCGTCCCGCTCGACCCGCACTTCCGGGCCGCCCGCCAGAACGGGACGGTCGAGGTGGCCGAGTACGACGAGGGCATGCTCCAGTGGGGGCTGTACGCGGCCGCGCTGCGGCTGCCGTTCCTGCCCACCCGGGCCGGCCTCGGGTCGGACGTGATGACCGTCAACCCCGACCTGCGGCTGGTGGCCGACCCCTACGGCAGCGACGAGGAGCTGCTGGCCGTACCCGCCATCCCCCTCGACGCGGCCCTGGTGCACCTGAACCGCGCCGACGCCGCCGGCAATGCCCAGTTCCTGGGCCCGGACCCGTACTTCGACGACATGTTCTGCATGGCCGCCGAGCACGCGTACGTCTCCTGCGAGCGGATCGTGCCCACCGAGGAGCTGACCGCCTCCGCACACCCCGCGACGGTGGTGGTCCGGCGGCTGTTCGTCGACGGTGTGGTGGAGGCTCCCAACGGAGCGCACTTCACCTCGTGCGCGCCCGACTACGGCGTGGACAAGGCGTTCCAGCGGGAGTACGCGGCGGCCGGGAAGTCCGCCGGGGCGTGGGCGGACTTCCACGCCAAGTACCTGGCCGGTGACGAGAGTTCGTACCAGCGCGCCGTGGCCCGTGAGCAGGAGAAGGAGTCGGCATGAGTGACGTCACCAGGGCCGAGGTGTGCGCGGTCGCGTGCGCCGAGCTCTTCCGCGACAACGGCGAGATCCTCGCCAGCGCGTTCGGGACGATCCCGGCGATCGGGGCCCGGCTGGCCCGGCACACCTTCTCGCCGGACCTGCTGCTGACCGACGGCGAGGCGCACTTCGTGCGGGGCACCTGGGCGGTCGGCGAGCCGGCCGAGGGGGTGGTCGAGGCCTGGTCCCCGTTCCGGGGGATCTTCGACCTGGTCTGGAACGGCAAGCGGCACGTCATCATGATCCCGGTCCAGATCGACGCCCAGGGCAATGTGAACATCTCCGCCCTCGGTGACCACGACCGGCCCACCGTGCAGCTGGTCGGGGTCCGCGGCGCCCCGGGCAACTCGGTGCACCACCCCACGAGTTACTGGGCGCCCAAGCACAGCACCCGGGTGTTCGTCCCGGCCGTCGACATGGTCGCCGGCGTCGGCAACGACTCCGCGGCCAAGGGCGGCAGCGCGGCCCGGCGCTTCCACGACCTGCGCCGCGTGGTGACCAACCTGGCCGTCCTGGACTTCCAGCCGGGCAGCGGCGCGATGCGGCTGGTCTCGGTCCACCCCGGGGTCACCGTGGAGGAGGTGCAGGAGGCCACCGGCTTCCCGCTGGTCGTCGAGGGCGAGGTGCCCGAGACCCGGCTGCCCACCGACGAGGAGCTCACTCTGATCCGGGAGGTCATCGACCCGCGGGGGCTCCGCGACAGGGAAGTCCCGGCATGAGCGGACACCAGGAGCCCCACCCGGCGCTGAAGACGCGGGCCACCGAGCTGTTCGGCGTGGAGTACCCCGTCGTGCAGACCGGCATGGGGTACGTGTCGGACGCGGGACTGACCGCGGCCACCGCCCGCGCCGGCGGGCTGGGCATCCTCTCGGCCGGTCTGCTCTCGTACGAGGAACTGGCCGCCGCCATCGAGCGGGTCCAGTCCCTGACCGACCGGCCCTTCGGGGTCAACCTCCGCGCCGACCAGCCCGACGTCCGCAAGCGCATCGACCTGCTCATCGCCACCGGTGTCAAGGTCGCCTCCTTCGCCCTGGCCCCCAAGCCGGACCTGATCGCCCGATGCAAGGAGGCGGGCATGGTCGTGGTGCCCTCCGTCGGTGCGCGGCGGCACGCGGAGAAGGTCGCCTCCTGGGGGGCCGACGCCGTCATCGTCCAGGGCGGCGAGGGCGGTGGGCACACCGGTCAGGTCCCCACCAGCCTGCTGCTGCCGCAGGTCGTCGACGCGGTCGGCATCGTCGTGATCGGCGCGGGCGGGTACTTCGACGGGCGCGGCCTGGTCTCGGCTCTGGCCTACGGCGCCGACGGCGTCGCCATGGGCACGCGCTTCCTGCTGACCTCCGACTCGCCGGTCGCCCAGGCCGTCAAGGAGGTCTACCTCAGCAAGACCGTGGACGACACGGTGCTGACCCGGCAGATCGACGGGGTGCCCCAGCGGGTCGTGCGCGGTGGCCCGGTCGCGGCGTTGGAGAAGAGCACGGCCGCGGGCCGGCTGTTCCGGGCGGCCCGCAACGCCCAGGGCTTCCGGAAGATGTCGGGCACCGCGTGGCGCGACATGGTCCGGGAGGGCTGGGCCATGAAGAAGGGCCAGGGCCTGACCTGGAGCCAGGTCGTGATGGCCGCCAACGCGCCCATGCTCTACCGGACGGCGCTCCTCGAAGGGGACCCCGAGCGGGGCGTGATGGCGACCGGTCAGGTGGTCGGCATGATCGACGACCTGCCCGGCTGCGACGAGCTGATCTCCCGCATCGTCCGCGAGGCCACCGAGGTCCTGGAACGTCTCGGCGCCTGACCCCGGCCGCCCCGGGACCGGGGCCCTTCTGCCCGGCGGGCGGAAGGGCCCCGGTCCTCACTCCGGCCCGGCGGCCGGGGCGCCGAGCGGCCAGGGGGCGGCCTGCTCGAGCTGCGTGGCCAGGGAAAGCAGGAGCCCTTCACCGCCGAGGTCCGCGGCGAACTGCACACCCAGCGGAAGGCCCTCGCCGTCGTGACCGAACGGGACGGACATCGCCGGCATGCCGGTGACGTTGTAGACGCTGGTGAACGCGGAGTGGACCGAAGCGTGTTCGTAGATCGACTCCGGTCGGCTCGTGTCGAGGGTGCCGAGCCGGGGCGTCGGCCGGGCGAGCGTCGGGCCGAGCAGGACGTCGTACGTCCGGAACGCGGCGCCGACCTCCCAGCCGATCTCCTGCATGCGCCGCAGCGCCCGGCTGACGTCCGCGGCCGTGAGCGTCCGGTAGGTGTCGTGGACGACTCGCGTGAACGGTTCGATGTCGTCGTCGGCCAGGGGGCGGCCGAGCTGCTCCAGGCGGGCCTCGATCTGTGCGACCAGCTCGCTTCCCATGAGCACCGCCGAGGTGCGGGCGACGTCCCCCGGGTCGTAGGCGGCGGTCGTCTCGGTGACCTCGTGGCCGAGGCTCTCGCACAGGCGGGCCGCGGCGGTCACGGCCGCGGCCGGCTCGGGGTGCACCGCGGGACCGCCCGGAAGGCCGGTGATCAGGCCGATCCGCAAGCGGCCGGGGTCCTGCCGTGCGAGGGCGGTGAAGGAGCCGGCGGGCGTGGGGGCGGCGTACGCGTCCCCGGGGAGCGGGCCTGCGGCGATGTCGAGGAGCAGGGCGCTGTCGCGCACCGTCGTGGTGACGGCGTGGTGTGCCGAGACCAGTCCGGACAGGGTGGTCGGCCGGGGAGCGGGTGACACCCGGCCGCGGCTGGGTTTGAGACCGAACAGCCCGCAGGCCGCTGCCGGGATGCGGATCGATCCCCCGCCGTCGCTGGCGTGCGCGACCGGGACCATTCCGGCCGCCACCGCGGCGGCCGATCCGCCGCTCGAGCCGCCGGGCGAGTGCGCGGCGCTCCACGGATTGCGGGTCGGGCCGTACAGCGCCGGCTCGGTACTGGCGTTGAGGCCGAGTTCGGGGGTGTTGGTGGTGCCGAGGACCACCATCCCGGCGCGCCGGTAGCGGGCCACGAGTTCGCTGGTGCGAGTGGCGAGCCCCTCGGAGAAGAGGCGGCTGCCGCCGGTGGCGGGGAGGCCGGCGACCTCCATGCCGAGGTCCTTGACGAGGACCGGTACGCCGTGCAGCGGCCCGTCGGGCAGTCCTGCGTCCACCTCGGCCAGGGCCTCGTCGAACCGGGTGTGGATCACGGCGTTGTGCCCGGGGTCCAGGTTCTCGATCCGGGCGATCGCGTCCTCGGCCACGGCGCGGGCGCTGACTTCACCGTTCCTGATCGCCGCGGCGGTCGCGATGGCGTCCGGTCTGTGGGTCATGTGCTGCTCCTCAGGACACGTAGCCGGCGGGCTTTCCCCAGTCCTGGCGCCGGGTGGTGCTCCGGTCGACCAGGACGCAGCGGGTGCCGGTGAAGTTGGTCGGCATGCACTTGTTGCAGTGGATGCACAGGGAGGGGGTGGTGGCGTCGGCCTGGATCCGGTTGACCAGGTCGGGCTCGCGCAGCAGTGCCCGGGCCATCGCCACGAACTCGAACCCCTCGCGCATGGCCAGGTCCATGACCGGCTTGCCGGTGATCCCGCCGAGCAGGACCATCGGGAGCTTCACCGCGGCCCGGATCTGGCGGGCGTCCTCGAGCAGGTAGGCGTCGGTGTAGGGGTAGCTGCGCAGCTTCTGCTTGCCGACCAGTTTGACGCCGAGTTTGATCGGCTGTGGCATGACGTCGGCGAACTCCTTGAGCGGGGCGTCGCCCTTGAAGAGGTACATCGGGTTGAGCAGGGAGCTCCCCGCGGTCATCTCCAGGGCGTCGACGGTGCCGTCCTGCTCCAGCCACTGCGCCACCGGGATCGCCTCGTCGAGCCAGAAGCCGCCGGGCACACCGTCGTCCATGTTCATCTTGGCGAGGACCGCGATGCGGTCGCCGGCCGCGTCGCGCACCGCCCGCATGATCTCGCGGGCGAGGCGGGCCCGGTTCTCCAGGGTGCCGCCGTAGGCGTCGGTGCGCCGGTTGATCCGGGGGCTGAGGAAGGAACTGGCCAGGTAGTTGTGGCCGAGGTGCACCTCGACGGCGTCGAAGCCCGCCTCGATGGCGCGGCGGGTGGCCTCGGCGTGGGCCTCGGTGATGCGGGCGAGGTCGGCCAGGGACGCCTCCTTCGCCCAGCTCAGCGAGGTGGCGTGGAAGTGCTTCGTCGGCGCCAGGGCCGGCAGCCCGTTTCCCTTGGGGTTGGCGACGGGGCCGCCGTGGCCGATCTGGGCGGACACCGCGGCGCCCTCGGCGTGCACGGCGTCGGTGAGCCTGCGCAGGCCGGGCATCGCCTCGTCGGTCCAGTGGATCTGGTGCCGGTCGGTGCGTCCCTCCTTGGCGACGGCGCAGTAGGCCACGGTGGTCATGCCCACGCCGCCGCGGGCGTAGGCGACATGGAAGTCCAGCAGGTCCCGGGTGACCAGCCCCTTGTGGCTGAGTCCTTCGTACGTCGCGGCCTTGATGATCCGGTTGCGCAACCGGACCGGTCCGAGGGTGGTGGGGGCGAGGACGTCGGGGGTCTCTGTGGTGGTCACGGGATGTCCTTCCTGGGCTCGGCGTGGTGGCAGGCGATCCGGTGTCCGGGGGCGATCTCCCGCAGTGGGGGTTCCTCGCCGGCGCACAGGTCGGTGGCGAGCGGGCACCGGGTGCGGAACCGGCAGCCCGACGGCGGGTCGAGCGGCGAGGGCAGCTCGGCGGCCTGTTTCACCTCGGCCGCGCTGTCGGTGTGGGCGCTGCGCTGGGCCTCGGGAAGCGAGGCGAGCAGGAGGCGGGTGTAGGGGTGGACGGCCCGGAGGTGCATGTTGTCGGACGGCAGTACCTCGCAGGTCCTGCCGAGGTACATGACCATCACCCGGTCGCTGATGTTCTTCACCACGGACACGTCGTGGGCGATGAACACCATGCTCAGGCCGTAGCGCCGGGTGGTGGTCTCCAGCAGGTTGAGGATCTGGGCCTGGACGGACACGTCCAGGCTGGAGACGGGCTCGTCGCAGATCAGGACGTGCGGGTCGAGCATCAGCGCGCGGGCGATGCACACCCGCTGGCACTGTCCGCCGGAGAGCTCGTGGGGCCGGCGGTCCCGTACGGTCTCCGGGTCCAGGCCGACGGCCCGCAGCGCCTCGTCGATCCTGGCGTCCTTGTCGGAGCCGTCGTGCCCCCAGATGGCGGGGCCCTCCCACACCAGGTCCTTCACCCTGCGGCGTGGGTTCAGCGCGGACACCGGGTCCTGCATGATGATCTGCATCCGGGCCCGTGCCTCGCGCAGCTCCTCGGGCCCCAGCCCGGTCAGTTCGACGTCCCCGAGGCGGACGGTGCCCGAGTCGGGGGGCGGGAGCTGGATCAGGGCGCGGCCGACGGTGGACTTGCCGCAGCCGGACTCCCCGAGGATCCCCAGCGTCTCCCCCGCCGCCAGTTCGAGGCTGACCCCGGAGACGGCGTGCACCTTCTGGCCGCGGCCGACCGGGAACTCCACGACGAGGTTCTCGGCGGTGAGCGCGCGCTGCGGCGGATTCTCGGCGGTGGTGCCGTCCGGCTTGTCGGCAACGGTCCCGTTCGCGGTCATGCCGTGACCTCCTTCGCGGTGGCGGCACCCAGCGGGTGGTGGCAGGCGACGAGGCCGCCGCCGTTCTCCTCCCCGTGGTCTCCCCCATGGGCGACGAGTTCGGGGGCCTCGGTGGTGCACTCGTGGGTGGCGAAGCCGCACCGGGCGGCGAACCGGCAGCCGGCCGGGGGGTGCAGCAGGTTGGGCGGCCGGCCCTCGATGGTCGGCAGCAGGGTGTGCGGGGGTGTGTCCAGGCGCGGGATCGAGGCGATCAGGGCCTTGCTGTAGGGGTGGCGGGGGTGGTCGAAGACCGACGCGGTGTCGGAGCACTCGACGATGCGGCCGGCGTACATGACCGCGACCCGGTCGGTGCGGCCGGCGACGGTGCCGAGGTCGTGGCTGATGAGGATCGTCGCCATCCGCAGTTGCTCACCGAGCGTCTGCAGCAGGTCCAGGATCTGCTTCTGGACGGTGACGTCGAGTGCGGTGGTGGGTTCGTCGGCGATGAGCAGGCGCGGGCTGCAGGCCAGGGCCATCGCGATGACGACCCGCTGCCGCATGCCGCCGGAGAGCTCGTGCGGGTACTGCCCGGCCCTCCGGGACGGTTCGGGGATGCCGACCTGACGGAGCAGGTCGACTGCCCGGTCCCGGGCCTCGGCGCGGCTCAGGCCGAGGTGGAGCCGGACGCTCTCGGACAGGTGTGTGCCGACCTTCTTCACCGGGTTGAGCGAGGTCATCGGGTCCTGGAACACCATGGCCACCTCGGTGCCCCACAGCTTCCGCCGCTGTGCCGGGGTGAGGGCGTGGACGTCCTTTCCGCCGAGGCGTACGGATCCGGAGACCGATGTGGAGCGCCCGTTGGTGATCAGTCCCATGACGGTGCGTCCGAGGACGGACTTGCCGGATCCGGACTCGCCCACGATGCCGAGGGTCTCCCCCGGGGAGAGGGACAGCGAGACGCCGTCCACGGCCCGCATCGCTCCGCGCGGGGTGTGGAAGACCGTGCGCAGGTCGGTGACGTCGAGCAGGGGTGGGGTCACAGCTTCACGCTCCGGGGGTCCCACCGCCGGCGGGCCTTCTCACCGACGATGTTGAAGGCGAACACGGTGAGGAAGAGGAAGGCTCCGGGCACCAGCACGATGTGCGGGTGCTCCTTGAAGACGCGCCCCTCACCCTCGGCGATCATGTTTCCCCAGGTCGGCTCCGGCGGCTGGATGCCCAGCCCGAGGAAGCTGAGGGAGGCCTCGGCGACGATCAGGACCGAGATCATCACAATGGCCAGGGAGGTGATCGGCAGCAGTACGTTGGGCAGCAGCTCGCGCAGCATGATCCGCGACCGTTTCGCGCCCATCGCCCGGGCCGCGACCACGAACTCCCGGTTGGTGTAGGCCATCGTGGTGGCGCGGCTGAGGCGCACCATGCTGGGGACGGTGAGCAGCGCCAGGGAGAGTGCGACGTTGCGCAGGCTCGGCTCCAGCACGGTCGCCAGGGCGATGAGCAGGATGAGCGGAGGGACGGCGAGCAGGGAGTTGGTCGCGAGGCCGACCGCCCGGTCCAGTGTCTTCCGGAGGTAGCCGGCCACCAGCCCGATCGCGCCGCCGACGACGGTGCCGACGAGCACCGCGGACAGGGAGATCAGCAGCGAGGAGCGGGCGCCGTGCAGGGACCGGGCCAGCAGATCGAGTCCGAAGCCGTTGGTGCCGAGCGGGTGGGCTCCGGTGAAGGTGGGGGTCTCGAAGACGGGCTCGGTGACCGTGGCCGCCACGTCCCGTTCCTCGGCGAGCGGCAGCCAGGGGGCGAGGAGGGCCGCCAGGCCGAGCAGCACGAGCCAGGCCGCCGCGAACCAGAAGACGATGTCGAAGTCGGGCCCGGCCCACGCCTTGCCCAGGCGTGCGGCACCGTTCATCAGCAGGCCGAGGCCCGTCAGCGCCAGGAGGACCTTCGCGGGCGGGATCAGCGCGGTGGTCGTGGCGCCGTACACCAGCAGTGCGAGGCCGATGACGACGAACGCCGCCGCGTACAGCAGGGGCAGCGGGAAGGCGGTCCGCGTGCGCGGAGCGATGTCAGGCATGGACACGTCGCGTCCTCGGGTCGAGATGGCCGTAGGAGAAGTCGATGCCGGCGTTGATCACCACGTAGATGAAGGCGATGACGAGCACGGCCCCCTGCACCACCGGGTAGTCCCCCTGGCTCGCGGCGTTGACCACGAGCGACCCCATGCCGGGCAGGGAGAAGAGGTACTCCACGATCACGGTGCTGCCGATCAGCCGGCCCAGGCTCAGGCCGAGCAGGGTCACCAGGGAGAACGACGAGGGGCGCAGGGCGTCGGCGACCAGGATGCGCAGCGGTGCCATTCCCTTGGCCCGGGCCGCGAGGATGTAGTCCTCGCGGAGCGTGACGATCAGGTCGCCGCGCAGCACCCGGGTGAACATCGCGAGCTCCACCAGGGCGACGGTCAGCGCGGGGAGGAAGGCGTGGTGCAGATTCCCCAGCAGATCCCCCTCGCTCAGCCGCACCCATTCCGAACGCGGGAACCAGCCCAGCGAGTTGACCATCAGCCAGATGAGCAGAAGGCCGGCCAGGAAGCTGGGCACCGACAGGACGCCGAAGGTGCCGGCGCTGATGATCCGGTCGACCACCCCGCCCTCGCGGTACGCCGACCACATGGCCAGCGGAACGGCGATGACCAGGGCGATCAGCAGCCCCAGGACCGCGATCTCGGCGCTGACCGGCAGCGCCGAGACCAGACGGGACGACACCTCGCCCTGGGGCGGGACGATCGAGCGTCCCAGGTCCCCCTGGAGGACGCCGCCCAGCCAGTGGAGGTAGCGGGTGAGCAGCGGATCGTCGAGGCCGAGTTCCTGGCGGAGCTCGGCGTAGGCGGAGGGCGGGTGCCCCGGCCCGAGGATGGCGACCGCGGGGTCACCGGGCAACAGGACCACCAGGGAGAAGACCCCGATGCTCACGATGAGCAGCACTCCCACCAGTTCGGCGGCCCCCAGGGCCAGTCTGCGCACCGTCGCGAGACTCATGCTTCCTCCAGATCTGCGTGCCGGCACGCCGGTCGATGCGAGCCGCGCCACGGGGACGCGGTGCTCGAGTGGAGCCGGGTCCCCGTGACTGCGGGGCTGCGGGTGGGGGTGGGCCGCATCACAGGGCGCTCACATGGACGTGACGCTACGGTCGGGGAGGGCCGCCGGGTCCGGGCGCGTCCCAGTGAGCGGGAACGGGCGGCCCTCCTGGGATCACTTGCCGATCCAGGCCTCACCGAACAGGGTCATGTACTCGTCGGTCGGCACGATGCCGTGCACGTTCTCGCCCCACGCGGTCAACGACGCGCTGGCACCCAGGTTCGCCATCGGCACGGTCTCGTTGACCCGGGTCTGGATGTCGTCGATGGCCTTCTGCCTCTGCTGGTCGTCCTTCGCGCCGTGCAGCACGTCAAGCAGCTTGTCCATCTCGGGGTCGGCGTAGCCCCCGGGGTTGCCGAAGCTCTTCGAGTTCATGGATATCTGCAGGCGGTGGTAGGGGTCGCCCTCGGAGACGCTCGACGCACCACGGCTGAGGTCGAAGTCGTGGTCCACGTAGGTCTTCTTCACCCGGTCCGCGATCGAGGTTGCCAGGTCGAACTTCACCGTGAACCCGGCCTGCTCGAGCATGGACTTGGTGATGACCGCCTGGGTGCGGTTGAGGGGGTCGGTGCCGCCCAGGTAGGTGAGCTTGCCGTCGAAACCGTCCTTCTTCGCCTCGGCCACAAGCTTCTTCGCCTGCTCGATGTCGGTACCGAGCGGCTTCACGCTGGAGTGCCACTGCGACTCGGGCGGGAAGATCTCCTTGCCGGGAAGGCCCTTGCCCTTGAAAGCCCGCTTGCTCTCGAGGTCCGGGTCGAGCGCCAGGGCGATCGCCTTGCGCACCCGGACGTCGTGCCCGGGCCGGCCCTCACGGCTGTTGATGTTGATCACGCTGCCCAGGCTGCTGAGTGTCAGCTCACCCGGGTGGCCGGCCTTGACGGCCTCGTCCACCACCTCGGCGCTGCGCACGTAGGTCACGTCCGCGGTGCCGTCCTTGAGGGCATCGAGCTTGGCCTCGTCCGACAGCGGCCAGAAGAACCGGATCGCGTCGAGGTGCGGTGCGCCCTTCCAGTACTTCTTGTTGGCCTTGAGGATCATCTCCTCCTGGGGGGCATGCCTGTCGAGTACGAACGGACCGGCACCGATCGGCTTGAACTCCTTGCCGGCGTAGGCGGCCGGGGCCACGATCATGCCGGCGGCCTTGGCGAGCATCGCGGGGAACTTGGCCCAGGGGGTGCGCATGGTGAAGACCACGGTGGAGTCGTCGGCCGCCTGCATCTTCGCGATGTTGGGCGCGAGCAGCGCGGTGTCCGCGCCCTTGTTCTCCTGGTACCAGGTGATGCTGGCGACGACGGCCTTGGCGTCCAGCGGTGTGCCGTCGGAGAAGGTGACGCCGTCCCGGAGCTTGAGCGTCCAGACCGTGGCGTCCTTGTTGCTCTCCAGCGACTTGGCGAGCCAGGGCTCGTACTCCTTGGTCTCGCTGTCGTAGCGCATCAGCACGTCGTAGACGGCCGCCATCGCGGAGCCGCCCGAGGCACCGGTCGCGTAGGTGACCGCCGGGCTGAGGCTGCGGGCCTCGGCGTAGTCCGCGAAGTCCAGCGTGCCGCCGCGGACCGGCTTTCCGCCCTCGGCCTGCTTGCCGATGAGCCCGAACTCGTAGCGGCCGCGCTCGGCTGCCGCCTCCTTGCCGCCGTCGCTCTTGTCGCCCGCCGGGGACGCGCACCCCGAGGTGAGCATCGCTCCGGTGACGAGGGCGACGGCGAGACTGGTACGGACGCGTGCTGCTCGCTTCATTTCTTCCTCCGGTTTTCGGGGGTGCCGTGGCGCCTTTCGGGGCGTATGGGGCGGAAAGCGGATCAGGACCGTGCGGTGTGGGGCGGACGCTAGGGTGAGCGGGATCCGGCCGCCGTGGCGCATCCCACTGACCGGGAGCGGTCGACGGCGACGCGGTGGGTGCAGTGGTGTCCGGGCCGTCCCGGTGCCGGTTCGGGGTGTTCGGCGAAACCCGTGCGAAGAGCCGGTCCAGCGGAAACGCGACTCGCAGTCACCCGCTGAGCGGGACCTGTCGGGCGCGGTGCGGCGTCCGCACGCTACAAAGGCCGCGACGGCTGCGAGCGGCATCGCGGGCCGACCGACCTGAACAGGGAGTGAAACCCATGAGCGGCGTCGACGAGCGACTGGTCCTGCTGGAGCGCAGGCTGCGGCAGTTGGAGGGCGGGGAGGCGGCCGGTGAGGGTTCGCCGCATGATCGGGTGGCTGTGCTCGAACAGCTTCACCGGTTGCAGCGCGCCATCGACGCCCGCGACTGGGACACCATCCGGGAGACCTTCACCCCCGACGGGACGGGGTACGGCAGGACAGGCGTCGACGAGATCCTGGCCGTCATGCGGGACCACCTCGGCGGCTGCGGCCCGACCCAGCACCTGCTCGGCAACGAGCGGGTGACCATCGAGGGCGATCGTGCCCGGAGTCTCAGCTACGCGCGAGTTCATCACGTGGGGGCCGGGGACATGCAGGGCAAGTTCTTCGAGTGCATGGGTGAGTACGACGACCGGTGGGTGCGTACCGAGAACGGCTGGCGGCTGAGCCACCGGGAGTTCGACATGCAGATCCAGATCGGCGACTTCGGGGTGCTCCGGCCGGCTGCCTCCGAGCCGGCGCGGGAGCAGGGCACGGCCGGGTGACCCTGCCTGCCCGCGCCGACGTCCGCTGACGCGGTCGCCCCCTGGGCAGGACCGTCCGGGTCGCGCCGCCCGGCAGGTGCGACCGGAGCGCCGTGCTGCTTCCCCCCGGCGAGGGCTGGGAGGGAAGCAGCACGGCCTGTCGGACCGGCCACCCGTCGAGCAGGACGACGCGGGCGTCCGAACGGGGCTTATGCCTCGTCGGCTGCCGCAGCGACCCAGCGGGCGGAGACGCGGAGGTTCACCTGGGCCATCAGTGAGGGTTCGGCCTGGGCTCGGGCCTCCAGCACCTCGCGGTAGCAGTCCTGGGCGGCCTTGTCGGACCGGTCGGCGAGGAAGGCCCACTCGGCGACGTGGCAGGCCAGTCGCAGGTCCGTGGCGGCAAGGGCCCGGGCACGCTCCACCAGTGCCGTCACTCCCCCGGCCAGCCGTGCCACCTCGGCGGCCTGCGCGTCCTGGGAGGAGGGCAGCAGGTGCGAGGGGTATCCGTCCCACCAGCCGGAGTAGCGGCGGATGACGTTGCGGCAGATGAACTCCGGCTTGTCGTAGATGGCGGGCAGCCGCGGGTGGTTGCGCAGGTCCTCGGGGATCCGAAGGGTGGCCACGATCTCATCGGGCAGGACACCGTTGTTGAGCCCGGTCAGGGCGTGGTCGACGATGATCCGCAAGTAGCGTGCGAGTGAGGTGAGTTCGTCGACGATGGCCTCCGTCCCGGTGGCCGGGTCACCGTGGCCGGTGATGATCACAGAGGGGTGCAGCGACGCCATCTCCTCGGCCGCGTCGGCCCATTCCTCGGCGTACCGCTGGACCTTCTTGGGGTTGCCGGCGTTGGGCAGGTAGCCGGTGACCAGGTCGCCGGCGGCGATGACGCCGCGCTCGGGGGCCCACACCCAGGCGGCGTCGTCGGTCTCGCCCTTGCCGTGGCGGACGACGAACCGCTCGCCGCCGATCGTCAGTTCCAGGCGGTCGTCGAACAGCCGGGTGGGCCAGACGAAGTCCTCACGGGCGTCGGGCCAGGCCTTGCCGTCCGCGCCGGGCTGCTGGCTGTTGATGCGGGCGTTCAGGCCCGCGGTCTTCATGTAGCGGTCGAAGTGGGCGGGCAGAGCGCGGTGCGCGACGATCTCGGGCCGCTCCCCGGCTTCGAGGAACGGCCACAGGCCGAAGGCGTGGTCGCTGTGTCCGTGGGTGTAGACCACGGTGTGCAGCGGCTTGTCGCTGACCGAGCGCACCGCCTTCAGGAGCGCGGGTCCGTCGCCGGCACACCCGCAGTCGACGAGGAGGAGGCCCTCGTCCGTCTCGAACAGGCCGACGTTCACCATGCCGGGCTGGATGAACCAGGTGCGCGGGGCGACCTCGACGACGCGGGGCTCGAATCCCGATCCCTGGGAGCGGTCGAAGATGCGCCGTCCCTGCGCGGGGTTGAAGAGCCCGAAGGCGGCCCGGGCCGCGGCCTGCTGGTTCTCGGGGAAAGTGAGGGTCATGCGGACGTCCGATCACGAGGAGGGGAACATCTGTGGTGTCGAGCGGACGTTAAGGCGCTCGCCTTAAAAT
Organism: Streptomyces triticisoli; assembly: GCF_003270085.1. Lineage (GTDB taxonomy): Bacteria > Actinomycetota > Actinomycetes > Streptomycetales > Streptomycetaceae > Streptomyces > Streptomyces triticisoli. Next base: position 8,922 of record NZ_QFDQ01000229.1, on the reverse strand, counting down.
GGTCAACCGATCCGTCCCACTCACTGGAGGAAGCCCTGTGGACGAGGCCAGAGCGAGCACCCGTTCCCTGCTCGTCGACGTCGCCGAGCGTCTCTTCGCCGAGCGCGGGATCGACGCCGTCTCGCTGCGGACCGTGGGCGCCGAGGCCGGACAGCGCAACAAGTCCGCGGCGCAGTACCACTTCGGTTCGCGGCAGGGCCTTCTCGACGCCATCGTGGCCGCGCGGTCGGCGCCGGTGGACGCGCGCAGGGCGGAGCTCCTGGCACAGGTGCGGCAGGCCGCGGCCCCGCCGGACCTGCGGACCCTGGTCACCCTGCTCGTCCAGCCGCTGGCCGAGAGCGTCGAGGGGGTCGAGGGCATGGGGGGCAGCAGCACGCACTACCTGCGGTTCCTGGCCCAGGCCGCCGACGAGCCGTCCGTGCGCGCGGCCTGGCGCGACACCTACGCCGCCCCGGCCTCGGTCCGTGCCGTCAACGACGGAATCCGGGCCCTGCTCGCGGACCTGCCCGACGACGATCTCGAACGGCGCCTGGAGTGGTGCGCGGTGGTCACCGTGCGTCTGCTCGCCGAGCACGAACGCCGGCACCACGCGGGAGAGAGCGGGCCCGGGGCCCTCGCCCGGACCGTGCGGGAGCTGGTGGAGATGCAGGTCGCCCTGTTGCGGTGCCCGGTCGGGTGAACCCGCGGTCGGCGCGTGCAGGAGCTGACCCCGGTCCTCGGCCGCGTGCCGGACCAGCGGGCGGACAGCCCTCGCCAGGGCGTCCCGGGATGGCTACCGTGCCCGGTGTCCCAGTCACCGGAATCACACCGGGATCGGGGTTCGGCCCTGGTCGACACTTGCGCGACCGCGACCCGGAGGAGTGCCCCGATGACGAGCGCCACTGACCCCCGCACCGCCGCCCTGGCCGTGATGTCCGAACTCACCGGCCCCGGTGGCCGGTTCGAACTCGCCGAGGAGGACGTCCTGGGCGCCCGCCTGCCGGTGTTCTCCCACCGCCGCCGGGCCCTGCACGAACTGCTCCACGAGTCCGTCCGGTACGCCGACCGGGAGTACGTCGTCACCGCGGACCGCAGGCTGACCTTCGCCGAGCACGCCGCCCAGGTGGCCTCGCTGGCCCGGGCCCTGCGCGAGGAGTACGGCGTGGGCAGGGGGGACCGGGTCGCCATCGCCGCCGCCAACTCGGTCGAGTGGATCCAGACGTTCTGGGCCACGGTGTCGATCGGGGCCGTGGCGGTCGGGTTCAACGCGTGGTGGTCGGCGCGGGAGTTCGAGTACGGCCTCGGGCACGCGGCCCCCGCCCTGGTCGTGGCCGACGCGAAGCGGGCCGGCAAGTTCGACGGCTGCCCGGTGCCCGTGCTCTCGGTCGAGGAGGACGTCGCGCGCCTCGTCACGGCGTACGGCGAGGAGCCGCTGCCCTGCGCGGACGTGGCCGAGGACGACCCGGCCGTCATCCTCTACACCTCGGGCACCTCCGGCCGTCCCAAGGGCGCGGTCCACACCCACCGCAATCTGCTGTCCGTCGTGGAGTACCACCGGCTCAGCGACGCCCTGACGCAGGCGTTCGGGGATCCGCTGAACCCGCAGGACCGCGTCCACCTGCTCGCCCTGCCGCTGTTCCACATCGCCAGCCTGCACAACCTGGCCGTGCCGCGCCTGGCGACCGGCAGCAAGATAGCCCTGCACCAGGGTGCCTTCGACGTCGACGCCGTGCTGGGGATGGTGGAGCGCGAGCGCATCACCAACTGGGGCGCGGTCCCCACCATGGCCAACCGGCTCCTCGCGCACGACGGAGTCGGCTCGTACGACACCTCCTCGCTGACCGCGTTCTCCCTGGCCTCCGCACCGTCCTCGCCCCAGTTCAAGGAGCGCCTGCGCCGGCATCTGCCGTTCGCGAAGGACTCCCTCGTGGACAGCTACGGTCTTACCGAGACCTGCACCGCGATCGCCGTGGCCACCCCCCAGGACCTCGCCGAGGCGCCCGGCACCCTGGGCCGGCCGGTCACCGGCGTCCAGCTGGAGATCCGCGATCCTCTCGGAGAGCCCCTGCCCGAGGGCGAGGAGGGGGAGATCTGCGTCCGCAGCGCCTACAACATGCTCGGCTACTGGGGGGACGACGAGGCCACCGAGCGCACCGTCGGCAAGGACCGCTGGCTGCGCACCGGCGACATCGGCCGCCTCGAGCAGGGGCGCCTGTACCTGAGCAGCCGCCGCTCGGACCTGATCATCCGCGGCGGGGAGAACATCTACCCCGCCGAGATCGAAGCCGTGCTGGCCGAGCACCCCGACGTCGCGGAGTGCCTCGTGCTGGGTGTCCCCCACCCCGATCTGGGCCAGGAGCCGGCGGCCGTCGTGGTGACCGCGCCCGGATCCGGCGTCACCGAGGAGGCGCTGCGCGCCCACGTCGCGGACCGGCTGGCCTATTTCAAGGTGCCGGTGCGCTGGCGGCTCACCACCGAGAGCCTGCCCCGCAACGCGACCGGCAAGGTGATCCGGACGGCCGTCCGGCCCTGACCCTCCGCACCCGCGCGCCCCGGTTCGGTGAGACCCGCGGCCGGTGGGCACGGATCACGGGGCCGGGGTCCGCGGGACGAGGGCGGCGCAGAGGGTGCCCGCGAGGCCGGCCGCGACACCGAGCAGGAGCGCGGTGTGCACCGCGCTCCCCGCAGGCAGCCGGGCGCCGTCGACCAGGGACGTCGCCCCGGTCAGAACGGCGCCGACCACCGCGCCGGAGACCGCCAGGCCGAATGCGCGCATCAGCGCGTTGAGGCCGTTGGCCGCGGCGGTCCTGGTCACCGGGACCGCGTCCATGATGAGGATCGGCATGGCCGCGTATCCGAAGGCGACGCCCGCGTTGCAGACGACGCAGGCTGCGGACAGCACCCACGCATGCGTCGGCAGGAACAGGACCAGCAGGTAGCCCGCGCTGCTGCAGAGACCGCCGAGGGCGAGCGTGACGCGGGCGCCGTGGGCCCGCGAGATCCGCGTCGAGAGCGGCGCGGCCACCATCATCGCGAGGCCGCCCGGGGCGAGCAGCAGCCCGACGTCGGCGACGGAGCGGCCCAGGCCGTACCCGGTTTCCGGCGGGGCGAGCAGGATCACGGGGAACGTCAGGGGCAGGACGTACATCCCGAAGCCGAGCAGCAGGCCGGTGAGGTTCACCCAGCGGACCCCCGGGGTCGCGGACGCCCGCAGATCGACCAGGGGTTCGGGGCGCCGCAGTTCGTGCCACGCCCACAGCACCAGTACGAGAACCGCGCCCAGGGCCAGGCCGATCGCCCGGGCACTCCCCCACCCCCAGACCCCGCCCCGGGAGGCGACGATCAGCAGGGCGCTCACGCCGAGGGCGAGGCCGGCGATCCCGGGCAGGTCCACGGGCACGCGGTGCCGTTGCGGGGACTCCGGCACCACGGCGTACAGCGCCAGCAGGCACAGGGCGCCCAGGCCGGCGGCGACCCAGAACGCCGAGTGCCATCCCCAGCGCTCGATGAGCACCCCGCCGAGGGGCAGGGCGACCGCTCCCCCGATGCCGAGCGTCGCGCTGACGACACCGACCCCGGTCACCACCCTGTCGGCCGGGAGCAGGTCGCGCATGAGGCTGATGCCGAGCGAGACGGCCCCCATGCCCAGGCCCTGGAGGAACCGGCCGAACAGCACGGGGATCAGCGAGTCCGCCGTCGCACAGCACACCGAGCCGATGACGATCATGAGCAGGCACCAGCCCAGGAGGCGGCGCTTGCCGAACAGGTCCCCGAGCCGGCCGGACACCGGCATGGCGACCGCACCGGCCAGCAGTGTGGTGACGAGCACCCAGGAGGCGCCTTCCGGAGTGGTCGACAAAAGCCGCGGGAGATCCGGGACGACGGGCACGACGAAGGTGTGCAGGAGTGACGCGGTGACCCCGGCGAAGCACACCACCGCCAGCACCGCGGTACCGCGGCGGCGGCCCAGGTGCCCGGTCGCCGTGGGCGCGGTCCCCACGGGCGCGGCGCCTGCCCCCGGGCGACCGGGCACCTGGGCGGCCACGGGTTTCGCGCTCGTTCCGCGTCCGGCGGCGTCGCCGTACTCCTCGTGATGGTCGGCCGGCATGGATCTCCTTCGGGGGAGGCTCCGGCCAGCCAACCCCAGCCCCCCGCATGCCGGCGACGGGAAGTCCCACTCACCGGCAACCCCCGGGCCCGCACCGGCGGAGCGGAGCATGATGCGGGGCACCGGAAAGGGGGAGCCCTTGCCCAGAGTCGGCGAAGTGAGAGCGCCGGCGGAGCCCACCTCCGCCAGGCAGAAGCAGCGCCATGCGCGGATGCTGCGTGCCGCGGCGAGACTCGGGGCACGGCACGGCTTCGAACGGATGCAGATGCACGACGTCGCCAGGGAGGCCGACGTCGCGATCGCCACCCTCTACCGCTACTTCCCTTCCAAGACGCACCTGTTCGCCGCCGTCATGCACGAGCAGGTCATGCGGCTCAGCGACGGCAACCCGGTGCCGCGGCCGGGACCGGACCCGGTCGACGCCGTCTGCGAACTGCTGGTGGGGGCGAGCCGGCAACTGCTCGAGCGGCCGCTGCTGGCGCTGGCGATGATGCAGTCGAACAACATCGTGGCGGTCGGCGGCAGCACCGCGGCCCGGCAGGCCGACGAGATGTTCCGCCACCTGCTCCTGCGCACCGCCGGGATCGCCCATCCCTCGGACCGTGACATGCGCGTGGTGCGCATCCTGGAGCAGACGTGGTACGGCATCCTCACGACGATCCTCAACGAGCGGACCACGTTCGAGATCGCGGAGGAGGACATCCGCCTCGCCTGCCGCCTCCTGCTGGACCCGGCGACGGCCGACCGCCGGCCCCCGCCCTCCCGGTCACCGGGAACGGCCGCCCCGGAGTCCGGCACGGTCCCCTAGCGTCCGCGGCGTGAACCGTTTCGACGCCACCCCAGTCCTGCTCACCGGCGCCGCCTCCGGCATCGGGCGGGCCACCGCCGTACGTCTCGTGGCCGAGGGCGCTCACGTCTTCGCCGTCGACCGCGACCAGGACGGGCTGGCCCGGACCGTGGCAGCCGCCGACGGACCGGGCCGCATCGTCACCCGGGCCGCCGACGTCACCGACGAGGAGTCGGTCGTCGCCACCGTCAGGTCGGCCGTCGAGAGCCTGGGCGGCGTCCAGGTGCTCGTCAACGTCGCGGGGATCCACCGCACCACCCCGATCGAGAGCCTGACGGTCGCGGACCTGCGCCAGCTCTTCGACGTGAACCTCGTGGGGACGGCGCTGTTCTGTCGCGAGGCCGTCCCTCACCTGCCCCACGGCCGCGGTGTCATCGTCAACGTGGCGTCGAGCGCCGCGGCGCACGGCAACCCCTACATGAGCGCGTACGCCGCCTCCAAGGGCGCCGTGCTCGCGTTCTCCCTCACCCTGGCCGCCGAACTGGCCGGGCGCGGGATCCGCGTCGTCCCGGTGTCCCCGGGCACCGTGGCGACACCGCTGACGCGGGCCGTCACGCCGGGGGACCTGGACTTCTCGTACTACGGGCGGATCCGCTCGCTGATGGGACCCGCCACGCCCGAGCAGCTGGCCGGAGCCATCGCCTTCGCCGCCTCCCCCGACGCCTCCTACCTCACCGGTGCCGAGCTCCGGGTGGACGGGGGCTCGCACACCTGACGGTCCGGCACGTGACCGGTCGTCACCCGAGCCGATACCTGAGTCGACACCTGAGGAGAATTCATGACCCGCCGCATCGTCGTGACCGGAGCCGGTTCCGGGATCGGAGCCGCTGTCACCGCCTTGCTCCGGGCGGAGGGCGACCGGGTGATCGGGGTCGACCTGCGCGGCGCCGACGTCGTCGCCGACCTGTCCACGCCGGCGGGCCGCACCGAGGCCGCCGAGGCCGCGGCGCGGACGGCCGGCGGCGTCGTGGACGCCGTGGTCGCCTGCGCCGGCACCGCCGTGCCCGGAGAGGCCATGGTGACCGTGAACTACTTCGGTGTCACCGAGTTCGTGACCGCCCTCCGGCCGGCGCTGGCTGCCTCGCCGGCCCCGCGGGCGGTGGTCATCGGGTCGATCTCCGGCACCCAGCCGGCGGATCCGGCCGTCGTGGCGGCCTGTCTCGCCGGCGACGAGCAGAGGGCCCTGGTGCATGCGCGGGCCGCGCTCGCGGACGGGCGGGAGGCCGAGCTCTACCCCTCGTCCAAGTCGGCGCTGGCCCAGTGGGCCCGGCGCACCGCGGTCACCGAGGCGTGGGCCGGAGCCGGGATCCCCCTGAACGTCGTGGCACCCGGCGTCGTACGCACACCGATGAGCGCGCGCTTCTTCGACGACCCGGTGATGAGGCAGACGATGGACGCCGCCGTCCCGATGCCGCTGAACGGCTACATGGAGCCCGAGGTCATCGCCCGGGCCGTCGCGTTCCTGGCCTCGGTGGAGAACAGCCACATCACCGGCCAGGTGCTCTACACCGACGGCGGCGCGGAAGCCACGCTGCGCGGTCCGTCGGTGTTCTGACCGAATGTTCCGACCAGGTGTTCCGACCGCTGCTCCGGCCGCCCCCGGCCGGCGGCCTCCCGCCCACCGGGACGGGCCCTGCCTCCACCGGACGCACCGGCTTGTATGAGGATCCCGTCCCGCCCCGTCGAAGAGAGGTGCCCATGCGGCTCGGCATCACCAGTCCCGTCGTCACGGCCGTCCCCGGCGTCCACTCCCCCTGGGAGCGCACCGCCGGCATCGAGGAACTCGGTGCGATCGCCGAGACCGCGGACCGTCTCGGCTTCCACCACCTCACCTGCTCCGAGCATGTGGCCGTCCCGACCGCCGTCGCCGAGCAGCGCGGGGCCACCTACTGGGACCCGCTCGCCACCTTCGGCTACCTCGCCGCCCGCACCCGCCGCATCCGGCTCGCCACGCAGGTCCTGGTGCTCGGCTACCACCACCCGCTGGCCATCGCCAAGCGCTACGGCACCCTCGACCGGGTCAGCGGCGGCCGGCTGGTGCTGGGGCTCGGCGTCGGCAGTCTGGAGGAGGAGTTCGACCTCCTGGGCGCGGCGTTCAAGGGACGCGGCGAGATCGCCGACGACGCCGTCGCGGCGCTGCGCGCCAGCCTGTCGCGGCGCGAACCGGTCTACCACGGCGAGCACTTCGACTACGAGGGCTTCGTGGTGGAACCGCACGCCGTGCAGGACCGGGTCCCGCTGTGGATCGGCGGCCGTACGTTGCGTTCGCTGCGTCGTGCCGCCACGTACGGCGACGGTTGGGTGCCGTTCGGGCTGTCGCCGGCGAAGCTGGGCGAGATGGTCGCCGCGGCCGATCTGCCGGAGGGGTTCGAGGTGGTGCTGAGCCCCGGCCGGCCGCTCGATCCGGCCGGGGACGGGGAGGGGACCGCGGCGGCGGTGCGCGAGCTCGCCGAGGCCGGCGCGACCCTGGTGAGCGTCTCCCTCACCGCCGAGTCCGCGGCCCACTACACCGAGCAGTTGGAGGCGCTGGCCGCGCTCGCCGCCACGCTGTCCTGACCGCGTCGGCACTGCCACCACACCCACGTCCCGACAAGGGGGAGCCCATGACCGAGGACCGACTGGCCGCCCTGGAGACACGGCTCCGGCAGCTGGAGGACGAGCGCGACATCGCCCGCCTGATGGCCTCCTACGGGCCGCTCGTCGACAGCGGCGCCGCGGAGGAGGTGGCCGCGCTCTGGGAGCCGGACGGCGTCTACGACATCGACGAGGTCTACCTCGCCGGCCGGGAGCAGATCCGGGCGATGGTGCGCTCCAGCGCTCACCAGGGCTGGATCCGTGGAGGGTGCGCGCACGTCGTGGGTCCGCCGCACATCACGGTCGACGGCGACGAGGCGGTCGCGGTGTGCCACTCCCTGATGGTGGTGCACGAGGAGGGCCGCTACGTCGTCCGCCGCGCCACCGCCAACCACTGGCGGCTGCGCCGCGGTGAGACCGGCTGGCAGGTCACCACCCGCACCAACCGGATCCTCGACGGACGCCCGGAATCACCGGAGCTCCTGGCCACCGGGGTGCGTGGGGAGGAGACCAGGTCATGACCGGGGCGGCCCGGCCGCCCACGCACCGCACACTCTCGACAGAAAGACGGAGCATGGACATCAGCAACCCGATGGACTTCACCGGACGCGCGGTCGTCGTCACCGGAGGTACCAAGGGCATCGGTGCTGTGATCGCCGAGGCGTTCCTCGGTGCCGGAGCGGACGTCGTCGTCTGCGGGCGCAACGAACCGGAGGCGCTGCCCGGCGCGAACGGACGGCAGGCGGTGTTCCTCCCGGCCGATGTCCGCGACCCCGCAGCGGCGGCCGGGCTCGTGGAGGGCGCGGTGGACCGTTTCGGCCGGCTGGACGTGCTGGTCAACAACGCCGGCGGGTCCCCCGACGCGGACGCGGCCACCGTCTCGCCGCGGTTCGTCGAGAAGATCGTCGCCCTCAACCTGCTGGCACCGTTCTACGTCGCTCAGGCCGCCAACCGGGTCATGCAGAGCCAGGACAGCGGTGGCTCGGTCATCAACATCGGCAGCGTCTCCGCGCACACCCCCCAGCCCGGAACGGCCGCGTACTCGGCGGCCAAGGCCGGACTGCTCACCCTGACCAGGGCGCTGGCCCTGGAATGGGCACCGAGGGTACGGGTCAACCACATCACCACCGGCCTGATCCGCACCGAGAGCGCCGCGTCCGTCTACGGGGAGGACGGCGGGGCGGCTGTGGCGCGGGTCATCCCGATGGAGCGGATGGCCGTCCCGGAGGACGTCGCCCGCGCCTGCCTCTTCCTCGCCGGTGACCAGGCCTCGTACGTCAACGGTGCGGACCTGGCGGTCCACGGTGGAGGGGAGTTCCCCGCCCGCTACCTCGCCGTGAAGTCCGCCGGCTCCCAGTAGATTCCCAGGATTCCCTCCACAGCGGCGCGCGGACCCGGTGGCAGAACCACCGGG
>NZ_QFDQ01000228.1 GCF_003270085.1 Streptomyces triticisoli | reverse complement strand
ATGATCCGGGTGATCGGATCCCAGGACATGTCCACGATCTGCGCGGGCCTGCGCCCCGCCGCACGAGCCTCGGTAGTCGTCATGTCGGTCTGGCCCTCGTTCCTCTCGTCAGGCGCGCCAGTGCGGGTCGTACCCGCTGGTCAGCTCGTGTTGGTTGTGGCGCCACTTCGGTTCCTTGTTGACGGCCATGCTGGTGATGCCGCGCATGCGCCGGATGAAGGCGCCGTAGGGCCTGATCAGGACGGACGACAGGCTGCCGCCGGTGGGCTCGTCCATGAACGGCATGAAGGTGTCGGGGAAGCCGGGCATGGTGCAGCCGATGCAGATGCCGCCCACGTTGGGGCAGCCGCCGATGCCGGCCATCCAGCCCCGCTTGGGCACGTTGCAGTTCACCACGGGACCCCAACAGCCCACCTTCACCTGGCACTTGGGGGAGTTGTAGTCCTTGGCGAAGTCGCCCTGCTCGTAGTACGCGGCGCGGTCGCAGCCCTCGTGGACCGTCTTGCCGAACAGCCACTGCGGGCGCAGCATGTGGTCCAGCGGCGGGGGCGGCGCGGAGCCCGCGGCGTGGTAGAGCATCCAGGTCAGGGTCTCCATGAAGTTCTCCGGCTGGATGGGGCAGCCGGGGACGTTGACGATGGGCAGGGCGCCCTGCGACCTGAAGTCCCAGCCGAGGTAGTCGGCGAGGCCCATGGAGCCGGTGGGGTTGCCGGCCATCGCGTGGATGCCGCCGTACGTGGCGCAGGTGCCGGCCGCGACGACCGCCCACGCCTTGGGGGCGAGTTGGTCGATCCACCAGTTGATGGTGAGCGGTTCGCCCGTCTCCAGGTCGTTGCCGAAGGAGGTCCAGAAGCCGTCGCCCTCGATGATGTTCTGGTTGGGGACCGAGCCCTCGATGACGAGGATGAACGGGGAGAGTTCCCCGGCGGCCGCGGCCCGGAAGGGGGCGAGGAAGTCCTCGCCGCCCAGGCTCGGCGAGAGCACCTTGTTGTAGAGGTGCACCTTCGGCAGCCCGGGGATCAGGCCGAGCACGATGTCCTCGATCGCCGGCTGGCCCGACGCGGTCATGGAGACGGTGTCGCCGTCGCAGCTCATGCCCTCGGAGATCCAGAGGATGTGGATCTCGTCGAAGCCGGCCCGCTCGTGGGCGCCTTCGGGCTCCCGGCTGACTTCGGTGGTACCGCTGGCGATGGTCATGTGCTCGGCCTCCCCTGGAGACGGTCGCGGAGTCGGTCGTAGGCGGCGGCCACCGGCCCGAGCACGGTGAGCGCGGGGGGCTGGTCGGGGGCGTTCGGGTGGGGCCGGGTGGGGGCGGTCTGCTTGGCCCGGCCGAGGAGCCGGCCGAGTTCGTCCAGCTTCTCCTGGGGGACGCGGGCGCGGAGTTCGGGCATCGTCTCGCCCTCCTCCTCGCGGATGTGCTCGTCGATCTCCCGCTTGAGCTGGGCCATGAGGTCGGCCTCGCGCTCGTCTCCGGCGGGCAGCTTGTCGAGGGCGAGCAGCAGCTTCTTGACGGCCATGTGCTCGCTCAGGTACTCGTCGATCTTCCGCGCGCCGTCGGGAAGCACCTTCTTGGCCAGGGGATAGAGCATCATTTCCTCGAGCGCCGCATGCTTGGACAGCTCGCGGACCATCAGCTCGACCACTCCGCGCCGCTGGGTCCGGGAGGCCGCGGCGTGGTAGTCGCGGAACAGTTGCTCCACCATGCGGTGGTCGTGCTTCAGCAGTTCGATGGCGTCCATCGCACCTTTCCTCGTCCGGGGCGGTGACCTGCGGCCGCGGTGCTTCGCGGCGGACGTGGCGGAGCCGGTGCGGTGCGGCCCGCCGGTCCGCCGGTCGGCTGCGCGGCCGGCACGGACGACGCCCCGCACGGGAAGGTCATCCGTCGTGCTCCAGGTTTGCCCCGTCCGCCGGCGAACGCCTCCTGTGAGGGGTCAGTGGAGTGAACGGCGAGAGCCGTCCGGGGACGTCTCGCATGTGCGTCCTCGGACGGCCGGGTGATGGCCACCGGTCAGTGGCGGCGGCGCCCCACGTGCTGGACGCGGTCGAGGGGGCCTAGCAAGGGGCGGCGCCGCCGTGTTCACCTGATCTCTGGCGAGGAGGCCCCGGCGTTCACTCCGGGGTGGGGGTACCTCCCGCCTGCGGGGGAGAATCGCATCCCGCGACAGCGGCGCGGAGCGCCCCGACATCCTGCTCAGCGGAGCCGGGCGAACGTGTGTGCTCTTGTTCGCTGGTCGGGGTGATGGTGACGGGAGGAGGGGGCGGCTGTTCGGGTGTCGTGTGTACGGTCGCCTGGCGGGCGTCGGGTGATCGGGGCAAGGGCCGGGGGTGACCGGGATGGCGGTGGGGGAGGCCGACGGGGGTGGGCATGCCCGGTACACGTACCGGCTGCGGGTGTCGGCCACGGCCCGTACCGGGCTGGAGGCGGAGTGGGCGCGGTGCCGGTGGATCTGGAACGAGTGCGTGGCCCGCTCGAAGAAGGCCCACGCGGAGGGGGAGGCGTGTGGTCCGGCCCGGCTGGACCGGATGCTCACCCGGGCCCGCGCCGTCACCCCGTGGCTGGCCGCGGGCGCCTCGGTGCCGCAGCAGCAGACCGTCCGTGACTTCGCCGCCTCCCGTACGAAGGCCCTGCAGGACCTCAAGGACCGGCTGCCCGTGCGGCGGCGGGCCGGCATGCCCCGGCCCAGGAAGAAGCACGAGGCCGAGCCGACGCTGAACTACACGCGGCGCGGGTTCCGCCTCAAGGACGGCCGGCTGCACCTGGCGGGCGGCATCGTGCTGACCGTGGTGTGGTCCCGCGAGCTGCCGGCCGAACCCTCCTCGGTGCGGGTGTACCGCGACCACCTCGGCCACTGGTACGCCTCGTTCGTCGTCCCCGCCCCGCTTCAGCCGCTGCCGCCGACCGGCGCGGTGCTCGGCGTGGACTGGGGCGTGCGGGAGACCGCCACCACCACCTCCGACGCCCATGACCTCCCCCACCCCCAGCACGGCCGCAAGGCGAAGGAGAGGCTGTCCCGCTACGACCGGATGATGGCCCGCCGCAAACCCAAGAAGGGGCAGGCCGCCTCGAAGGGCTACCGGCAGGCGAAGCGGTGGCGGGCGAAGACGTATGCGAAGATCGCCCGGCAGCGGCAGGACACGGGGCGAATGGGGTCTCCCCTGCTCGGAGCTTGTCGGAGAGCTTGGGGAAGGGCGAAGAAGGTCGTGCGCGACCATGACGTGATCGCGGTGGAGGACTTCCGGCCCAAGTTCCTTGCGAAGACGTCGATGGCGCGTAAGGCGGCCGATGCCGCGATCGGCGCCACCAAGCAGGCCCTGGCCGAGACGGGCCGCAAGCACGCGCGGGACGTGCGTCTGGTGCATCCCGCGCACACCACCATGGACTGCGGATCGTGCGGAGCGAGAACCAAGCACGTACTGCCGCTGTCGGAACGCACCTACACCTGCACCGCGTGCGGAGCCGTCTCCCCCAGGGACAAGAACTCCGCCCGCGTGATGCTCCTCCGGGCAGGTCTGAACCCGGCTGGTGTCGAGGGCGCAAGACCTCCCGGAGCGCTGCTCCGGGAGGCGGCCTGAGCCAGGAATCCCCTCCTCTTCAGGGAGGGGAGCAGTCAAAGCTCGCTCTCCGGCCAACCCAGCAGGCGCGCACCGATCGCGGCGGTCTGGAGTCTGTAGCGGTGCACGGGGTCGGCGGGATCGGCGCCGGTCAGTTTGTGGATGCGCTCCAGACGGTAGGTGAAGGCGCGCACGCTGAGGTTGAGGCGGCGCGCGGCCTCGGCGGCCGTGCAGCCGGCGTCGAAGTAGGCGGTCAGGGTGTCCAGGAGCGGCTGGGCTCCGCCGCGGGCGGCCCTCAGCGGCCCCAGGGTGTCGCGGACCAGGTCGGCCATGGCCTGCCGGTCGCGGGTCAGGACGGGATACACCAGGAGTTCCGCGGCTCGCAGGACGGGCTCCGGCAGGTCGAGCCGGTCGGCGAGTTGGAGGGCGTTGAGGGCTTCCTCGTAGGAGTGGACCACTCCCCCGGCGCCGGGGTGGGGGCGTCCGATGGCGACCCGGCCGCCGTCGGTGGAGGCGTACGCCTGCTTGGCGAAGAACGCCAGGACGTCCTCCTGGTCGCCCGGGGCGATGCACACGAGCCGGCCGTCCTTGGTGGTCAGCAGGATGCGGCGCTCACCGAACCGGGCGACCAGCGCGGTCTCGACGTACCGTGTGGCCGGATGGGTGTCGTCCACGGGCTGTCCGCCCTGGGCGACCGCCACGGCGTGTGCGCGGGAGAACAACAGTCCGTAGCGCTCGGCGCGTTCGGCCAGCCGGCCCAGGTCGCTGCGGCCGTAGAGCAGGTCGTCGATGAACTCGCGGCGGTCGGCCTCCTCCTGGCGCATGGCGAGCTTCTGCGCCCGCTCGTGCCCCTCGGCGAACGCGTCGACGGCCTGCTCGACGGCGGCGAGGACCAGGTCGATTCCGGTGGCCGTCAGCGTGGGGGCGACGGCCCTGGCCTCGGACAGGTGAAGGCGGACGAGTTTCCGCAGGCCGTGCCCGGCCTCCGCGGCCTGCTCCCCGTGGGCCCGCAGCAGGTCCAGCTCCTCCCGGGTCAGACGGCGGCCGGTGGCGCAGACGTCGGCCAGGATCCTGGTGTACCCCGTCAGATACTCGTCGGGCACCTCTGCCCCTGTCACACGCCCTCCCCGGATCCTGACGCGCCCTCGACGAATTCTTGACGCACCGTGGACAAGATTGACAGACGATCACGCACGTCCCGCAGGGGGCGTTCAGTGTGATGCAGCTCACGAGAAAAATTATGACAAGTAGCGCTATTGCGGACACAAGGGGGAAGTCGACCCATAGAGCAACAACAGCAAACTCGCAATCTCATGGAGAGGAGACGGCAGCGATGTCGTATCCGCAGCACTCCACCGCCGGCACCGGCGCCGGAATGACCTCGCACCCCGAGCTAGCCGAGATGCGAGAGCGCCTGGAGCGGACGGCCTCCAGCGGCCAGGCCATGGCCGTCGAGGGACTCATCGTCCTGGCCGGCGTCTACGCCGCGATTTCGCCCTGGGTCGTGCACTTCGCGCTGCAGCGGAACATCACGATCAACAACCTGATCATCGGCATCACCATCGCCCTGATCGGGGCCGGTCTCACGATGGCCCCGGGACGCGCCTACCGCCTCGCGTGGATCCTCGCCCCGCTCGGCCTCTGGCTGCTGATCTCCCCCTGGGTCGTCACCGCCACCCACACCGCACGGGCCGGCATCATCTGGAACAACTGCTGGCTCGGCGCGACAGTGACCCTGCTGGGGCTCGCCGCCATGGGGCTGACCATCGGAGTCGCCCGCCGCGGCCGCACCGGCCACCGGTGACATCACTCCTCCCGGCAACGGGCCGCACCCGCTGACACAGCGGGTGCGG
>NZ_QFDQ01000227.1 GCF_003270085.1 Streptomyces triticisoli | reverse complement strand
GGCCCCACCGGCACCAGCGCCTTGGGCAGGGTGTCGGTGTAGGGGCGCAGACGCCGTCCGGCGCCGGCCGCCAGCACGAGGCCGATCATGCGGGTTCTCCTTCGTCGTGTACGGCGGGTGCGCCCCTCAGGTGAGAGGCCACCCAGAAGCGGATGCTCTCGGCGAGCACCAGCAGGGCCACGGCCACGGCGAGCACCGTGAGCGCGACCGTGAACTGCGCGGCGGTGAGCAGCGCGGCCAGCACGGTGACGAGCAGCGTCCGCCCCTCCTGCCCCCCGATGGCGCGCACCAGCCAGGCCGGCGGCGCTCCGGCGTTGCCGCGGATGCGGTACACCGTGTCGTAGTGATGGTAGGCGACGGCCGCCACCAGGCCGAAAGCCGCGGGAAGCGCTCCGGGCACGTCCGCTCTGGCCGCCAGCACCAGGACGGTGCCGTACTCGGCGGCGCGGAAGAGCGGGGGGATCAGCCAGTCGAGGGGGCCCTTGAGGGGCTGGGAGAGGGCCAGGCCCGAGAAGACGGCGTAGAAGACGGCCGCCACGACGATGTACCAGTAGGTGCCCAGGTACAGGGCCCAGGACAGGAACGCCACGCCGAGCAGGGCACGCAGCAGCGGGAGGTCGATGTACCAGCGCCTGTTGGGATCCTGCAGCCTGGCGGTGAAGGCCGCGAGCGGTCCGTTGTCCGCGAGGTCGGCCAGTGCCCGCGCCGCCCGGTCCGTGCGCCGTGCCTTGCGGGTCACCGACCGCAGGACCCGGCCCGCCGTGGTGTACGTCGCCGCGAAGGCGCAGCCGATCAGCAGGACGTAGAAGGTGATCCGCGGGGTGGTGGCCGCGGTGAGGGCGGCGATCATGGCCCAGCGCTCGCCGATGGGCAGGACGATCATCCGGCGTACCCACACCGTCCAGCCGACGCTGTCCAGCCTGTCGGAGAGGGCGGCGGTGGGGCTGGTGCTGGCGGCGGCAGCCGTGTCTCCGGCGTTCGCCTCGTTGAAGGAGAAGTCGACCACGTGCCGGCAGGTCTGCAGGACCATGGCGCCCAGGGCCAGGGCCCACACGTCGTCGCCGCCGCGGGCGGCGCCGAGGGCGAGGCCGGCGTAGTAGGCGTACTCCTTGGCCCGGTCGAAGGTGGCGTCCAGCCAGGCGCCGAGGGTGGAGTACTGCAGCGAGTAGCGGGCGAGCTGGCCGTCGGTGCAGTCGAGGACGAACGAGGCGATGAGCAGCACGCCGGCGGCGACGAACCCGCCGCGGGTGCCGGTGGCGGCGCAGCCGGCCGCTATGAGCGCGGTGAGCAGGGACGCGGTGGTGACCTGGTTGGGGGTCAGGCCGCGGCGGGCGCACCAGCGGGCGATGTAGCGGGAGTACGGGCTGATGAAGAAGGTGGTGAAGAAGCCGTCGCGGGCTTTGACGGTCGACTTCAGGCGGACGGCCTCGTCGTCGACGGCGGCGACGGCCTGCCGTGCCTCGTTGCGGGTCTGGGGGTCGTCGGGTACGGCGGCGACGAGGCTGCCCAGCTCGGGGCGGTGCACGTCGGCGCCGTCGGCGTCCAGGGCGTCGGCGATCCGGTCGGCGAGGCCGTCGACCTCTCCCACGCCCGACTTCGCTCGCGCGGGGGGACCCCCGTCCGTGGCGGTGCCGTCGGCGGAGTTCTCGCGGGCGAGCGCGCGGGTCAGCGCCTGACGGCCGGCCGGGCGGGCGGTCACCGCGCCGGGGACGGCGGCGAGCGGGAAGCGGGGGTCGGTCAGGCCCAGGCGCAGCGCGTGCGGGTGGCCGACGAACCGGGCGTCGACGACGGCGACCCGCTGGTCGGCGGGCACCTGGGCGAGCAGGGTCTCGGCGTCGGAGCTGTCGGTGGCGACCCGCACGTCGAAGCCGAGGGACCGCAGATCGTTCTCGAGCGACGATCCGGGGACCGGCTGACCGGTGAGGATGGCGGTCGACAACCGAACTCACTCCCTGGGTGCCGACGCGTTCGCGCCGGTCATGTGCATGATGGGGCGCCGCTTGCCTGTGGCACCCGGGCGGCATCGGCAGAGGCTATCGGATGCCGGGGAGCCCGCGTTCACCGCCCGTTCACGGGCCGCTCGCATGGTCTGCCGCAGCCTTTGCCGCGATCATCATCGGTGATCCGGGGCCCGGGTCACAAACTCCGCACCAGACCGGAGCATTCCGCGCATACCCGCGCCGCGGGCCTGTTGTCCCGTCATAGGCTGGACGACCATGACATGGCTGATCACCGGCGGGGCCGGATACATCGGGGCGCATGTGGCGCGGGTCATGGCGGGGGCCGGGGAGCGGGTGGTCGCGCTCGACGACCTGTCGGCCGGCAACGCCGCGCGGCTGCCGGACGAGGTGCCGCTGGTCCGGGGCTCCTCGCTGGACGGGGAGCTGCTCAAGCGGGTGCTCGCCGAGCACGCGGTGACCGGGGTGCTGCACCTGGCCGCGCACAAGCAGGTCGCCGAGTCCGTCGCGCAGCCGGCCCGCTACTACCAGGAGAACGTGGGCGGCCTGGCGGCCCTGCTGGACGCGGTGGCCGAGGCCGGGATCGGGCGGTTCGTCTTCTCCTCCTCGGCGGCCGTCTACGGCAATCCCGATGTGGACCTCATCACGGAGGACACCCCGTGCGCCCCGGTGAACCCGTACGGCGAGACCAAGCTCGTCGGGGAGTGGCTGGTGCGGGCGGCGGGGCGGGCCCACGGGATCGCGACCGTCTGCCTGCGCTACTTCAACGTGGCCGGCGCGGCCGCCCCGGAGCTCGCCGACACCGGTGTGTTCAACATCGTGCCGATGGTCTTCGACCGTCTCACCCGCGGCGAGGCACCGCGCGTCTTCGGCGACGACTACCCGACGCCGGACGGCACCTGTATCCGCGACTACATCCACGTGGCCGACCTGGCGGAGGCCCATCTCGCCGCCGCCCGGCGGCTGGCCGGCCCGGAGGCCGGCGGCGACCTGACCGTGAACATCGGCCGCGGCGAGGGCGTGTCGGTACGTGAGCTGCTCACGGTCATCGGCGAGGTCACCGGGGACCGGCGGCCGCCCGTCGTCGAGGCGCGCCGCCCCGGGGACGCACCGCGCGCCGTCGGCTCGGCTGAGCGGGCCGCGGCGGAGCTGGGCTGGCGCGCCCGGCGCGGAGTACCCGAGATGGTCTCCTCGGCGTGGCGGGGCTGGCTGCGGCACCACGGCGCCTGAGCCCTGTTTTGTTTCTGTGCAGGTCAGGGCACATGACAACGGTGTTCAGTGCCGCTTTGCCCCATACCCCCCACCCGTAGTTGACTGTGATCCCGGGCGGAACGACGGAGAGGGCGGTCAGTCACATGGGTGCCGGACACCACCACGGGCACGCGCACGGCGCCGGAGCCACCGGCACGGCGGCGGCCGCGCACCGCGGCGCCTTGCGCATCGCGCTGTCGATCACGCTCACCGTGATGGTGGTGGAGATCGTCGGCGGTCTGCTCGCGGACTCCCTCGCGCTGGTCGCGGACGCCGCCCACATGGCCACCGACGCTCTCGGCCTCGGCATGGCGCTGCTGGCCATCCACTTCGCCAACCGTCCGCCGAGCCCCCACCGCACCTTCGGCTACGCCCGCGCGGAGATACTCGCCGCGCTCGCCAACTGTCTGCTGCTGCTCGGCGTCGGCGGCTATGTGCTCTACGAGGCGGTGCAGCGGTTCTTCGCCCCGGCCGAGACCCAGGGCGGGCTGATGATCGTGTTCGGCGCGATCGGCCTGGTCGCGAACTTGATCTCCCTGATGCTGCTGATGCGCGGCCAGAAGGAGAGCCTGAACGTGCGCGGCGCCTTCCTGGAGGTGGCCGCGGACGCGCTCGGCTCGCTGGCGGTCATGATCTCGGCGGCGGTGATCCTGCTCACCGGCTGGCAGGCCGCCGACCCGATCGCCTCCCTCGTCATCGGCCTGCTGATCGTGCCGCGCACCTTGAAGCTGCTGCGCGAGACCCTCGACGTGCTGCTGGAGGCGGCGCCGAGGAACGTCGACATGGAGGAGGTACGGGCGCACATCCTGGCCCTGGACGGCGTGGAGGACGTGCACGACCTGCACGTCTGGACGATCACCTCGGGTCTGCCGGTGCTGTCCGCGCACGTGGTCGTCAGCTCCGACGCGCTCAACGCCATCGGGCACGAGAAGCTGCTGCACGAGCTGCAGGGCTGCCTCGGCGACCACTTCGACGTGGAGCACTGCACCTTCCAGCTGGAGCCGACCGGACACGCCCAGCACGAGGCCCGGCTGTGCCACTGACGGCCTCCGCGGTCCGGGCACCCCGCGGGTTCGGCCCCGAACTCGCGGGGTGCCCGAACGGTTCCGGGTGGGTACGGGCGGGCACGATGACCTGCTGGACCCCACTCGTGGCGCCGCGCGGGACATGCGGGGTGCCGGGAAGCGCCGGGAGTGCCGGTTTCGTACGGCAGACTTGAGCTCGAGGACCGAGGCGAAGGATGGGTATGCCGATCACACCTGCCACCGCGAAGCACAGCTCGTCGAGCGGCACCGCGGACGCGATCATGCTGGAACTGGTCGACGAGGACGGCGCGACGATCGGCACCGCGGAGAAGCTCGCCGCCCACCAGCCACCGGGGCAGCTGCACCGCGCCTTCTCGGTGTTCCTCTTCGACGACCGCGGCCGGCTGCTGCTGCAGCAGCGGGCGCCGGGCAAGTACCACTCCCCCGGCGTGTGGTCCAACAGCTGCTGCGGCCACCCGTACCCCGGTGAGGCGCCCATGGCGGCGGCGGCCCGGCGGACGTACGAGGAGCTGGGGATCTCCCCGTCGCTGCTCGCCGAGGCGGGCACGGTGCGCTACACCCACCCGGACCCGCGGTCGGGGCTGGTGGAGCAGGAGTACAACCACCTCTTCGTCGGCCTGGTGCAGTCGCCGCTGCGGCCCGACCAGGAGGAGATCGGGGCCACGGCGTTCGTGACGCCCGCGGAGCTGGCGGAGCGGCAGGCGGAGGGCACCTTCTCCGTCTGGTTCCCGACCGTGCTGGACGCGGCCCGGCCCGCGATCAGGGAGCTGACGGGGCCGGCCGGCTGGTGAGCCCCGGCCGACGGGGGCCGGCGGGCCGGTGGTGGCCGACGCGGACTGAGCGGCCTTGGTGAGGTCCGGGGCCGTATTGGTGTGAGGCTCCTCCCCAAGCTCTTGACGAGCAGGGGGATCCCCACCGTGGGCACGACCGGCCCCCACCGGCCCGCGGGTTCATCACCGTGCTTCCGGCGGAGCGATCAGCGCGCGGGTTTGAGCGGCAGGGCGGCCCAGATCACCTTGCCGCCGCTCGCCGTGTGCTCGACGTCGCAGACCCCGCCGGCCTCCCGGGCGATCTCGGTGACCAGGAGCAGCCCGCGGCCGCCGGTCTGCGCGTGGTCGGCCTCCAGGGCGGTCGGGCGGTAGGGGTGGTTGTCCTCCACGGACACCCGCACCCACTCGGCGCCGACGGCGACCTCCACGGCGAGCATCGGCGACAGCAGCGCCGCGTGCCGTACGGCGTTCGTGACCAGCTCGGACACGATCAGCAGCAGCCCGTGGACCAGGTCGTCCGAGGCCGGAACGCCCTGGCGCGACAGCAGGTCCCGGACCGCGTGCCGGGCCTGCGGGACCGAGGCGTCGACGGCGGGCGCGGTGAACCGCCAGACCCCCTCGTACGGCAGTGGGTCCAGCGGCCCGTCGTCCAGAGGTGCCCCCGCGCCGCCTTCTGGGCGCGGGCCGTACCCGCGCCCGTGGTTGTCCATCGTCCGGTCGCCACCCTCGCGCTCGATTGTCACCACACGTCGAGTGTTGGTAACGCACCGCTCCTCGCCCAAGGACTGAACACAAGTCAGCGTGTTTCGAGCGGTTTCCGACCGTTGGCGTATGACTCGGTCACGTGTGGGACCGCTCTTGCCCCGTCCGCACCGACTTCGCGAACTCTTCGGGTTGTACGGTCCGTGGGCCGGTGCGTCGCCCGTACGTCGCCCGTACGCCGCCCGTACGTCGTCTAGGCCGCCTGGTCGGAGACCATGCCGACGACACGGCGGCCGCCGAAGCCGGTGGCGATCAGGCCGAGTCCGTCGAAGAGGAGGACGAGGGAGATGAACGCGCCGATGACGTACTGGCTGTTGCTCGGCCAGTTGGCCAGCACCAGGACGCCCAGCAGCAGGTAGAAGACGCCCAGCAGGAGCGTCCAGCCGAACTGGGGGCCGCGCACGACGGCGCTGCCGACCACCCGGAACAGGCCGCCGGTGAGGAACAGCAGGGCGGCGAACATGGTGAGCGCGGCGGCGGCCTCGTACGGGCGGCTGATGATCACGACTCCGGCGGCGATGTTCAGGGCGGCGACGATGACACTGAGCCAGAAGAAGCTGGAACCGCGGGCCTGGATCGCGTGCAGCAGTCCGACGAGCCCGCCGACCAGCAGCAGCCAGCCGAACAGGAGCATGGAGGTCAGGGTGACGGCGGCCGTGTAGACGAGTCCGATGAGTCCGGCGACCACCAGGAGCACCCCGAGTCCGGCGAGCCAGCTGAAACCGCGGCGCATCTTCGCCGTTTCGCTGCGGGGCTTGCGGGGCTTGGTGAACCTGGCCATCGGCGCCTCCTCACTGCCGCACCACACCCCCCGCTCCCCTGGTCCCCCTCCCCTCCCTGATCAAACGCTCACCGGGTACGGATAGCATCCGGCGCATGGAGCCGCAGCTGCTGCACGACGTCACCGACGAGGTCGCCACCGTCGTCGTCCACCATCCGGCCAAGCGCAACGCGATGACGGCCGCGATGTGGCGGTCGCTGCCGCCGCTGCTGGAGAAGCTGGCGGCGGATCCGGGCGTACGCGCCCTGGTACTGACGGGCGCGGACGGAACGTTCTGCGCGGGTGCCGACATCTCCACCCTGCGCGGTTCCCCCGAGGAGGCGCAGCGCCTGGCGGTGCTGGCCGAGGAGGCCCTCGCCGCGTTCCCCAAGCCGACGCTGGCGGCGGTGCGCGGGCACTGCGTGGGCGGCGGCGCCCAGCTCGCGGCGGCCTGCGACCTGCGGTTCGCGGAGGCGGGCGCGCTGTTCGGCGTGACCCCGGCCAAGCTGGGCATCGTCTATCCCGCCCCCTCCACCCGCCGTCTGGTCTCCCTGGTGGGCCCGGCCACCGCCAAGTACCTGCTGTTCTCCGGCGAGTTGATCGACACCGAGCGCGCGCTGCGCACGGGCCTGGTCGACGAGGTCCTGCCCGAGGGCCGGCTCACCCGGCGCGTCACGGAGTTCACCCGCGTCCTCGTCTCCCGCTCCCGGCTGACCCAGGCCGCGGCCAAGGAGTTCGCCGACGGCCGCACGGACCGTGACGCCCACTGGACGGAGCAGGCACGTGCCAGCGGCGACACGGCGGAGGGGGTCACGGCGTTCCTGGAACGCCGGGCGCCGCGATTCTCCTGGAGCGTCGGCGGACCGGACCTCGCACCGGGCCCTACGTCAGGATGAAGCGGCTCTTGACGCGGAACTCCTCGACGAGGTGCGCGGGGGCCTTGTCCGGGGATCCGGCGTCGTAGGGCGGCTGCGGGTCGTACTCGGTCAGCAGCTGGACGGCCTGGGCGTGTTCGTCGCCCGCGATCCTGCCGAGCAGGGTCAGGCCCATGTCGATGCCGGAGGAGACACCGGCGGCCGTGACGTACTTGCCGTCGAAGACCACCCGTTCCCCCGTGGGCTCGGCGCCGAAGCTCTTGAGCTGCTCCAGCGCCAGCCAGTGCGAGGTCGCGCGGCGGCCGTCCAGGCATCCGGCGGCGGCCAGCAGCAGCGAGCCGGTGCACACGGAGGTCGTCCAGGTACTGGTGGCGTCGGCGGCGCGCAGCCAGTCCAGCAGGGCCCGGTTCTCCATCTGCGCCGCCTGGCCGGGACCGCCCGGGACGACCACGAGGTCGGGGCCCGGGACCTCGGCGAGGGTCTTGTCGGCCGTGAGCGCGAGGTGCCCGGTGTCGGTGCGGACGGGACCGGTGTGTTCGGCGACGAAGACGGTCTCGGCGCCGGGGAGGCGGCTCAGGACCTCGTACGGGCCCACGGCGTCCAGGGCGGTGAAGCGGTCGAAGAGCACGACGGCGATCTGCACGGGATTTCCTTCGGTAGGTGTCGGGTGTGTCAGGTGACGGGTACGGGGCGGAACCGGCGCCGGTACTCGGCCGGGCCGGCGCCCAACGCCTTGACGAACGCGCGCCGCATGGCCTCGGGCGTGCCGTAGCCGCTGGCGCGGGAGATCTCCTCGACGCCGTCGGCGGTGTCCTCCAGCAGCCGGCGAGCGTGTTCGAGGCGTACCCGGTCGACGTAGCGGCCGGGGGTGGTGCCCGTCTCGGCCCGGAAGGCGCGGGCGAAGTGGCGCGGCGAGAGCCGGGCGCGTGCGGCCAGCGCCTCGACCGACAGGTCGGCGGCCGGATGCTCGGTGATCCACTGCTGTACGTCCCGCAGCGGCTCGCGCGTCGCGGTCTGGGCGGCGAGCTGGGCGCTGAACTGGGCCTGGTTCCCGGGACGGCGCAGGAAGACCACCAGGTGGCGGGCGACGGTGAGCGCGGTGTCGCGGCCCAGGTCCTCCTCGACGAGTGCGAGGGCGAGGTCGATGCCGGAGGTCACACCGGCCGAGGTGGCCACGTGGCCGTCGCGCACGTAGATCGGGTCGGCGTCGACCCTGACGGCGGGGTGGTCTCGGGCGAGCTTGTCGCAGTACGCCCAGTGGGTCGTGGCCCGCCGGCCGTCCAGCAGACCCGCCTCGGCCAGCAGGATCGCCCCGGTGCACACCGAGACCAGCCGGGCCGCCCGCGGCCCGTGCCCACGCACCCACTCGACCAGCCGCGCGTCCGGCCGCCGGGTGCCCTCGCCGCCGGGGACCAGCAGCGTGTGCGGCGCGGGCGCCCCGGCGAGCGAGCCGTCCGGTACGAGCCCCAGCCCGCTGGAGGCACGTACGGGCCCGCCGTCCAGCGAGGCGGTACGCACTCGGTACGTCCCCGGTACGGCCCTCTCCGCACCGGCGAACACCTCCAGGGGCCCGGTGACGTCAAGGCTCTGCACGCCGTCGAAGAGGACGACGAGAACGGTTCGCTGCGCCATGCGTCCGATTCTTGACGCCCGGTACAGCGACCGCAACGACGAATTCCCCACCTTTCCTGCCATGCGCTCACCGTCCGCCACGGCAGTCGCCGCGTACGCCACAGGACCCCGGCCACCCGGGCCCGACGGGCGTCGCCCCGGCAAGGGGCGCGGATTTGGTGCGACGCGGTGGTGCCCTGGGCGCCGATTGTCGGTGGGGCCTGTCAGAATTGCGGCGCACCAGTGGAGTGAGAAGGCGGTACGGGATCGTGACGACACCCCTCACAGGGTCCATCGAAGGCAGGATCGCCGAGGAGCTCGGCGTACGGGAGCGGCAGGTCAGGGCCGCCGTGGAGCTGCTGGACGGCGGCTCGACGGTGCCCTTCATCGCCCGTTACCGCAAGGAAGCGACCGAGATGCTCGACGACGCGCAGCTGCGCTCGATCGAGGAACGGCTGCGCTATCTGCGGGAGCTGGAGGAGCGGCGCACCGCGATCCTGGAGTCGGTGCGCGAGCAGGGCAAGCTGACCGAGGAGCTGGAGGCGCGCATCCGCGGCGCCGAGACCAAGGCGCGGCTGGAGGACGTCTACCTGCCGTACAAGCCGAAGCGGCGGACCAAGGCGCAGATCGCCCGGGAGGCGGGCCTGGAGCCGCTGGCCGAGGGGCTGCTCGGGGATCCGGGCGTGGAGCCGGCGGCCGCGGCGGCGGCGTTCGTGGACCCGGAGAAGGGGGTGGCCGATCCCCAGGCCGCGCTCGACGGGGCCCGCGCCATCCTCACCGAGCGGTTCTCCGAGGACGCCGATCTGATCGGTGAGCTGCGCGAGCGCATGTGGGTGCGCGGGCGGCTGGCCGCGAAGGTGCGCGAGGGCAAGGAGGAGGCGGGGGCCAAGTTCGCCGACTACTTCGACTTCGCCGAGCCGTTCACCGAACTGCCCTCGCACCGGATCCTGGCCATGCTGCGCGGCGAGAAGGAGGAGGTCCTCGACCTCGTCCTGGAGCCGGAGGAGCCGACGGACGGCCCGTCGTCGTACGAGGGGATCGTCGCCCACCGCTTCGGCATCGCCGACCACGGCCGGCCCGCCGACAAGTGGCTGCGGGACACGGTCCGCTGGGCCTGGCGCACCCGCATCCTCGTCCACCTCGGCATCGACCTGCGGCTTCGGCTGCGTACCGCCGCCGAGGACGAGGCCGTGGACGTGTTCGCGGCCAACCTGCGCGACCTGCTGCTGGCCGCCCCGGCCGGTACGCGCGCGACGCTCGGGCTCGACCCCGGGTTCCGTACGGGCGTGAAGGTGGCCGTGGTCGACGCGACCGGCAAGGTCGTCGCCACGGACGTCGTCCACCCGCACGTTCCGGCCAACCGCTGGGACGAGGCGATCGCCAGGCTGGCCCGCCTCGCCAAGGAGCACGCGGTCGAGCTGGTCGCGATCGGCAACGGCACGGCCTCCCGCGAGACCGACAAGCTCGCCGGTGAACTCATCGCCAAACACCCGGAGTTGAAGCTCACCAAGGTGATGGTCTCGGAGGCGGGCGCGTCGGTCTACTCGGCGTCCCCCTACGCCTCCCGGGAACTGCCCGACATGGACGTGTCGTTGCGCGGCGCGGTCTCCATCGCCCGCCGGCTGCAGGACCCGCTGGCCGAACTGGTCAAGATCGACCCCAAGTCGATCGGCGTCGGCCAGTACCAGCACGACCTGTCCGAGGTGAAGCTGTCCCGCTCGCTGGACGCGGTGGTCGAGGACTGTGTGAACGGCGTCGGCGTGGACGTCAACACCGCGTCCGTGCCGCTGCTCGCGCGCGTCTCCGGCGTCACCTCGTCGCTCGCCGAGAACATCGTGGCGCACCGGGACACCAACGGGCCGTTCACCTCACGTGCCCAGCTGAAGAAGGTCCCGCGGCTCGGCCCGAAGGCGTACGAGCAGTGCGCGGGCTTCCTGCGCATCCGCGGCGGCGACGACCCGCTGGACGCCTCCAGCGTGCACCCGGAGTCGTACCCCGTCGTCCGCCGGATGGTGAAGACCACGGGTCAGGAAGTGGCCTCCCTCGTCGGCAACACGGGCGTACTGCGCTCGCTGAAGCCCGCCGACTTCGTGGACGACACCTTCGGTCTGCCGACGGTCACCGACATCCTCAAGGAGTTGGAGAAGCCGGGGCGCGACCCGCGGCCCGCCTTCAGGACGGCCACCTTCAAGGAGGGCGTCGAGAAGATCTCCGACCTGTCGTCCGGGATGGTCCTGGAAGGTGTCGTGACGAACGTGGCCGCCTTCGGCGCGTTCGTGGACGTCGGCGTCCACCAGGACGGTCTGGTGCACGTCTCGGCGATGTCCAGGACGTTCGTCAAGGACCCTCGGGACGTCGTCAAGCCCGGTGACATCGTCAAGGTGAAGGTGCTGGACGTCGACATCCCGCGCAAGCGGATCTCGCTGACCCTGCGCCTGGACGACGAGGCGGCACCGCAGGACCGGCAGGGCGGCGGTGAGCGGAGCCGGCGCGGCGGGCGCCCGCCGCAGCAGCGCCAGGGCCGCGGTGGCGGCGGTGGC
>NZ_QFDQ01000226.1 GCF_003270085.1 Streptomyces triticisoli | reverse complement strand
CCCAGCAGCCTGTTCGCGGCCCAGCCGATCGCCAGGCCCACGGCCACCGCCACCACCGCGGACAGCACCAGGTCGAGCCCGGCGCCGGGAGGTGACGTACCCATCCCTCCGCGGGCCGCCACACGCCGACCCAGCTGCCGTACGCGCCGTCGCAGCGCAGCGCCACCGCGCAGTGCTCCGGGGTGAGCGCCTGCCCCGGCTGGATCGCGAACGGCGTCACCACGCAGTCGGGCAGCACCAGACAGTCCGGGAAGCGCACCGGCAGCATGCTGCCGAGGACGCCCCAGCCCAGCCGTTCCCGGCCGGGCGAGGGCGCGTCCGAGCGGATCAGCAGCAGCCCGCTGTCCGGGTCGGCGAGCAGCAGCCGGTCGTCGCTGCCGGCCGCGATCTGCAGCAGCGGGGACGTCTCGCCGCCGCGCCCGAGGTCCACCACGACCGCCTTGGTGCGCCCGCCGGTCCGCCGGTCCAGGGCGAGCAGCCGTCCGGCGCGGTCCAGCCAGACCCCGCCCGAGCAGCGGCCCGGCACCTCGGCCAGCTGCTCGGGTCCCCGGGTGCCGCCCGCCACCAGCCACACCGCCGTGGAGCGCGGGCCCGCGGCGAGCGCGTACGCCCGCTCGCCGTCCGGCGCCGGGGGCAGCAGCCGCAGCCGGGCGTCCTTCGCGCACTCGAGGGCGCCGAGCGGCAGTTCGCCGGTGCCGGGGCCGGTCGGGTACAGCAGCGAGAAGGCGTGCCGGCCGGCCACCAGCCGCCGGACGAGAACCCGGCCGTCGCCCATCGGCTGCACCTCCGTGCCGGGCTCCTCGGGCTGGTTGCCGGGCAGCGGCACCGCGTACGGCTCGGGGCCGTCCAGCGTCCACCGCTCGGGGTACCAGGAGTCGCCGCTGCGTGCGAGCCGGGCGGCGTAGGCGCCGTCCGCCGTGATCGTGCAGCCCGCCCGCGGGGCACCGTCGTCCTCGTCGGCCGCCGAAGGCTCGGCAACGCAGACTGTCATCGTTCGGTCACCTCCTGCGAGGACGGTAGTTTTCGTAGGCACAGACGGCGGACCGGCGGGCGGCGGCTTCACACATACGGGTGGCCCAGGAACGATTCGCCTGAGGAAACCGAGACCGGTGTGCTCGGCGGGCGCGGTCCCGGAAGGGGGCGGCGGCAGCGGTTCAGCCGCGGCGAACACCCAGGTAGCCTTGCACCCGTGCCCCTTCTGTCTGATGTCATCGCCGCGCTGGAGAACCTGTGGCCCGCCGAGCGGGCCGAGTCCTGGGACGCGGTCGGCACCGTCGTGGGCGACCCCGACCAGGAGGTCGGCCGGGTGCTGTTCGCCGTCGACCCGGTGCAGGAGACCGTCGACGAGGCGGTGAAGCTGGGCGCCGACCTGCTGGTCGTCCACCACCCGCTGTACCTGCGCGGTACGACGACCGTGGCGGCCTCCACCTTCAAGGGCCGCGTGGTGCACACCCTCATCAAGAACGACATCGCCCTGCACGTGGCCCACACCAACGCCGACACCGCCGACCCGGGCGTCTCCGACGCGCTGGCCGGGGCGCTGGACCTGCGGGTCGTACGCCCCCTGGTGCCGGACCCCACCGACCCGGGCGGACGCCGGGGCCTGGGCCGCGTCTGCGAGCTGGACCACCCGCTGACCGTGCGCGAGCTCGCCGCCCGCGCCGCCGAGCGGCTGCCCGCCACCGCGCAGGGCATCCGGGTGGCCGGCGACCCCGACGCACTGGTCCGTACGGTCGCCGTCAGCGGCGGCTCCGGCGACAGCCTCTTCGACCACGTACGGGCCGCCGGCGTCGACGCCTTCCTCACCGCGGACCTGCGCCACCACCCGGCCTCGGAGTTCATGGCGGCTCGCGCCCACCGTCCGATCGCGCTGCTCGACGCGGCGCACTGGGCCACCGAGTGGCCCTGGTGCGAGCTGGCCGCCGCCCAGCTCGACGAGATCTCCGACCGGCACGGATGGGGCCTGCGCGTCCACGTGTCCAAGACGGTCACCGATCCCTGGACCGCCCACGCGGCATCCACCGCCACCGACGAACCAACGGGAGCCCCCAACTGAACGCCGCGTCCCCCGACCAGATCCGACTCCTCGACGTCCAGGGTCTCGACGTCCGCCTGCAGCAGCTCGCGCACAAGCGGAAGTCCCTCCCCGCGCACGCCGAGATCGAGTCGCTGAGCAAGGACCTGTCCCAGCTGCGCGCCCTGCTGGTGGCCGCGCAGACCGAGGAGAGCGACTGCGCCCGCGAGCAGACCAAGGCCGAGCAGGACGTGGACCAGGTGCGCGCCTCGCTCGCCAAGCGGCAGGGCGACCTGGAGGACGTCGTCCTGGAGGTCATGGAGCGGCGTGAGTCCGCGCAGGAGCGGGTCACCGAACTGACCGGGCGCGTCGCGTCCGTGCAGGCCAAGATCGACGACGCGACCGCGCGCCGGGACGCGGCCCTGGAGGAGATCGACGGCGAGGTGGCGTCCGTGACGAAGGAGCGCGAGGTCATCGCCGCCGCCGTCCCCGCGGACCTGCTGAAGCTCTACGAGAAGCTGCGCGAGCAGCACGGCGGCATCGGCGCGGCCAAGCTGTACCAGCGCACCTGCCAGGGCTGCCGTCAGGAACTCGCCATCACCGAACTGAACGAGGTCCGCGCGGCGGCGCCCGACACGGTCGTACGCTGCGAGAACTGCCGCCGCATTCTGGTGCGCACCGCCGAGTCCGGTCTGTAAGGGGCGGCCGGCGTGCGGGAGTTCATGGTCGAGGCCGACGGAGGGTCGCGGGGCAACCCGGGGCCCGCGGGCTACGGCGCGGTGGTGTTCGACGCGGCGACGGGGGAGCCCCTGGCGGAGAGCGCGGAGTACCTGGGCGTCGCCACCAACAACGTCGCCGAGTACCGCGGCCTCCTGGCCGGCCTGCGCGCCGCGCACGCCCTGGACCCCTCGGCGAGGGTCCACGTCCGCATGGACTCCAAGCTGGTCGTCGAGCAGATGTCGGGCCGCTGGAAGATCAAGCACCCGGACCTGAAGCCGCTGGCCACGGAGGCCGCCCGGGTGTTCCCGCCCGGGCAGGTGACGTACGAGTGGATCCCGCGGGAGTCGAACAAGCACGCCGACCGCCTGGCCAACGAGGCGATGGACGCGGGGGCGCGGGGTGAGGAGTGGTCGGCGCCGGCGTCCCCTGCGGCGCCGGGGACGGCGGACGCCGGCGCGGGTGCCGGTGCCGACGTCCGGGCGGCGCGTGCCGCGTCCGCCTCCGGC
>NZ_QFDQ01000023.1 GCF_003270085.1 Streptomyces triticisoli | reverse complement strand
CCGGCGCGAAGGCGCCGGGCGGGCCCTGGTGGCGGCGGATCCTCACTGGTGCTTGTAGTGCTTGATCGACGAATCCTTGGCGGTCTCGTCGGCGAAGCCCTGGATCTTCTTGATGGCCTCGGCCGGGGTGAGGCGGCCGGCCATCATCTCGCCGAGACCGGACACGCCGATCTTCTCCTTCTGGAGCTGCACGTACCAGTCCTGGATGCGCGGGTTCACCACGTTCTCGCCGGCCTTGTCGAGCGCGGCGACACCGGACTTCAGGCCCGGGGTGAGCTCGATGCCGTCGGTGCCCCCGTTGTACGCGGTCAGCGACTTCACCTTGGCGGTGAAGTTCTTCGAGGACGCCTCGCTGAGCATGATGCGCAGCTGCTCCATTCCGCCCTCGGTGTTCCTGGCCTTGGCCGGGACGATGAACGGCTCGCCGCCGGAGGCCCAGATGGTGCCGAACGGCATCTTGTCGGAGCTGTCCAGACCGGTGGGCGCGGACACGGCGAGGTCGAAGTCCTGCGGGATGACGCTGGC
Source organism: Streptomyces triticisoli (assembly GCF_003270085.1). GTDB lineage: Bacteria > Actinomycetota > Actinomycetes > Streptomycetales > Streptomycetaceae > Streptomyces > Streptomyces triticisoli. The sequence goes on along the minus strand of NZ_QFDQ01000023.1, from coordinate 40,585 downwards.
GGACTCGTTCTCCACCCAGGAGCCGTTCGGGATGAACAGCGCCTTGCCCTGGGCCCAGGCGGTCTGCGACTGGACGTGGTCCAGGCCCGGGGTGCCCTTGAGGACGTAGCCCTTCTTGTAGAGCTCGTAGTAGGCCTCGAAGCAGGCCTTGACCGCCGGGTGCTTCCAGGCGCCCGGCTCGAGGTTGTCGATGGCGTCGAGGACCTCCCGGCCGCCGACCTTGCCGATCATCGGGTAGAGCGAGAAGGGGAGGTAGTACGGGTACTTGCCGGCGTACGTCCAGCCGGCCATGCCCTTCTTCTTGGCCTTCTCGCAGACCCTGAGCATCTCGTCCCAGGTCTCCGGGTACTGCTCGTCGAGCGAGTCCAGGGCCTTCTGCGAGTACCACACGCCGTACACCGTGTAGGCGTAGTACAGGATCCACACCGGCCGGCCGTCGAACTGGCCCATCTCCACGATGCCCGGGCGCAGCGTGTCGCGGACCTTCTTGCCCGGGTCGTCGTAGGACGGCGCGTCCAGCAGCGGGGTGAGGTCCGCGAGCTGGTTCTTGCCGACGAGGACGCCCATGTCCATCTGCTCGGCGCCGGAGTTGTCGATGAGGTCCGGCGGGGTGCCCTGGTTGAAGCGTGGCTGGAGCGTGGACTGGATCTTCTGCGTGGCGGAGAACTTCACCTTCGCCCCGGGGAAGGCCTTCTCGTAGAGCTTCACAGCGTCCTCGGCGTACTCCTTGCCGAAGCCTCCGTCGAACAGTACGAATTCCATCTGCGCGGTGTCGTTGACGCCGAGCGGGTTCTTCTCGGTCTTCTTGCCGGCCTTGGTCTTGTCCTGGCCGCCACCGCCACCGCTGGCGCACGCGGACAGGAAACTCATCGTGGGGACGCCGATCAGACCGAGTGCGGCGGACCGCTTGATCAGATCCCGGCGGCCGACGCCTGTGGGGTTCTCGGCGGAAGTGGATCCCATGCTCAAGTCCTCGCTTTCTCCAGGACTCAGGCGGTGAACCGGATCCTCCCCGGCACCGCGGTCGGGTCAAGCTGGGTCGTGCAGGAGTTACTTCGTGCGTCTTCTACCGGGACCGGTAGGAAAACAAGGAGGCCGGCGCGTTTCGCACGTCAAACCACCTTTCCGGCTCTTCCCGGGCCCGCTTGACGGTCGTTCGAACGGCCACGCGGACGCCGACAGGTATAGTCCACTTCCCGCCACCTGAGCAAGATCGAATACATGGTTCCCCGTCGGTCTTTTCCGAGTTGAGACCTCGGCCGAAACATAAGCCTCCGGCAGGCCTCCTCGACGGAAATATTCACGGCTTTGCGCCCGAACGCCACACACAACACCCTTGACAACACTGGCTACTTGACTCCCTACTGGTCTCTGCGCACCGAGCTGACAACGTTGTCCGAAGCACAGGTACCGCAGGGAGGGTCGTCGCGCATGCAGCGCAGATTACGGCACAGATGGGGTCCGGCGGTCGTCATCACGACCGCCTTCGTCATGGCGGCCGGCTCACCGGGAGCGGCGGTCGCCCTGCCCGGCAAGCCCCCGGCCGCCGACCGGGAGTTCGCCTCCTCGTTCGAGGCCGGCGAGCCGTCACCGGACTGGCTGAACACGGTCGACACCGCCGGGGACGGCAGCAAGCGCGCCTCGGGCGTGGACGGCGGCTACAGCACCGGCATCCCGGGCAATGTGAGCGACCACGTCACCGATGTCCGGGCGAGCGGGGAGAACGCGGGCGCCGGCGAGGTGAAGGAGAACCTCGTCGACGGCGAGTCCGGCACCAAGTGGCTGACCTTCGAGCCCACCGGCTGGGTCGAGTTCGACTTCGACGAGCCGCGGAAAATCACCCGGTACGCCCTCACCTCGGCCAACGACTCCGCCGGGCGCGACCCGAAGGACTGGACCCTGAAGGGCTCCGCCGACGGCAAGGACTGGAAGACCCTCGACACCCGTTCGGGCGAGAACTTCTCCGAACGGTTCCAGACCAGGACGTACGACCTGGCCGAGCCGGCCGAGTACCGGCACTTCCGGCTCGACATCACGAAGAACAACGGCGCCTCGGGCATACTCCAGCTGGCCGACGTGCAGTTCTCCACCGGCGACGGCGGCGGCCCCGTCCCGCAGGACATGCTCTCCCTCGTCGACCGCGGCCCGAGCGGCTCCCCGACCGCCAAGTCGGGCGCCGGCTACACGGGCAGGCGCGCGCTGCGGTACGCCGGCCGGCACACCGCGAAGGGCCGGGCGTACTCGTACAACAAGGTCTTCGACGTCGACGTCGAGGTCGCCCGCGACACCCGGCTGTCGTACCGCCTCTACCCGTCGATGGCCGACGGCGACCGCGACTACGACGCCACCAACGTCGCCGTGGACCTCGCCTTCACCGACGGCACGTACCTCAGCCGGCTGGGCGCCACCGACCAGCACGGCTTCCCCCTGAGCCCGCGGGGGCAGGGCGCGGCCAGGACGCTGTACGTCAACCAGTGGAACAACGTCGTGTCGCGGATCGGCTCGGTCGCGGCCGGCAAGACGGTCGACCGGATACTCCTGGCCTACGACTCCCCCGCCGGCCCGGCGAAGTTCCGCGGCTGGCTGGACGACGTGGTCATCGAGCGGGCCGCGCCGGAGAAACCCAGGGCACACCTGTCGGACTACGTCCTGACCACCCGCGGCACCCACTCCAGCGGCAGCTTCTCGCGCGGCAACAACTTCCCCGCGACCGCCGTCCCGCACGGCTTCAACTTCTGGACGCCGGTGACCAACGCGTCCTCGCTGAGCTGGCTGTACGAGTACGCGCGCGCGAACAACGACGACAACCTGCCCACCGTCCAGGCGTTCAGCGCGAGCCACGAGCCCAGCCCCTGGATGGGTGACCGGCAGACCTTCCAGGTGATGCCGTCCGCCGCCTCCGGCACCCCGGACACCGGCCGCACCGCCCGTGCCCTGGCCTTCCGGCACGAGAACGAGACCGCACGGCCGTACTACTACGGGGTGCGGTTCGAGAACGGCCTCAAGGCCGAGATGACGCCGACCGACCACGCGGCCGTACTGCGCTTCACCTACCCGGGCGACGACGCGAGCGTCCTGTTCGACAACGTCACCGAGCAGGCGGGCCTGACCCTGGACAAGGAGCACGGCATCGTCACCGGCTACTCGGACGTGAGGTCCGGGCTGTCCACCGGCGCCACCCGGCTCTTCGTGCACGGCGTCTTCGACAAGCCGGTGAAGGACGGCTCGGCGAGCGGCGTCAAGGGCCACCTGCGCTTCGACGCCGGCAAGGACCGCACCGTCACCCTGCGCCTTGCCACCTCCCTGATCAGCATCGACCAGGCGAAGGACAACCTGCGCCAGGAGATCCCGGACGGCACCTCCTTCGACACCGTCAGGGCGCGCGCCCAGCGCGCCTGGGACAAGGTGCTCGGCAGGGTCGAGGTCCGGGGCGCCACGCCGGACCAGCTGACCACGCTCTACTCCGGCCTGTACCGGCTGTACCTGTACCCGAACTCGGGCTTCGAGAAGGTGGGCGGGACGTACCGGTACGCCTCCCCGTTCTCGCCGATGCGCGGCGAGGACACCCCGACGCACACCGGCGCGAAGATCGTCGACGGCAAGGTGTACGTCAACAACGGCTTCTGGGACACCTACCGGACCACCTGGCCGGCGTACTCCCTGCTGACGCCGGGTCGGGCGGGCGAGATGGCCGACGGCTTCGTGCAGCAGTACAAGGACGGCGGCTGGACCTCCCGCTGGTCCTCCCCCGGCTACGCCGACCTGATGACGGGCACCTCCTCGGACGTGGCGTTCGCGGACGCGTACGTCAAGGGCGTGCCGATGGACGCGAAGGCGGCGTACGAGGCGGCGGTGAAGAACGCGACGGTCGTGCCCCCGTCCTCGGGCGTGGGCCGCAAGGGCATGACCACCTCCCCCTTCCTCGGCTACACCACCACGGCCACGCACGAGGGCCTGTCCTGGGCGATGGAGGGCTACGTCAACGACTACGGCATCGCGAGGATGGGCGAGGCCCTGTACAAGAAGACGGGCCGGAAGCGCTACAAGGAGGAGGCGGAGTACTTCCTCGACCGGGCCCAGGACTACGTCAGGCTCTTCGACTCCGAGGCGGGCTTCTTCCAGGGCCGTGACGCCAGGGGCGACTGGCGTGTGGACTCCTCGAAGTACGACCCGCGCGTGTGGGGGTACGACTACACGGAGACCAATGGCTGGGGCTACGCCTTCACCGCCCCGCAGGACAGCCGGGGCCTGGCGAACCTGTACGGCGGGCGCAAGGGCCTCGCGGACAAGCTCGACACCTACTTCGCCACGCCGGAGACGGCCTCCCCGGAGTTCGTCGGCTCCTACGGCGGTGTCATCCACGAGATGACCGAGGCGCGGGACGTGCGGATGGGCCAGTACGGCCACTCCAACCAGGTCGCGCACCACGTCATCTACATGTACGCCGCGGCGGGACAGCCGTGGAAGGCGCAGGAGAAGGTCCGTGAGGTGCTGTCCCGGCTGTACGTCGGCAGCGAGATCGGTCAGGGCTACCACGGCGACGAGGACAACGGCGAGCAGTCGGCCTGGTACCTCTTCTCCGCGCTCGGCTTCTACCCGCTGGTGATGGGCAGCGGCGAGTACACCATCGGCTCCCCGCTGTTCACCAAGGCGACGGTCCACCTGGAGAACGGCCGGGACCTCGTCGTCGAGGCGCCGAGGAACAGCGCGGAGAACGTCTACGTGCAGGGCGTGCGGTTCAACGGCAAGGCGTGGAACTCCACGTCCCTCCCCCACTCGCTGCTGTCGAAGGGCGGGGTCCTGCAGTTCGACATGGGTCCGCGGCCGTCGTCGTGGGGCACGGGCGAGGGCGCGGCGCCCGTGTCGATCACGACCGGTGACAGGGCGCCGGCCCCGCGGTCGGACGTGCTGGAGGGTGACGGCGCGCTGTTCGACGACACCTCGTCGACGGACGCGACCGTGACGACGGTGGACCTGCCGGTGGCCGAGGCCGCCGGGGCGGTCCAGTACACCCTGACCTCGTCCGCCGACCGCACCAGGGCCCCAGCCGGCTGGACCCTCGAGGCCTCCGCCGACGGCAGGACCTGGAAGACGGTGGACCGGCGCTCCGGCGAGTCCTTCGCCTGGGACCGGCAGACCCGCCCCTTCACGATCGCCTCGCCGGGCACGTACCGGAAGTACCGCCTGGTCCTGGACGGCGCCTCGACCCTGGCGGAGGTGGAGCTGCTCGCCTGACGCATGCACCACGCATGCACCACGCATGACGGGGGGCGGACCGCGAAGGGTCCGCCCCTCCGGGTCGTGCGGGCTGGGCGAGGCAGGAGCCACCCGCACCCGGCGGGTTCCGGTCCGCCGAATGGGAGCGCTCCCACCTCACTTGGCAGTGAACGTAGCGCGGGCGGCGGCGGCTGTAAACGCCTGGTGCCGAAGCACTTGGGCCGCACCACCGTTGCCGGGGATGCGGCCCAAGTGCCGTAGGGGATCCGTTACTTGCGGATCAGGCTGCGCAGCACGTACTGCATGATGCCGCCGTTGCGGTAGTAGTCGGCCTCACCGGGGGTGTCGATGCGGACGATCGCGTCGAACTCGATGCCCGTGTCGGTGGTGACCTTCACCGTGCTCGGCGTGCGGCCCTCGTTGAGCTCGGTGACGCCGGTGATGGAGTAGGTCTCCTCGCCGGTCAGCTCGAGGCTCTCGGCGGTGCGGCCCTCCGGGAACTGGAGCGGCAGGACGCCCATGCCGATGAGGTTGGAGCGGTGGATGCGCTCGTAGGACTCGGCGATCACGGCCTTGACGCCGAGCAGCGCGGTGCCCTTGGCCGCCCAGTCGCGGGACGAGCCGGAGCCGTACTCGGTGCCCGCCAGGATCACCAGCGGGACGCCGGCGGCCTGGTAGTTCCGCGAGGCGTCGTAGATGAACGACACCGGGCCGCCCTCGCGGGTGAAGTCCCGGGTGTAGCCGCCCTCGGTGCCCGGGGCGATCCGGTTGCGCAGGCGGATGTTGGCGAACGTACCGCGGATCATGACCTCGTGGTTGCCGCGGCGCGAGCCGTAGCTGTTGAAGTCGCGGCGCTGGACGCCGTGCTCGATCAGGTACCTGCCCGCCGGGGTGTCGGCCTTGATGGCGCCGGCCGGGGAGATGTGGTCGGTGGTGACCGAGTCGCCCAGCTTGGCGAGCACCCGGGCGCCGGTGATGTCCTCGACCGGCTCCGGCTCCATGCCCATGCCCTCGAAGTACGGGGGCTTGCGGACGTAGGTCGACTCCGGGTCCCACTCGAAGGTGTCGCCGGTCGGGATGGGCAGCGCCTGCCACTGCGCGTCGCCCGCGAAGACGTCCTCGTAGGACTTGCTGAACATGTCCTCGCCGATGGTGTTGGCGATGACGTCGTTCACCTCGGCCTCGGAGGGCCAGATGTCGCGGAGGTAGACGGGCTTGCCCTCCTGGTCGACGCCCAGCGCCTCGGTGGTGATGTCCACCTGCATCGAGCCGGCGATGGCGTACGCGACGACCAGCGGCGGGGACGCCAGGTAGTTCATCTTGACGTCGGGGTTGATCCGGCCCTCGAAGTTACGGTTGCCGGAGAGCACCGAGGTCACCGCGAGGTCGTGCTTGTGGACGACCCTGGAGACCTCGTCCGGCAGCGGCCCGGAGTTGCCGATGCAGGTGGTGCAGCCGTAGCCGACGAGGTTGAAGCCCAGCTTGTCGAGGTACGGGGTCAGGCCCGCCTTGTCGAAGTAGTCGGTGACGACCTTGGAGCCCGGGGCGAGGGTGGTCTTGACCCATGGCTTGCGGGTCAGCCCCTTCTCCACGGCCTTCTTCGCCACCAGCGCGGCGGCGACCATGACCGTCGGGTTCGAGGTGTTGGTGCAGGAGGTGATCGCGGCGACCGTGACGGCGCCGTGGTCGATCTCGTACTCCGAACCGTCGGGGGCGACCACCGTCGACGGGTTCGACGGCACGACGTGCTCGCTCTCGGCCGGGGAGTCGGAGGCCGGGAAGGACTCGATGCCCGCCTGGTCGACGTCCGTGACGTAGTTGCGCACGTCGAGGGTGAACTGCTCGGCGGCCCGGGTGAGCGGGATGCGGTCCTGCGGGCGCTTGGGGCCGGCCAGCGAGGGAACGACCGTGGAGAGGTCGAGCTCCAGCTTCTCGGAGAAGTCGGGCTCGGCGGCCGGGTCCAGCCAGAGGCCCTGCTCCTTGGCGTACGCCTCGACGAGCGCGACCTGCTGCTCGGAGCGGCCGGTCAGGCGCAGGTAGCTCAGCGTCTCGTCGTCGATCGGGAAGATCGCGGCGGTGGAGCCGAACTCCGGGGACATGTTGCCGATGGTGGCGCGGTTGGCCAGGCTCGTCGCGGCGACGCCCTCGCCGTAGAACTCCACGAACTTGCCGACGACACCGTGGTGGCGGAGCATCTCGGTGATGGTCAGCACGAGGTCGGTGGCGGTGGTGCCGGGCTGGAGCTCGCCGGTCAGCTTGAAGCCGACGACCCGCGGGATCAGCATGGAGACCGGCTGGCCGAGCATGGCGGCCTCGGCCTCGATGCCGCCGACGCCCCAGCCGAGGACGCCGAGGCCGTTGACCATGGTGGTGTGCGAGTCGGTGCCGACCAGGGTGTCCGGGTAGGCCTTGCCGTCGCGGACCATGACGACACGGGCCAGGTGCTCGATGTTGACCTGGTGGACGATGCCGGTGCCGGGCGGGACGACCTTGAACTCGTCGAAGGCGGTCTGGCCCCAGCGCAGGAACTGGTAGCGCTCCCGGTTGCGGTCGTACTCCAGGTCGACGTTCACCTTGAAGGCGTCCTGGGTGCCGAACTTGTCGGCGATGACGGAGTGGTCGATGACCAGCTCGGCCGGGGCCAGCGGGTTGATCTTCGCCGGGTCGCCGCCGAGCTCCTTGACGGCCTCGCGCATGGTGGCGAGGTCCACGACGCAGGGCACGCCGGTGAAGTCCTGCATGATCACGCGGGCGGGCGTGAACTGGATCTCCTCCGACGGATGGGCCTGGGAGTCCCAGTTGCCGAGGGCGCGGATGTGGTCGGCGGTGATGTTCGCGCCGTCCTCGGTGCGGAGCAGGTTCTCCAGCAGCACCTTCAGGCTGTAAGGCAGTCGGGCCGAGCCCTCGACCTTGTCAAGCCGGAAGATCTCGTACGACTCGTCGCCCACCTGCAGCGTGCTGCGGGCGTCGAAGCTGTTCGCCGACACGACACTCTCCTTCACTCTTGTGCGCGTACCACCACGATCCTGCCGCCACGGCGTCTCGGCCAGTCCAGTAAGGTGAGGCTAAGTTAGGTGTGCCTTACTTGGAGGGCGGCTGCGGTGCTCCTGGCAGATATCTCGATGTCGAGATAACCCTAGTACATGGGGGCGCAATGGTCATGTGCGGGCGCGGATTGGGCGCGGTGCGCCGACGGGAGGGCCGGGACCGTACGGCGATGCCACGCCGCGCGGAGGACGGGGCGCCGCGCCCGGCCCGGCTCAACTCGGCACCCTCACCCATCAGTACGCCAAGTCGGGGTATCCGGAGGGGAACTGGCAGTGAACGCGACGGGTACTGCTGGACCGACTTCGGGAGGAGGACCCCATGCCGCTCACGTTCCGCAAGAGCTTCCGGATCCTTCCGGGAGTGCGCCTGAACATCAACAAGCGCTCCTGGTCGTTCACCACCGGCGGAAAGCACGGGCCGCGGTACACCCACAGCAGCACGGGACGCCGTACGACATCGATGGATTTGCCCGGACCTTTCGGGTGGCGTCGAACCCGTAGGGGCAAGCGTCACTGACAGTGCATCACCCGAATGGACCCCCCAAGAGGCGCCATCTCATATCTGAGATAACCTCAACCCCATGGCAGACGACTACCTCGTACGCATCGGCCAGCTCATCCGCGACGCCCGGCAGCACAGAGGCTGGACACAGGCGCAGCTGGCCGAAGCGCTCGGCACCAGCCAGAGCGCCGTCAACCGCATCGAGCGCGGCAACCAGAACATCAGCCTTGAGATGATCGCCCGAATCGGTGAAGCCCTGGACAGTGAGATCGTATCCCTGGGCTACGCGGGCCCGATGCACCTGCGGGTGGTGGGCGGACGCCGCCTGTCCGGTGCCATCGATGTGAAGACGAGCAAGAACGCGTGCGTGGCCCTGCTGTGCGCCTCACTGCTCAACCAGGGGCGCACGGTGCTGCGCCGGGTGGCCCGGATCGAGGAGGTGTACCGCCTGCTGGAGGTGCTGAACTCCATCGGCGTGCGCACCCGCTGGATCAACGACGGCACCGACCTGGAGATCGTGCCGCCGGCCGACCTCGACATGGGCGCGATCGACGCCGAGGCCGCCGTGCGCACCCGGTCCATCATCATGTTCTTCGGGCCGCTGCTGCACCTCATGGACCACTTCAAGCTGCCGTACGCGGGCGGCTGCGACCTCGGCACGCGCTCCATCGAGCCGCACATGATCGCGCTGCGCCGGTTCGGGCTGGACATCACCGCCACCGAGGGCCAGTACCACGCCGTGGTGGACCGCGCCGTCCGCCCGGACCGCCCGATCGTCCTGACCGAGCGCGGCGACACGGTGACCGAGAACGCGCTGCTGGCGGCGGCCCGCCACGACGGGGTGACCGTCATCCGCAACGCCTCCTCCAACTACATGGTCCAGGACCTGTGCTTCTTCCTGGAGGCGCTCGGCGTGCGGGTCGAGGGCATCGGCACCACCACGCTCACCGTGCACGGCGTGCCGGTCATCGACACCGACGTGGACTACTCCCCCTCCGAGGACCCGGTGGAGGCGATGAGCCTGCTGGCCGCCGCGGTCGTCACCGAGTCCGAGCTGACGGTCCGCCGGGTGCCGATCGAGTTCCTAGAGATCGAGCTGGCGGTCCTGGAGGAGATGGGCCTCGACCACGACCGTACGCCCGAGTACGTCGCGGACAACGGCCGCACCCGCCTGGTGGACCTCACCGTGCGCCCCTCCAAGCTGGAGGCGCCCATCGACAAGATCCACCCGATGCCGTTCCCCGGCCTGAACATCGACAACGTCCCCTTCTTCGCGGCGATCGCGGCCTCCGCGCAGGGCAAGACGCTGATCCACGACTGGGTCTACGACAACCGCGCGATCTACCTGACCGACCTCAACCGCCTGGGCGGTCGCCTGCAACTCCTCGACCCCCACCGGGTGTTGGTCGAGGGCCCCACCCGCTGGCGCGCCGCCGAGATGATGTGCCCGCCGGCCCTGCGCCCCGCCGTGGTCGTCCTGCTGGCCATGATGGCCGCGGAGGGCACGTCGGTGCTGCGCAACGTGTACGTCATCAACCGGGGTTACGAGGACCTCGCGGAACGGCTGAACTTGATCGGGGCGCAGATCGAGATCTTCCGGGACATCTGACCGACGGCTGCCGCCGCACCCTATGTGACCTGCACGAATGCGGGTCTGGAAGGGGTGCGGCGGCGCCTCTGGGACTTCTCTGGGACTTTGGGTCGGGGCCGGGCTGTTCCCGGTCGCCCGGGAGCTACCCGAAGACGGCGTCTATGGCGGCGCTGCCACGTGCGCCCGCGCGGGGCAGGAAGTGGGCGTACTTCCGGAGCGTGAACCCGGGGTCCGAGTGGCCGAGCCACCGAGCCAGGGAGACGACCGACTCGCCGGCCTCCAACTGCTCGGAGGCGTAGAAGTGCCGCAGGGCGTGGTAGCCGTGCTCTCGCGAGGGCTCCCGCACGCGGGCTCCGTCCGGAGCGCTCTCTTCCAGCGGGGCGATCACGCCGGCCTCGGCCAGAGCGGGCTTCCAGACGTAGGAGTTGAAGTAGTTCCGGGCCAAAGCCCGAGTCCCGCACCGATCTCGATGAGGACTCAGTAGCGCTCCGGCAGAGCGGCACGCACCGCGAGCACTCGCTCCGGCGGCCACGCTTCGACCCGACCGGGAGCGGCTGCCGGAGGTCGAACCGTACTGGCGCGGCAGGGGTTGCGTGCGAGCCGGCGGTCTTCGACGGCCGCCTGCAGGATGCCGGACAGCGTTGCCCAGACGAGCCGGATGGAGGTGGGACCGAGGTCCTTCTCCAACCGCTTCTTCCAGCTCCGCAGCGCTTCCGTTCCGACGCTGTTGAGCGGCAGCGCGCCAAGGTGGGGGACGATGTGCCGACGTACCCGCTGTTCGATGCGCTCCAGGGTGGACGGGTCACCGCTCTGGGTGGGCCACCAGTGGGCCGAGCCGTAGTCCTTGAGGGAGAAGGCTCCGTCGCGTGGATCGACGAACTCGCCTCGGCGTGCGTCGGTCTGGGCCCGGCCTGTCGATGACCGCGCCGACGTCTTCGGGGATGCCGGAGCGGAACTGGCGGTATTACCTGGTGGTTCCGGTGAACAGGCTCATGTGGGCCGCCGTCCTGTGAGGTGCTGGATGGATGCAGCTGACGGTTGCCGCCGGTTCCTCGTGTCGGACTGTCTCCCGCCGCCCCGCTGCTACGGTCGCGTGTATGACGCTCTCGGTCTCCACGGGGCAGGCTGTTGACCTACGGGTGCAGCCGGTTGACGAGGTTCTTGATCGCGTCGCGCGGTCTCTCCAGGTGCGCCTGCTCCCGGGTACGGTAGTGCGCAAACGCCGGTCTGTGGGAGCCCGGACAGACCGCGATACCTGGGTCCGGGTCGAGCGGCGCTCGCCCGACAAGATCGCCGATCAAGGGTGGAACGGCACCGAGTGTGCCGCCCGTCTGGAAGGCGTCGCCCAACCGACATGGCAAGGATGTGTGGTCTGGCGGGACGCGGACGGACCGGTGATGTGGCGGGCCGACGAAACCGGCCTCCTGCCGGCCGCTCCCGTCGGAAGCGCCGTCTTGAGCAAAGCCCCGGAACTGCCGAATGAGTGGTGGGAGGCGTTGAACGCCTCGCTGGACGCGCTGGCGGCTCACAGGACGAGGCGGGTCGCCACACCGGACACCGACACCATCACCCAGGAACTGGTCACCGAGTCCATCCGAGGTGCCTTCTCCGGCGGCTTCGATACGACCGTCCAGCGATGGGTGCCGGCCCACGCGGACCTGAACTGGGCCAACGTGACCGCTCCGGTGTTCAGCCTCTTCGACTGGGAGGACTGGGGGAACGCACCGCAGGGGCTGGACTCCGCCTCACTGTGGGCGAGTTCGCTTGCCGTCCCCGCTCTGGCCGATCGCGTACGGCAGGAGCGCCGACGCGACTTCGAGAGCCGGGACGGCAAGCTGATGACGCTGTTCGTCTGCTCGAAGATCCTCGGGCCGTACGCACATCCGGAGGACCCTCGGCTGGAACCCGCGCGACGCATGGCCGAGCAGGTCATCGAGGAGCTTCAGGCGGGCTGACCCTGCAAGCGGTCACGAAGGAGTCTCCAATACTCCTGGATGGTCCGCTCCTCGACCTCGCCGGTCAGGGCGCCGACGAGTTCGCCCAGATGGGCGGGTTCGTCGGTGCCCACGGCGACAGAGCTGACCCGCGGGAGGTGATAGGCGGCCCGAAAAGCTGCCTGCACGCGGGAGAGCCGACTGCTGTCCCGTAGGAAGACGCGCGGGTCGATCCTGGCCCACACCGGGGCGCTGGTGCTGCCTCCGAAGGGGCTCATCCCCCACACCGCACCGTCGCCCAGGTCCCATGCCTTGATGAGGACATCAGCGGCATCGAGCGTTCTGGCTCCGACCAGCAGGCCGGCGCGGACCATGAGCACCGACGGCCTCGGTGCGGTCGGGTCGATCAGGTTCAGCAGCGGTGACGGGTTCCAGGAAGCGACGCCCCAGGCGGTGCACAGCCCTTTCGCCGCAGCGTCGTCGAGGGCGGTGCACGCCTGCGCCAGCACGTCCCGGCCATGTGGAACGCCCTCACGGAGCGAGTGTTCCGGGTTGTGCAGGAACACCAGGTCGGGCTCCCGTCCGAGGTCCCCGGCCGCCTGTTCCACAGCTGCGCGCAGTCGTACGGGATCCAGGCAGTGCTCCCCGCCGTTCCGCCACGGGAAGTATCCGACCTTCGTGGAGACCGTGAACTGCGGCAGCAGATCACCGGCCGTCCGCGCCAGGATCCGATGCGAGCGGAAGCCGAGGTAGTTGGTGCTGGTGTCGAGCGCGGTGACACCGAGATCGAGCGCTCCGGTCAGGAGACGGCGCTCGTGACGAGACCGGTGTAGCCCGAGGACAACTCGGGTGTCAGCACCGCGCACAGCTCCTCCTTCACCAGGATCTCGGCCAGCTCCGTCACTTCGGCCCCGACGACGGCCGCGGCCCGCTCCAGCGGGACCGGCCTGCCGCTCAGCAGCATCCGCAGCGCGGGCAGGGCCTTGACCGTGAGGGTGAGCTTCTTCCCTGCGGCCACCACGTCGACGGTCTCCCCGTTCTCCAGGACCCGGGGAGGGAAGTGGGTGGTGCACACCACGCCGTCGAGCGGCCCGAGGATGTCGAGGAACGGCACGTGGCGCGGCAGCGCCGTCTCCTGCTCGTACGCGGTCAGGAAGTCGGCCGGGGAGCGTTCGCCGACCAGCGTGGTGGCGGCCTCGGTCAGGGCCTCGCTGTCGGGTCCGTGCCGGCGGTCCAGGTCGTGCCGAAAGATCTCGTGTTCGCGGCACCAGTCGGCCAGCCAGGCGAGCCAGCTCGCTCCGGTGCGTTTGGTGATGCCGAACGTGACGTGAAGGCTCTTTCCCGAGCCGCTGCCGGTCCGGGTCGCCTGATGCCAGTGTCCTCGGGGGATGTGCATGACGTCGCCGGCCTTCAGGAGGCCGTACCAGATGATCTCGTCGCTCGGGGTGTTGTTGGGGTCGGAGTCCCGGTACATGGGGACCTTGCGCGAGGTCGAGCGCACCTCCCACTCCTTCTCGCCCGCGAGCTGCACGATCACGACGTCGTGATCGTCCCAGTGCAGGGGGAAGCCGTCGGCGTCGTTCGTCGTCAGGTATGCGTTGACCTGCACGCGCTCGTGGGACCACCACTGCAACGCCCGGCACGCGACCTCCATCGTCGGATCGAAGACGTTGGCCTGGTCGAGGATGAGCGTCGCACCTTCCCGCAGGAGCCTTCCGAGGCTGCGCATGTTGACCATGGGGATGCCCTGGCCCCGGGGGCTGACGCTGTCGGTGTAGTAGACGGCCGGGTGCACCTCCTCGCCCTTCTGGAAGCACCGGAACTGCGGGCGGTTGAGGCTCCTGCGCATCGCGATGTCGAGCAGGCGGTTCGGAGTCAGAAGGCGGGAGACGAGTGCGGGATCGTCCATACTCCCCCGCACGAAGCCCTTACCCAGCTCCTCCGCTCCGCTCCATCCGAGCGCTGTCTCGATGGCGCCGATCAATCGATGTTCCATCGTTGCGTCCTCCATGGGTTCGACCACGTGATGCGGACACGGTGGGGCCGGCACGGCCAGTCGTGCCGGCCCCACCGCTTGGTGCCTACTCGCTGTCGTGCAGGTTGCCGTCGCCGCCCGGCCACGGCGCGTCGCCGGAACTTCCGGCGTTGTCGGACCGGAGGCTGTCGTACCGGTCGTGGACGGCGGTCAGCTCTTCCACTGCCACCAGGAGGCCGCTTTGGGCCGGAGGCGGTGTCGTGCGCTCTGCCACCTCGTACTCCTTCCTCTTCGGTTCTCCCGCCAGGGCTCCGGCGGGAGGTAGTGGCCGCCCCACGGCCGTGGGAGAAGCGGATTTCCGTGGGGCGGCGGTCATCGGGCGACGCGATGAGCCGCAGCGCTACACCGGCGGCCGAGCAACCCGGCCGTTCATCGGCAGGACGTCCGCGTCCTGGCGCATGTTGGTCTCTAGGACCCGCTGGTCCAGTTCGTACAGACACGCGCGGCAGGCGTAGAGGGCCGCGTGCATACCGCTCGACCGGACGGGACCGATCCACGTCACCTCGACGCCGTCACGTCCACACCACAACCAGCACTCACCACGCGCCTGCCATTCATGGCGGTCCCACAGGGCGTAGGCGGTGGGCTCCCCTGTGACGGGGTCGATGTCGCGGCGGGTGGGCCGGAACACCACATCGGGATCAGGAGGCGGAGCCGCTCGTACTACGTACCGCCCCATCACGCGACTGCCAGGGTGAGCGACTTCAACTCGGCTACGACTCCACGCTTCGGCCTCAGCGCGAATAATCTGCGCAGAACGGCAGCACGGATGGCAGGCGCCGCCGTGGGAAGTACGATCTCCGCCCATACGCGCTTCCCGTGACCGGAGGGTTCCCAGGCACACCGCGCCGCAAGAAGGCCGACCAGCGCCAGGCCGCGCCCGCTCTCGTCGTCGGCTTGGGCACAACCCATCTGCGGAGCCGATGGATTGCCGTCCAGGACGTCGATCACCAAGCGACCGGGCCGGTGGTACAGCGCAATGGTGACCGGCCCCTCCCCGTGGACCACGGCGTTGGTGATGAGCTCGGAGGCGACGAGACGGATGGCGTCGACTGTCTCCTCGTCCAGCGGCACACCCCACGTACGCACCTTGTCGACGACTATGCGCCGGGCGAGGGGCACTTCCCTTTCCGTACCCGCAAGGACGAACCGATGGACGAACGTGGGCATGACGGACGCCTCCGAAGAGCTGGAGAGCGGCTCCATCTCCGACGGTGATACGGGAATGGAGCCGCCGATCTGAGGAGCCGTTCCGAGAGCGAGCGCCCTGGGCGTGCCTCATGGACGGCTGATACTCAGTCAACGGCGCCAGCTCGCACGTCGGAACGTTTCTAGGGGGTTTCTCCTGGGGACGCCCTCCCCGTTCACGGACACGGGAAGTAGCCTCCCAACTACGCCGTGAGGGGATGACGGGAGTGATGACGTGCCTGGTGAGCCGTTAGCAGTTCATCCGCTGAGCTTCGTCCTCCAGACGCGCGGGTGGGGGAAGGCCGAATTCGCCCGGCTCATGCAGAAGCACGGGAGGACGCTCGGGATCCCCCTGGCGACCAACCGGACGACCGTATGGAAGTGGGAGCAAGGACAGGAGCCGGACGCGGATGCCCAGCGTGTCCTCGCCGACCTGCTGCGTGTCCCGGACGAACAGGTGCGCGCGGAAGGATGGCCCCGGTGGCTCCCCGTTTGGGAGGTGACGGGGCTCACCGCTCCGTGGACCGAGGCCGGCACGGTCGAGGCGCTGTCCGATCTGGTGGGGAGTGGCCGCATGGATCGCCGGGGCTTTCTCACCATCACCGGCGCCGCCTTGACGGGGCTCGCGGCGAGCTGGGTGGACGCACCCTCCGCCTTCGCCTCGGCGCTGGGCGGTGACCGGGTCACGGACACGATGGTCTCGACGATCGAGCAGCGCATCTGCACCCTCCGCACGCTCGACGACCAACTCGGAGGCGCCCGGCTTCTGGAGCAGGCACGCGGTGATCTCGCCCTGGTCACCGGTCTCCTCAGCGGTGGGCGGTACACCGACAGGGTCCGCCTCCGCCTGTACGCGCTGGCGGCCCGAGTGTCGCACCTGACCGGCTGGATGGCCTACGACGCCGGCCTGCGATCCGCCGGCCAGCGCTACTACGTCGGCGCCCTGCGCAGCGCCCGTACCGCCGGGGACGACGCCTTCGGCGCCTTCATCCTCGCGGAGATGGGAGTGCACGTCTCCGAGGCCGGACGCACCGCCGAGCGGGTCGACCTCATCTCGACCGCCATCGACAACGCTCCCCACTCGCTGTCGCCCTGCACCCAGTCCTTCCTCTACCTGCACAAGGCCGAGGCGCTGTCACGCGACGGCTACCACCGCAAGGCCGGAACGGCACTGAACCGCGCCACTTCCCTCTGGGAGCGTGATGCGACGGAGGAGAACCCGGACTGGCTCGACTGGTTCGGCGAGGCGCAGTTGAGATCGACCGAGGGCAAGGTCCTGTTGCGCTCCGGGCAGGTGGAGCGCGCGACGAGTTCCCTGGAGACCTCCGTGGCGAGCGCGGCTCCCCGGGACAAGGCCGTACGGTCCAGCCGCTTGGCCGAGGCGCGACTCGCCGGCGGTGACCTGGAGGGAGCGCTGGACGCCGCGAACCACGGCGTCGGGCTCCTGGAGGACAGCGTCAGTTCCGTACGGGCTCTGGACCGCCTGAAGGAGTTCTCCGCGCGGCTCGAACCGCACAAGTACGTGCCTTCTGTCCGCGAGTTCCGCGAGCGCCTGCAGGAACTACCCGTCGTCATCTGACAACCATCGTCTGGACACCGGGGGCGAGCCCGCCTCGCCGGGGAGAGCGGCCGAACTGCCAGGATGAACGGCATGACGACGATCGACGGTGAGGTGGCACCCGGATTCGAACCGGTGCGTGAAGCATTTACGGCGAACTTCGCCCGGCACGGGGACATCGGCGCGGCGGTGTGCGTGTACCGATACGGCCGGCCGGTGGTGGACCTGTGGGGCGGCGTCGCCGACCCGGAAACCGGTCGTCCGTGGACGCGGGACACGCTGCAACTGGTCTACTCGGCGACCAAGGGGGCGACCGCGACCGCGGCACACATGCTGGCCGAGCGCGGCGCGCTGGACCTGGACGCGCCGGTGGCGAAGTACTGGCCGGAGTTCGCCGCGAACGGCAAGGCGGACATCCCGGTGCGCTGGCTGTTGTCCCACCAGGCCGGCCTGATCGCGCTAGACCAACCGGTCCCGCTGAACCAGGCGTTGGCCTGGCATCCAATTGCGGCGGCACTGGCCGATCAACGCCCCCTGTGGACTCCGGGCACGGCTCACGGGTACCACGGCCGGACCTGGGGCTGGCTGGTCGGCGAGGTGATCCGCCGAGTATCCGGCCGCTCGCCGGGCCGCTTCTTCGCCGACGAGATCGCGGCCCCTCTCGGGCTGGACTTCTTCATCGGATTGCCGGCGGGTGAGCGCGACCGGGTCAGCCGCATGGTGTACCGGCGGCCGGACGTCGACTTCACCACCGTGCCCGCCGAGTCGCTTCCCGAGGAACTCCGCGAACAGGTCGCCGCCTGGCGCGACCCGAACTCATTCAGCAACAGGGCGTACGCGGTCACCGACCCCGCCGAGATCGATTTCGATTCACCGGAGGTGCAGGCCGCGGAGCTCCCGGCCTCCAACGGCATTGGCACCGCACGTGGACTGGCGCGCATGTACGCTGCGCTGATCGGCGAGGTGGACGGCGTACGCCTGCTCACCCAGGAAACCCTGGCGTCGGCGACCAGTGAGCAGGCCGGCGGGAAAGATCAGGTGATGCTGATCCCGAGCCGCTTCAGCGCCGGATACATGCTGCCCACCGATACCAACCCCATGACCGGCCCGAACGCCTTCGGCCACACCGGCCGAGGCGGCTCACTCGGCTTCGCCGAACCCGAGCACGGCATCGCTTTCGGTTACGTGATGAACCACATCATCGGGGGTCCCGACGATGTGCGTGCGGCGTCGCTGGTCGACGCGGTGCGAAGGTCACTGATGTAACAGCTGGCATCGTGGTGGCCCTGGTCCGCCGTCACAGCCAACCCGAGGTCCGGAACGGCTCGTCGGCAACGTCGGCGTACGGTGTTGCGGTGCGCGACGGCTACGCCGCCAACCGCCGGATCCCAGTCGAGGTGCCGGGCGGCGGAGTGGAAGCGATACCGACGACCTCGACCTGAACACCCCACGCTTCGAGCGTCCTGGCCGTCTGTACCAGGGTGACCTGCGAGAACGGGAACAAAGTGTCGGCGGTCAGATCGGTGCCGTCCTTCAGCAGGATCGCGAAGACGACCTTCGAAGGCCGGAAGCCTTCCGGCAGGCCGCTTCCCTTCCGGGCCGCGGCCACCTTCTCGGCGAACCGCTCCCTCCCCTCCGGGGAGTTCCGCAGAGTCTGTACAGCGACAAGCGCTTGGCTGAAGAGGTGGCTCAGCGCGTCGGAGCCCTTGGCGCGCTTCACCATGACCAAGACGTTGTCCGGGCTCAGCAGATCGCAGATCTCCACGCCGTTCCCGCGGTGCAGCGCGGTCTGAACGTTGTCGCGGTCGAAGCAGACGTACCCGGGCCGCTGGTCCGGCACGGACTCGTTGTACGTGCGCTCCTTGTCTCCGAGGACCCACGGGGGCAGGTCGACGGATGGGGAATCGGTGATCAGCCGCTCGGCATGCGAGCGAATCGCCTTCAGGTACTCCTGGTCGATCTCGTACCAGTGCTCGTCCATCAGGAAGAACCGGCGGGAGTCGAGGAACACTTCCGCCTCGATCCACCGGAGCGCGCTGGACGTCCAGATCTCGTCGGCCCGATCAGCGCGGCTGTGCCGGTAGAGGGTAACGGTCCCTTCCCGGAGCGCGGTCACGCGGCTGCCCGCACGCTGGACACGCGCCCGGCAGAGGACGTACTCGAGGTCGAAGTCGTCGGTCGACCGGCCGGCCTCGTCGCTCTTGATCCTGGCCCTGAACGCCCGGGCGGCCTCGTAGTCGTCCCAGTGGTCGGCGGGGACGGCGACGCTGATCCTCCCGTCGGGCTCCTGGCCCAGGAGGTCGTCGAGGACGGCCTCCAGGCGGGTGAGAAGGAGGGGATCACTGACGGGCACGACGTGCTCGACGAACTCCAGTTCCGGGCTCGGCTTCTCCTCGCGCAGCACACGGGCGATCGCACGGATGTCGGAGATCAGGTCGGTGCCCTCCATACCGAGCCGCAGACGCAGACCGGCACCGCCCTCGGCGCTGGAGATCCGCGCCGGGTTGTCCCGGGAGATGGTGAGCGGGATGTCGTCCAGGTGGCCGCCGAGGCGACGCACAATCTGCGCGTGCTCCACGATGCCCAGGCTCCACACCGAGGCGCCGCCCGGGATCAGGGTGATGTCGGTGCGCCCTCCACCTGGGGTGTGCGACACCAGGTCCCGGATCCTCCCAGGGTCCACCCGGCGGGACGCGAAGCTCAGTCCGAAGCGGTGGTCCTTCAGCCTGTCGGGCACCAAGCGGAAGCCCTGGTCGTAGCCGATGGCGTACACCTCCCCGTCGACGGCGAGCATCAGTAGTCCGGCCGAGCGGTTGACCGGCAGCGACACTTCGACACCCGTCGTACGGAAGACCTCGTTGCACCAGCTCGCGACGGGCTGCTCGAAGCTGCCGGTGACCAGGACCGCCGGTACGTCGAGGCGCTCAGGGATGTCGAAGTCCGCGTGGACCCGTTCCAGCTGATCCGTGTCCAGAGCGTCGAACATCGCCTCGACGGTGGGAGTGACGCCCCTGAGCCGGTACAGGGTTCGCTTGGACGTGCGGGTTGCCATGGGGTCGCTCCTTGTGCGCGGGGACGATAACCGTCCCCGTGGCGTCGTTCTCACGTGTGTCTCCTTGCGGCGGCGCTCTTCGCGCCGCAGCGGGCAGGCTCCGCCTTCCTGGTCACCGAACCGGCGGAAGGCGGTGGCCGAAGGTGGTCAGTGGGCCAACAGCGCGATGACCGCCGCGACTTCGGTCCGCCAGGCACGCACCTGGTCCTCCGTGGGACCGATCTCGTACTGGTGGTAGTGGCATCCCAGGCAGAGCCGGCTCCACGCGGCCTTCGCCCGGCGAGCGGTCCCGGCTTCGGCACAGCAGCGGAGCCAGAGGAGCGCTCCCCGCATGGAGCCCTCACGGATCGTGCGCGGCGCACCGTGCGCCGTGAGGCAGGCGGCGACCGCGCTCTCCAGCGCGGCCCGGAGAGCGAAGGCGGCACCCCGGCACCGACTCGCCGCGGTGGCGGTGAGCACGGCGGGCTGGGCGGGTGTGGCCGCGGCGTCCACGGGTCCGCCGTTGTTCTCGATGAGCAGGTCGGCGGTGTCCATCAGCTGGCGGATCGTCGGGGTCACGGCGTGGTCTCCTCCGGCTTGCGCACCGTCTGGGCGACGGCCGCGATGTCCCCCACGAACCGGAGGGGATCCGGCATCGGGGTGCCGGACGGGTGCACCCCCTCCTGACACCGCCGGATGAGGTCCACCGCCCCGGGGCCACACCGTCTGCGCAGCTCGCGGTAGACGTCACCCGTCCTGGACGGGTCCCCGAAGAGCCCCAGGGCGGCGATGTCCATCAACCTGACGGCGACCGTGATGGTCTTCTCCGCCTCGTGCTCGGTCAGTCCGGCGCGGTGCAGGCGCAGCCACGCAGCCTCGGAGAAGGCGCGTTCCAGGACAGTGCGGCAGAGGCCGGGTAGAACGTGAGTCATGGCAACCGGCGGGAGGTTCGGCGTACGGGCAAGGGCGCGGGCGTCGGCCAGCGCCTGGCTGACCGGATCGGTCACCCGGCGCACGGTCACCGCCGAACTCCCCTCCCGCTCCACCTCCAGTACGGTCACCGGCAGCTCCTGGTTGGTGAAGGCCCGCTGGAGCCGCGTGTCGTGGGTGAAGACCACGATCTGCCGGGTTTCGCCGAGGTCGTGCAGGACCTTCGCGAGGCCGTGGACCTTCGCGGGGTCCATGGACTGCACGGGGTCGTCGATGACGATGAACCCGAAGGGGCTGTCCGGTGCGGCGGCACGCGGCAGGAAGAGCGAGAGCGCGAGGGAGTGCAGTTCGCCCTGGCTCATGACGCCGAGGGCCGCCGCCTCCGTACCGTCCACGGACACATCCATTACGAGCTTGCGCACGGCGGCCTTCTCGCTGCCGGTCAGGCGTACGGAACGCAGGTCGACATTGCTCTGCTGGCGCAGTTCCTCCCAGATCCGCTGCGAGTGGTCTTCGAAGGGCCGCAGCCGTTCCTCGCGCAGCTCGGCGCACGCCTCCTTGAGCCACTTGCGGGCCGCCCTGACCTGGCGCAGCCGCGGCTTGCCGGCGTCAGCGGCGCGCGCCTGGCCGAGCCAGGCGGCGAGGCGGGTGACACAGCGCCGCCACTCCTCGTCGAGCTTCTCCAGCTCCCGGGCGGCCTCCTCCCGCAGGGCCGCGCAGGCGTCGGCGAGGACCAGCGCGGCAGTCTCGGCGCGGGCGGCGAGCCGCTCGGCGTCGTCGATCGTCCGGCAGGCCGTCCACTCCTCCCACGGGTCGACGAGCGGGTCGGGCAGCCCCGCGGGGACCCTCGTGACGAGGTAACGGACGGCATCCCTCGCGTCCCGCAGCCTGGTGCGGGCCTGCTGCGCGGTGGCGGCCTCCTGCCGCAAGGCCGCCACCTGTTCGGCGGCCCGTTCGGCCCATTCCTCATCGAGCGGCCGGTCGGACCCGCACACCGGGCAAGTGCCCTCGTCCGTGTGCCGACGGCTGTGCTCCAGGGCCTTGGCCAGCAGTTCGGCGCGTTGGTGGGCGTCCTCGGCACCCGAGGCGCGTACGTCGTCGAGTACGGCCACGGCCTCGCGCAGCCGGTCCACGGCCGTGCCGACCGCGGCGAGGTCGGGACCGGCCAGCTCGACGGTCGCACGCAGCTCCCGGAGACGGTCGTCGTCCGCATCGGGCAGTCCGGTCACGAGGGCGTTCAGCCCGTCGAAGTCGGGAGTGCCCGCCCCGCTGATGGCCTCGAGCGCGCGTTCCGCCCGGGGATCGTCCAGCGCGGACAGCGCCTCGATGAGTGCGGGTAGTTCGGCCTCGGCCGTCCTCACCGCGGAGTTGAGCGCCTTCTCGACGACCTGGAGCCGCTCGTCCGCGGCCGTCAGCTCGCCGAGCCCGAGAATGGTGGCGACCGAGTCGTACAGGTCACAGGGCCTGCCGCTGATGACCTTGTCGAGATCGGAGTACGACAGGAAGGGCCGGTAGTTGTTCAGCGCCTGCTTCCAGCCGACGTCCTCGAAGGGCCGCCGGCCGTGGCCCGGACGCTTGAACTCGACCTCGGGGGTCGTGACGTCGTCGCCCGGCCAGGTGCACGTCAGCGTGGACGACCGGGGGTCTCCCGCGATGGCGAGCCGGACCTCGACCTTCGGATCGGCCCCGTCGTGCAGGTTGCGCCAGTGCCGACGCCACACCTCGCCGCGCTGCCTGTCGAGGCGGGCGGTCCGGCCGGTGAACGCCGTCTCGGCGCCCTCGGCGAAGCTGGACTTCCCCGAACCGTTGCGTCCCACCACGAGGGTGACACCGGGCTTCGCGCTCAGGGGCAGACGTGCCTTGCGTCCGATGCCACGAAAGCCGCTGACGCTGATGGATTCGAGGAACACCTGGTGGTCAGGGTGCGGACCGACGGAGGCACCCGAGTCGGCTCCCGCCTCGCCCAGCGCCTCGCGAATGATTTCCTTGGCCGCCTCGGCTAGAGCGGACACTTCGAGGCGGCTGGCCAGCCGGGAGAGCGTCGAGGAGCCGCCACTGCCGGGTGTCTGCCCGGTCTGCTCGACGCTCTCCGGGGGCTGGTTCTGCTCGGGGTGTTCCGCCATGGTGCTCTCCGCCCTTCCGTGGTCCGTTCCAAGGAGTCGGCCGGGCGGGGCGCGGTGAGGGATGATCCTCCGGCTCTGCGCGAGCCCGGTGTGACGGAACAGAAGTTAGAGACAGAGAGGTGTTGCACTCCACTGGTTCAGCGATAACGAGGGTTATCGCAACTTCCAGCTTTATTAGGCAACTTGACGCCGGACAGACGCCCCCACCCATGCCATCTCACTCACGGGTCGACGTGGCTCCGACCCCCACCGCACGGTCAGGGCGCCCACAGGAGCAGTCCTCGACCAGGCCCACTCGGGGTATGAGCAGGGCGGAGCCGCGGACGACCGCTTCGCGGTGGTGGCGTCCGCGGCCTCGATACGAACCAGGCCCGCAGCCGCGTCGAGGGCGAGCCGAAGACCGAAGTCACACCCGGGAACTCGACCCTGCTGTACGGCGCTCGCGGCAAGTTCGCCGACGGCGAGGGCGACCGTGCACGACACGTCCGGCGCCAGCAGGGAGCTCCGCTCCTCCATACATCGGGCGGCGAGACATCGGGCGAGCCGCGCGCTTCGTGGTGAGGAGACGAACTATCGCGCGACAGTTTGCACCATAAATCGAGCACACTACCCGTAACGGGCGGACCGCCACATTTGGTCCACCCGTCGCGTTCGCGTCTACTTCGCGGCAGGCGCCCACAGGGCGGCCACGATCTCCATCTGCTTGAGGACGAGGTCGACCGCCTCGCGCTCCTCCTCTGGCGGGTAGTCGAACATCGCCAGCACGCGGCGGATGCGAGTGCGCAGCTTGGCCCGGACGGGCTCGCGGGAGAGCCAGTCGACGGAGAGGTTCTTCCTAATGTCCTTCACCAAGGCTCGGGCAATGTCGGCGAGGGTGTCTTGGCCGCCTTCCATCAGCTCGGCCATGTCGCGGTGGGCGACCGCGTCATAGAAGGCCAACTCGGCGTGGCTGAGCGGCGGGTCGAACTGCTCGCCGCGGCGGGCCTCCGCCGATACCTCCCTCGCCAAGGCGGCGAGTTCGGCGATGACCTGTGCGCTGGTGAGCTGCTGAAGCATGTACCGCTTCATCAGGTCGTCGAGGCGCTTGGAGAAGCTCTCGTTCCGAACGACGTTGTGCTTGGTCACTTCGCGCATCTTCTGCTGGATCATGCGGCGTAGCGCCTCGGTGACCAGGTGCGGGGTCTCGGAGTTCTCCAGCTTGCGCAGCTGCGCCTCGTTGATGCGGGTGATGTCCAGCCGGCCGATCCCGGCCTCCGCGTACAGGTCGGTGATCTCGTCGGCGTCGACGACCGAAGCCGCCAGGGCCTGGAGGTAGCGCTGGACCTCGGCGCTGAGCGGCTGCCCACTCGCCTCGCGCTGGGCGGCGTCGAGCTTGATCATCCAGGCCCGAACCTCGCTGAAGAAGGCGATGTCACGGCGCCAGTCGTCCAGGTCCTCGCAGCGCTCGGCGATCTCGCGGCTCATCGCACAGACGCGGTAGAAGCGGTCGAGCCGGGCGGCGCTGTCCTTGAAGCGGGCGGAGAGCGGCTTGGCGCCGGGCTCGACCTGGTTGCCCGGGTTCTTCGGGGCACGCAGGAAGTCGGCGGTCAGCCGCAGAGCGCGCTTGCGGGAGTCGGGACGGCCGGTGTCGGCCAGCCACTCCCTCCAATGGCACCCGGCCAGCAGCCCCTTAATGGTGGACAGCTCGTTCTTGACCTCGGTGATGGCCCGCTCGATGTCCGCGCCGAGCGTCTGGTCCTTGCGGTCCTGGTCCGAGTACTCGCGCAGGGCCTTGGCGAGGTTGTCGGTGAGTGGCGCGTAACCAACCAGGAGGCCGTCCTGCTTGCCCCGGAAGCGGCGATTAACGCGGGCCAGGGCCTGCATCAGGTTGGCGCCCTGCATGGGGCGGTCCATGTACAGGGTGTGAATGGGCGGCGCGTCGTAGCCGGTGAGCAGCATGGAGTGGACGATCAGCAGTTCCAGCTCGTCGTCCGGGTCCTTGGCGCGGGCCTGGACGACCTTCTGTTGCGACGGCCGCAAAGCGTGCTTGCGTAGGTGTTTCTCGTCGGAGGGGTCACTGTGGAAGACGATCTTCATGACACCCTGGTCGGCTTCCTTGCCAACCCATTCCGGCCGCCGCTCGGCCAGCGCGTCGAAGAGGGACACGCAGATGTCGCGCGTCATACACACCACCATCGCCTTGCCGGGACCACCGAGGTCCGGCTTGACCAGTTCCCGGCGCGTTTCCCAGTGGGCGATCAGGTCGTCGGCGAGCTTCGCTATCCGGTCGGGGGCGCCGTAGACAGTATTCATCGTCGTGGCGTATTTGATGACGCGACGGCGCTCGGCGTCGTCCATGCCCTCGGTCAGGCTGTTGGCCTGCTCGTCGATCTTGCCCGGGTCCACGCCCTTGGGCAGGTCGACCTCGATGACGCGCGGCTCGTGGAACACGCGGACCGTGGCCCCGTCGTCGACGGCCCGCTTCAGGTCGTACACGTCGATGTACTCGCCGAAGACGGCGCGGGTGTCGGCCTCCGCCTTCGAGATCGGCGTGCCGGTGAAGGCGAGCAGGGTGGCGTAAGGGAGGGCGTCGCGCAGGTGGCGGGCGTATCCGTCGAGGCTGTCATAGTGCGAGCGGTGCGCCTCGTCGACGATCACCAGGATGTTGCGGCGCTCGGAGAGGAGAGGGTGGGACTTGCCGGCGTCTTTCTCCTCCTTGCTCAGGCCGAACTTCTGGAGGGTGGTGAAGAGAATCCCGCCGACGGTGCGCTCCTTCAGCGCGGTGCGCAGCTCTTCACGCGTGTTGAACTGGTGGGCCTTCTGCTGGAGGAGAGTCTCACTGTCCAGGAAGGTGTCGTACAGCTGGTCGTCGAGGTCGGTGCGGTCGGTGATGACGACGATGGTGGGGTTGTTCAGGGCCGGGTGGCGGGAGACCAGCGCGGCTGTCTCCACCATCTCCTCGGACTTTCCCGCACCCTGCGTGTGCCAGACGACACCGGCCTGCCCGGTCGAGCGGGACGCCGCGACGACCGCGTCCACCGCCTTCTTGACCGCGAAGTACTGGTGCGGCTTCGCGATGCGCTTGCCCGAGAGGGGCTCGCCCGGCTTGGGCGGGGGGAAGTTGACGAAGTTGCGGGTGAGGGAGAGGAACCGGTCCTGGGTGAACAGGCCGTGCAGAGCCAGGTTCAGCGCGTCCACACCGTCGTAGCCGGGCGCGTTGGTGTCGACGCGCTCGCCCTCGTGGTCGACGTTCCAGGGCGCGAAGTGCTCGTACGGCGTGAAGACCGTGCCGTACTTGGCGGTTATGCCGTCCGAGACGAGACAGAGCACGTTGTAGCGGAACGCGATCGGGAACTCCGAGACGTAGGTCTGGAGCTGGGCATGTGCGGACTTGAGGGTCGTGTTCTTGTCGGATGCGCTCTTCAGCTCGACGACGGCGAGGGGAAGGCCGTTGACGTACAGGACGATGTCGAAGCGGCGGTGGCTGCCGTCAGTTTCCCGGACGGTGACCTGGTTGACGGCGAAGTAGCTGTTCGCGTCGGGGTCCGTGAAGTCGACGAGGCGGACGGTCGGGGCCTGCTCGGCGCCAAACTCATCGACGTAGGTCAGCCGGATGCCAGCGGTCAGGTACTCGTGCGCCTGCCGGTTCTCCGGGTACGCCTCGCGGGAGGCAGGATCGGTGGCGATACGGAGGGCTTCCTGGACTGCAGCTGCGGACAGCTCCGGGTTCAGCTTCTCGACGGCCAGCTGAAGCTCGTCGTGCAGGATCAGATCGTCCCAGTCCCGGCGGTGCCCGGTGCCGGGGGCGAGATCCTTGCCAGCCTTGACCTCCCACTCCAGCTCGCGAAGCTCCTCTAAGGCGAGGCGCTCCCAGGTGGCCTCGGTCATCTTGGCGTCGAGGTGGGCGGGGGTGTGCTCGCTGCCGCTCTCGGTGGTCATACGGCGTCCTCCACGATCTTCTCAGCGTCACGGACGCGGAGCTTGCCGGACATTAGTTGAGGGAGGAGGGTGTCTCGGAGGGTGACCAGGGTGCGCGATTCGGCCGTTGCTTGAGCAGCCTTGCCATGCAGTGGTGAAACAGCCTGCGCGAACTCGGCGGTACTCTGGTCACTCGCCAACCGGATCGGCATGCCCTTGAAATTCTTGCGACTCAGCTCTAGGAAAGTCGATCCATTAGCCAGGCTGATCATTTCATCCACGCGAGAGCGCATTTCATGAAGCAGCCACCATCGAAGCTCCTCGGTTGGCGGCAGAACAACGATGAACCCCTGGTTTACCGCAGCGGGCATCTGCGGCAGAGCAAAAGCCCCAATGGTTGCACGAGAGGTCATGAAGATGGACTGCGCCGGGTAGAGCTGCGATGCACAATTCTCCAACCCCTTGTCCGTGATGGTCCGGCTGGTTTCAAAGAGGTATGGCGCAGACAGCGCGGTTACATCCGTTGGAGTGGTCCAAGCAATCCCCCCACCCCAATAACCCTCTTTCTTCGTACTGGGTGTCCCTCCGCCGACAACAGCAGCTGCCGAACCAAACGTCTCGGGCCCGAAATCCAACTCTCGAACAGCGCGGGCGTACTGTGCGTCTGCAAGCTCAAGGGCAAGAGTCGCAATGCGCTCGTTGACCGCGATCTTGTCGTCCAGCGCCCCGAGGACACCAGCGATTCCCTCTTGCTCCTGAAGAGGCGGCAAAGTTATCGAGTACTCACAGATTCTACTGGGACTCGTATGCTTCACCGTACTGCCAGTCGCTCCGGCAATGACATGGTGCCGATAAGCAGAGGTACGCATGGCGTAGCACAGGAATCTTTTATTCACGCCAGACGGCTCCAAAAACTGCACCAGACCAATACGCTGATTATGCAGGTACACCGCATCACCAGGGACGAGCGCACCATAACCTAGCGTATCGACCGTTTTACTTAGGTCGGTCATCGTGACAATCAAATCACCTTCACCGAGCACGTATTCTTGGGGAAATTCACCGGTATAGAACTTCGGCTTCGCTTTCTTAAATCCCCCACCCACAGCAAAATTTCCAGGAGTTACCAGTACTGGGCCAGAACCTGGCCGATCACTGAAGTGCTCACCTTTGAAGGCAAACCCATGCTTAATTTTGATGAGTTCGCCCAGCTTGCGCTCACGCCACTCAGCCATCGATCCTCCCCAACTGCTCCCGCACCACCGCATCCAGCCGAGCCGACTCGTCCATCTGCTCGAACAACTCCTTGGTCAGCCGGGCGATCCGCTCCCCCACCGGCTCCGCGTCGGGGTCCTCCTCGACTTCCGCCGCCCCCACGTACCGCCCCGGCGTCAGCACATAGTCGTGCTTCTCGATCTCCTCCAGCGTGGCGCTGTAGCAGTAACCCGGAACGTCCTCGTACGTAAGGCCCTTGTCCTTCGCCGACTTCGTGCCCCGCCACGCGTGGTACGTGTCGGAGATCTTCTCCAGGTCCTCGGCCGTGAGGATCCGCTCCGTGCGGTCGACCATCGTGCCCATGGAGCGGGCGTCGATGAACAGGACCCGGCTCCGCCGGTCCTCCAGCGCCTTCGCGCCCTGCGGTGACTTGTCCTTCGTCAGGAACCACAGGCACGCCGGGATCGCCGTCGTGCGGAACAGGTTGCCCGGCAGGGCGATCATGCAGGAGACCAGGTCCGCCTCGACCATCGCCGCGCGGATCTCGCCCTCGCCCGACTGCTTGGACGACATCGAGCCGTTGGACAGGACCACGCCCGCGCTGCCCCGGTCGCCCAACTTGGAGACGATGTGCTGGAGCCACGCGTAGTTGGCGTTCGACTGGGGCGGGGTGCCGTAACGCCAGCGCCGGTCGTCCGACTTCCTCGCCCAGTCGGACATGTTGAACGGCGGGTTGGCCATCACGAAGTCTGCCTTGAGGTCCGGCAGCTTGTCGTCCGCGAACGTGTCCGCCCAGCGGTCGCCGATGCCCTTGGGGTCCATGCCGTGGATGGCGAGGTTCATCTTCGCCAGGCGCCAGGTGCGCTCGTTGGCCTCCTGGCCGTAGATCGCCAGGTCGTGCGTGTGGTCCTTGCCTTTCCGCCGCTCGACGAACTTGCCGCTCTGCACGAACATGCCGCCCGAGCCGCACGCCGGGTCGTACACCCGCCCCTCGTACGGCTCCAGCACCTCGACGATCAGGCGGACCACGCTCGACGGGGTGTAGAACTCGCCAGCCCGCTTGCCCTCGGCGCGGGCGAAGCGCTCTAGGAAGTACTCGTACGTCTCGCCCAGCACGTCCTGTGCCGGACGGTCGCCGTGCCCCGTGAAGCGGGCGTCGCTGATGAGGTCGACGAGTTCCTTCAGACGGTTCTGGTCGACGTTGTCGCGGTTGAAGATCTTCGGAAGGACACCGGTGAGGGCCTTGTTGGCCTTCATCACCTCGTCCATGGCCGCGTCGAGGAGTGCGCCGACGCCGCCCTCTGCGCTGGCCGCGTTCTCCGAAATGTAGTCCCAGCGGGCGGTCGGGGGCACCCAGAAGACGTTCTTCTCGGTGTACTCGTCCTTCTCCTCCAGGAAGGCCGCCCGGCGGTGCTCGGGGATCTGAGCCAGCTCAGGGTCGGCGGCCAGTTCCTCGCGGCGCTCGGCGAAGGCGTCGGAGACGTACTTCAGGAAGACCAGGCCGAGCACGAACTCCTTGTACTGGGCGGCGTCCATGGAGCCGCGGAGCTTGTCCGCGGCCTTCCACAGGATGTCCTGGATCTCCTTGGTGCTGGAGACACTGAGCAGTTCGCCCTGTCCGGCGGCTGCTGCGGCTCGCTTGCGGGGAGGCATCGTTCCTTCTTCCGAGTGGTCGATGGGTGGGCGTGGATGGCTTTGTATGGTGGCCGGGTCAGGCGTACGGATCAGCGAGAGTGAGCGTGCCGTCCGCCAGGCCGGCGATCGTCAGGTCGCGGGCCTCGGCGAGGGCGTCGGCCTGGGCGAGCAGCAAGCGTTCCCGGTGTTCGGCCTCGGTCAGCAGGGCGTCGAAGCACAGCACCTCGTCCGGTTCGAGGTCGGGGAGCTGGTAGTCCTCGATGCGGCGGGCGGGGCGCACCGCGCTGGGACTGCGGGCGGTGCCCCGGGCCGCACCCAGCAGGACCGCCAGGACTCGCGGGGTCAGCGGGCGGAGGGCGCCGGGGTCGACGCGCAGGTTTTTTAATGATACGGGCGGTGCCCCGGGCCGCACCCAGCAGGACCGCCAGGACTCGCGGGGTCAGCGGGCGGAGGGCGCCGGGGTCGACGCGCAGGACTCGGGCCGGGAAGGCGACCACCGAGAACCCGTCGTGGTCAACGTACAGGCCGAGGCGGGGCGTGAGGGTGTAGACGACGTCACCGGGTTCGGTGAGCGCCACCCGGTTGTACTCGGCGGCCAGGACCAGCCGGTCGATGCGGCGCGCGCCGACGGGCCGTTCGCCCGTGATCTCCTCGGGGCCCAGGACGGCGTGGTGGCCGTCCGCCGTGAGGTGCCGGTCGTCAACGCGGTGGCCGGGGAGCCTGGTCACCCTGCGGTCGGCGATCAGCCCGCCGAGGGTGGTGCGCCGGGGCAGCCGGTCGACCCGACGCAGTACGCCTCCTCGGTAGGGACCCTGCTCGTCCTCGTACGCGCGGGCATCCGCCGTCGCGCGCTCCAGGCGCGCCTCGGCCTCGGCGATCAGGGCCGGGCGTTCGATGACCTTGTCGGACCAGATCGCGGAGGCCGGCGGCGCGGGCGGGGTCAGCGGGCCGCCGAAGGCTCGGTCCAGGTCGGCGATGGAGATCACGCGGCCGTAGCGCGGGTCGTGGCCGTCGAGCGCCCGGAAGCCTTCCGCACGCCAGAGGAGGACGTCCTCGGCGAGTCGCATGCGCACATCCGCCGTGAGCTGATCGGAGCTGATGTCGGCCAGTAAAACCTTGCCCTCCGCCTCGGGGACGGGACCGCGGGTGAGCGTCCACAGCGCGGGGCGGTAGCCGGGGCGGAAGGGCAGGACGCCGCCGGGGAGCGCAATGACGGACTCGACGACGTTGCCGCGCAGGAGGGCTGAGCGGAGCTGGGACGCCTCGGTGTCCTTGAGTTCGTCCACGAGCGCGTCGGCCGGACCCAGGACGAGAGCCGTACAGCCGGGGCGCAGGAGGTCGGCGACGTACTCGACCTCCGCCAGGGCGGTGAGTACGGAACGGTTCTCGCCGGGGCGGTAGGGGAGCTGGGTGACGACGAGGTCCGGGTCCGCGAGGTGCTCCTCCAGATCGGGGCCGGTCTGGACGTCGAGGTCAAGTTCGCTGACGCCCGCGAGGAGAAGGCGGCGGCGCGTGATGCGGGCCAGCCGGTCATCGGGGTCGGCGGCGAGGACGGTGACGCGCTCGCGGTCGTCCGTGTCGTCGAGGAGCGCGGCGAGCAGGTCGCCGGCACGAGCGTGCGGGTCGGCGAGGACGAGGGACTCGCCGTGCTCCAGCCGGATGCGGAGGTCGGTGAGCTGGGTGAGCAAGCGGCTCAGCTCGGGGGCGACGGAGTCGGCGGCGAGGGAGCCCAGGCCAAGCCGGGAGCGGGCGGCGAGCAGCCACTCGTACGCGCCGCGCTCGTCGTAGGCGGCCTCGACCAGGTCCTCGGCGAGGCGGACGAGCGGGGCCGCGGCGGCGTCGAGGGAACGCAGCTCCCGGAGGACGAAATCGTCCTCCTCGTCGATCCGTTCAGCGCGGCGCAGCACGGCGGACCACAGGATTTCGTCCGCTTCGGCGTCGCTCAGGGAACCGTCCGTGCCCTCGGTCAGCGGCCGGCCGTCGAGCCGGCGCAGGCACAGGAGGCTTCCCAATGTCTCGACCAGCTGCCACGGCGTGAACCGGTCCCGCAGCGCGATGATGCCGAAGAGGGCTAGCTCGGAGCGGAGCTCCGTCGGGGCGGCGTTGCCCAGGCCGGACGCGATCAACCACTCGGCCACCTGGGCACCGTCGAACAGCGGCCTTCCCGAGCTCTCGGACATGGCTGCAGGGAAGTCCGGGTGACGGCGACGCCAAGTGGACACGACGGGACGCTTCACCCGGGCGAAAGCGGCGATCTCGGACATCGATACCAGGAGGGGTGCCTGGGCGCGTAGTGTCGTGTCCGGCGAGCCAATGACCACGATATGCACCCCTCCCCGCCCACCTCTCGTCGCATCAGCCGATCCGACCGTAGGCCGGACTTTGCCGCAGGTCACGGCTCCGCCTTCTGCGGTCCCTCACCCGGCGCCACAGAACGATACGACGATCTGGATCCCCTTGTCTGCGAGCGCTTGATAAGCAGGGTTATCAGTCGAACCGCGGACCCCTGGTCACCGGCCCATGACAATGGCTGACGACGCAATCCAGAGGCAGCCCGTCTCCATGGCCAGATGGCAGCGGACCGGGCAGCCTTCGCCATTACTCTGCCTCCGGAGGAATGTGGCGACTGCCGAGACAGGGGGACACAGATGGGTGATCTGGCCAAAGCAGTGGCCGAACTTGAGGAAGAGGTCGAGGACGTCCGCGAGCTGCGGAAGATCGTGGAGCGTCTCGACACGGAAATAGCCGCGCGCATGGAGGAGATCGAGACGATCGGCAGCGCCGTCCTCGATCTTCATGGCGATCTCGACAACCAGACCGCCGAGTACGACTACACGGCCGTCGAGCAGTCCGTCGCATCCCTGCGAGGACTGGTGGACATGGAGGAGGTCCTTCCCGCGATCGACGCCGTACTGCTGCTTACCGCACTGCGCGATGACGAACCCGTACCTGATCTCACTCTGCCGCTGTCGTCGTTCGAGAATGACGACTCCTGGGAACATCCTCGCCTCTCGCAGGAGGATCTGGACCGCGAGTTCGAGGCCGACCTGGCACAGGCGGATCAGCGCTGGGAAGAGATTTGGGGCGACCATGCCTGGGCGGACCCCGACGAACGGGACTCCCAACGGGCCGAGGACCGTGCCGAAGCCGAGCGGGAAGCGATCAAGGACCGCGCCCACCAGGCAGGGGCTCATATCAGGAAGCTCGTCGAGTACATCGGTGACACGCTGTGGCCCGACCTCGTGGAGGCGGTGGAAGCCGGCGATCGGGGACTCGCGGCCCGGGCGCTGGCGGAAGCGTGCGCGGCAGCACGAGAGACCGAACCCGCCTACAAGCTGTACGAGGTCAACCTCTCAGCGCAGTACGAGTCGTCGCCGATGTCCCTCGGCGCCATGGGCGAGTTTCTGAGCGACTTCGAAACATGGTTGAGATCGCCCAAGGACGAGTGACCGGCGATAGGTGCCGACCTGCACAAAACACGTCATCGCCAGGTGGGGTCCTTCCACGGCGCCCTCTCGTGACGTAAGCGTCCGTCCGCGAGAGGCGCCAAGGGCAGGAATGCCCACCTGTCTCTCCAGGGCAGCGCTACGCTGAGCCGTTGTACCCGTGTCGCGGGGCCAGTCGAGGGGACAAAGGTCGACGCCTCAGCCCAGCCACCCGGCAATCGCATGAGCGAGCGCCTCACCTCCTTGCTGCACCACGGTCCCCGCCACCAGGGCCGGCAACGCCTGCACGGCCCCGCGCAGTGCCCCCACTGCCTGCGCGTCCGGTGCCGCCAGCGAGGTGTCGATGGAGTCCACCATGGCGCGGAGCACCTGTGCGTTCGGCAAGGCCGCTCCGTTCCGATCCACCTCGGTGCGGAACGTGGCAAGGAGATCGCGCACGGTTTCCACGTCGACGGTGGCACCCTCGACGGACGCGGACTGGTGGACGTTCGAGATGTTCTGCCCCACCACGTTCTGGAGCGGAGCGGTGTTGTTGCCGCCGATGCTGATGCCCGAGCCGTGTCCCTGTTCCGGTTCGGAACGGCGTCGTCCCACGACCATCAACTTCCTCCTCTTTGAGCCTTGTTGTCCTGGCCGACATTGCTGATGCCGCTGCCGGCCACGTTCTGGATGGGCGCGTTGTTGTCGCCGTAGACCTGGATGTTGGTGATGACCGCGGCCACCTGGCGCTCGTACGGAGCGGTGTCGACGCCCAGCTCTTCGAGGTATTCGGAGACCGTGCGGAAGATGCAGGTCTGCATGAGGACGACGTGTCGTTTGGCGTCGTCGGCCTGGTGCATGTCGGTGACTTCTTCGGTGGAATACCGGTCACGGAGACTGACCGGATCCTTTTCCTCAGCCCGGCCGTCCTCCGACTGCACCCCGAGCCCAAGCCGGGTCACCAGCCGCCACAGTGCGAGCGGCCCGTCGAAGGCATCCAAGAGAGCCTGCACCGCCAGCCAGCCGCACAACCTCATCCCCCGCTTGGCCACGAGTGCGTCCGCCACACTCAGTTCGTTGTAGAGGGGCGTCATCACGTGGGGGCGCAAGGTCAGCCGTAGTTCGCCGGCCTCCAGCGCGGCGTGCGTGAACACGCTGACTACAACCTGGCCGTCCCAACTGACGCACTGTGCCCGCAGATACAGCCGATCCGGCACGCTGGATGGCGACCGGCGGCCCAGGCCGCGCAGGTCCGGCAGTTCCAGCTTCGCGGCGCGGGTCCGTCGCAGCCACAGATCGGACGGGAGCCCGAGGACCTCCGTGACGGAGCAGCCGGGCAAGGGATCGGTGATCTCCCGTGCGCCACGGCCCAGTTCCCTGAGGGCGTCGCCCATCCTCCGCAGCAGTTCACGCTCGCCGAAGGGCTTGACCGATACCTCCGGGTCCTTGGGCTTGAGCGGGATGCCGATGTCAGCCACGCCCCATACATAGCGTCCGGCTCCGACGAAGGTTTCCGGGTGATCGTAGGGCAGTTCGGGCCGCGTCTGTTCGTTGCTGATGAGAGCCATCCGGCGCGTAGCCTTCGCCGATGCCCACGGCAGACGGTCGGACGCGATGCCGTCCCGGACGATCCCGGACAACGCCGCCCGCGTCATGAGGCGATCTCCCACACAGACGAGCACGGCTCCGGCCAGCAGGACGAACGGCAGCAGGAGCAACCCGGTCCGCAGGGCGACTGCCTCGCCGCGTATCGGCTCGTAGGGCACCACCGCGAGTATCCAGGGCACGCACAGAACGAGATACGCCAGACGGGGCGAGGGCGCCAGCCTCGACTTCTTGCCCTTACGGGCTGCCCGTAGCCCGGCCCACCACATGAGGCAAGCCAGCAGGACAGCCCCGCCCCACACGAGGGCGGCCCGTGGGACCGCGTACGCGACAGCGGCGGCCAGAAGCAGTACAAGCGCTCGCCGCAGCCATCGGCGTCGCCGTGCACGCAGACTGTGCGCGATGACGGGCACAAGGTCGAATCCGTACGACGGGACAGGCAGCGGCGGTCCGTGGAGGACGTGATCCCGCACCCACTGGGCCATGTGCTCACCCAGGGGTGGGCAGTCGTCACTGCCCTCCAGGTAGATGCGTCTGCGAGTGCTGCGCCGGGGCTTGTTCGGTTTCTGCTCCTTGCCCCGGATCTTGCGCCACCACACCTTGACGGCTTTGACCCGATCGGGACGGGTGTAGACAGCCTGGCACAGCAGCCTGGTCACCTCCGACGAGGTCGGGTCCACCTCACGGGGGCGACCTCTGTCAGAGGCGACAGGCCCGGTTTGAACCGGCACCGCGGGCCCGTCGACCATTCCTTCCAGGGCGCGCCCATCTCGTACCCGCAGCCCCCGACCGAACCCCATTCCCGCCCCCGTTCGCCGACACGGCGGGCATCCTCACGGTGAAATCTCGGAACCACCAGACCGCAAACACGACAATGCGCTCAACCGATCTGGATGAGTGGAGATTTGACCGAATACCGCCCTCAGCCGAGGGTTCGGCGCGCACGGCGTCAACGCACGCCGCCCCACCCATAGCGTTTCTCTTCGGCTCCGTACGGACTCCAGCCCTTCAGATACGGCTTGAGGTCCTCCGGTTGCGGCTCCCTCGGCGTCGGCATGGTGGGCAGTTGATGCAACGGGTCCACGGACTGCGCGTACCGGCGCGCCCAGGCCAGCCATCGGCGCGCTGAGGCGACTTGGGGCTCCTCCCCGCCGGCCTCCTCCGCGATTCGGCGTTCCAAGGCATCGCAGTACGCGCGCAGCGCTGTTGCCTCCTGCCATCTGCCGGTCTGTTCGAGGAGTGTCTCAGCGAACTGGGCCTGTACTGCCTGCTCCTTCGCCTTCTCCATGGCCGCTCGCCAGCGGACCTCTCGGTCCATCCTGGCCCGCGCCTCAGTCTCCTTTCGCCGGACCTCCTCCACAGCCCGGGTTTCGATCTCCTTCAACACCGCGCCCAGGACGTCCTCCAGCACCCACCGCTTGCGATCGCCCCACCTGCTCTGCCGGGCCGAGCGCGGATAGCCGAGTTCGATGACGAGTTTCCGAGACCGTTCCGGATCAGTGGACTGGGGGAACTCCTGCTGAATCGTGACCGCACAGGCGTAACCGTCGACGACCACGTCGGCCTCGCCGACGCGCCACGAGCAGCCTGGCCGGTCCCGTACCTCGTATCCCCGCCGTACCGCTTCGGCGGCCAGGCCCTGAAACAGTAGGAGCGCCCGGCGACGGAGCGCCGTCGGCATCATCAGCCGTCTCTCGTCGTCCTTCAGCGCCGCCACGACCGGGTGCGCCGAGCGCAGTTGCGCGGGAACCCTGACGCGCGGCGCCTCGTCCGGTGCCTGCCCCCGCGAGTTCGGGTGCGGGCCCGTCGCCAAGTACAACTCCAGTCCACGACTGCCGTGACTCCGCTTCTCGATGCGCTTACCGGGAGGCTCAAGGCCATGCCGTTTCGCGTAGTTGATGGCGCGCCGCCACTCCGTCACCTCTGCCTCGTCGGGATCGAGGACAATGACACTCCCCTCAGCGATGAGCCGCTCAACGAGATCAGTCGCCTTGGCACGCCGTGCCCGAGCCACGGGTCTCTCGCTATACGGCACGGAACTCCGTCTGCGGGCCGCAGGCCGGATCCCGTCACCACCTGGTGAGGCAGCGCCCGGCTCTCCCGAGCCCGGAGCACCCTCCGCTGCACCATCGGCCTGCACCGGGTGATCCGGATGGCGGCCGTGTTCAAGATAGAAGCTCCCGGCCTGCGTGACCTGTACCTCGACGACACCGCCTCCACGCTTGACCGTCACCAACCCGCGGTCCCGCAATGCGTATACCGAACGCCACGCACCCGCGCCGTGCGTATCGAGCGCCTCGCCGGCCGCGAGACGACCGAGGAGTGCCTGCTGCCGCTCGTTCAAAGGGGACCACCGATGCATGGGCCCCAGCCCACACCGCACCCCACCGGTCCGCAATGGCTCGTACGAGTGGCAGCACCCGCCCGCTCGCCACCCTCGGCATCACGCGATCAAACGGACACATCGCCTGAACGACGCCGCTCTGGCGCCATACCCGCACGTGCACGGTGTGGAATCCCGCCCGGCGGCGACCCATCTGAATTGTTTACAACAACCGGGGGACCTACCACTAGTTCGTCGATTCGTCAATCCCGTCAGTCGTTCGAAACCTTCCTCACGCGCAAGGTCGACACCCCTACGCGGGGACGCCATCCGTTGACTTATTTTTACTAACCTCGAGATTGGAGCACGAGCCCTTCCTCTCTGATAGGTACAGAAGTTCGATCCTCCACTCAATATGGTGAACCGATCGCATAAGCATGGTGATCCTCTGCTTTCCGATGCCAGTATCCTTCTTGTTCCTAACGCACCCATGCGGGGCGAATGTTGGCCGACGGGTCGACGTACGGCCGCTCCTTCCCGAAGGGTCTCAGCCATGCCTTCATCTCCAGATGACGACCATCCTTTCGACGAATCTGCCGAGAAGATCCGGCGCAAGGAGCGGGAGCTGGCTGAAACCGAGGTCAAGTTGGCGCGCCGTGAGTGGATGGCGGACCGGCTAATGATCCTGCGGATCGTCTTCGCGCTGGTCGCACTGGTGACGGGCAATCCGGTCTACCGGTGGGCAGACAGGGGAATCGAGTGGGTTATGGAACATCTCCGGGAATCCGAATGATGTGAGGTAGGGCATGAGCGAGGGCAACGTCAATGGGCCGTTTCCGATTCCGGTTTCCCGGGAGGATCAAGAGGCGTGGATCGAGGCCGTGCTGGCGACCGAGGGGGTGAATCTACCCCGTGGCGCGGTGGAGAACATCGCCCCCTTCATCGTTGATCCCGATGAAACTCTGAGCGAGCCCGATGCACACGGCGTACGCACGCTCAAGGCGAGCGCGGTCCGGCGCATCCGCACAGACGCTGGTGACATGGTCGTTGCCGTTGTCCGAATGCACGGCGTCGGTGGTGTGCTGTGGGGACATAACGAGCGGATCAGCTCGATCTGGCGCTCCGTCGCGGACCCGACGGTCGGCCGGGGGACCGAGCGCACCCTGACCTCGGTCCGGCCGTGGATGAGCGTCGACGACGATGGACGCGAGACGTGTTTCGCCGCGCTAGAAAGCGTCGTGACGAACCGACACACGTTGATCATGAACGCTGAGGACGCGGCGGACGAGCTGAAGAGGCGGGACCGTGTCCGCCCATACGATCTTGAGGAAGACCTCGTCCTCAACGGGCAACAGGACCCCGGAATGTACGTTGCCCAGCAAGTGAGGATCGAGGAGAACTCGGAGAGGGACTCTGACGGCAATCCCCTTTATCCGGACGCCTATTGGGGTTGGATGGCAGTTCGAGGAAATAATCGAACCCAAAAACGGCAATCGATCTTTCGTTTGACCTCCAGTGAAGTGCTGTCCGGTGTCCCGGCAGAGAAACTAGAGCGAGAGGGGGACGAGATCATCTGTGACCCCCGTGACTGGCTCCCTGAATTCTCTGCCGTACTCAACAGGGAGTTCGCGGAGGCGGGCGACGGTGAACTGGACCCCACGAGCGGCTCACGAGCGCGACGCGCCGCCGCCATCGCTGTGGTGGACGCGCATCTGGTGATCGGAACCCCCACTCCGCAGCGGCTCTACCGCATCGTGCAGATGAACAACCGGCGCGATCACGTCCACCCGCCGCTGGAGTTCGACGCCCTCGACCGCTCACGCGCGCTGGGGCGGAGCGTTCTCGGGATGTACGTGGCACAACAAGTCATGGACGAGAAGACAGCGGAGGTCCTTTCCGGGCTCGCGCCGATCCGTGAACTCCCGGATGCGTCGGCGGACATGACGGTCTCAGAATTGCGCGACCTGCGCTCCATGCGACTGTTGCAGGAACTGTTTCCGGTGGATCCACGCAAGCGTCACCTACTGCGGCGCGCGCTCAGCGAGAACCCACCGTCCCAGCTCAAGTCGGGGGAGATCAACCAGCGGGCGCGCACGTGGTCCGCGCTAACCTCCGAGAGCTACCCGGCACCGTGGAACCCGCGCGTGGGCCAGGTCTTCTCCACCCGGGCCCGGGAAGGCATCGTCCTTTCCGGGCGCAGGCTGCCTGACTTGCTCGCCGCCGCGGACACCGATGACGACGCCTTCGACGAACTGGTGTCCTATCGGGCGGCGCACTGGCTCGCCTCCTTCTGCATCATCGAGGCAGATCGGGGCTCGCTCGACGGCCAGGAAGCAATCGGCGACGCGGGGGAACGGGTTCGCCGATCCCGCAGGACCGTCATGAACTGCCTGCAGGCTCTGCGGTACGAGAAGAGCCGGATGATGGCAGTCGGCGTACTGAAGTCGCTGGCCGCGGCCATGGACGACGGGGATCGGCGGCCTTGGCGCGTTAGCGGCTCCGGCAAGGAGATGCCGGGACGGGAGATGACACCGCTCTGGTTCGACAGCGCATTCCCGAAGGACACAGGGACCCGGCCCCGCAAGACCGTGGCCTCTGCACCAGCGTTGCCCACGACAGTGGCGGTATCCGCCCCCCTTCCTTCGCCTACGCTACCTGCGCTCTCACCCATGCCACCAACGCCCTCACTCGTGACATCAACGCCCGCACGTCCTCCCGCGCCGGCGCTCACCCCTGCGGTCCCGGTCCAGTCCAAGGTGCCAGCCACCGATGAGCCCGACGAGGCCGACAGTTCAGCCCCCTCCCCCGAGGAACCTCTCACCCTCGAGGCTCTGATGGCCCGAGTCGAGGAACAGATCCGTGGCCTGCATGCGGCCTCCGCCGAGATCGGCGAACTCCTCGGACACCTCGCGGAACAGAGCCGCGCGGCGTCCGTCGACCACCCCATCAGCCGACAGCGGGCCGATGCGACCGTGCGCCTACTCAACCAGACGCTGTCCAAGCTGCGCAGACTGCCGGAACTCATGGAGGAGATGACGGAACCCTTCTGACGCGGTTTGTCCCATAGGACCCAGCGGGCTTGACGCCTCCCGCTTGCCCACTGGCTGCGGGCCAGAACCGCGCTTCCTGGCGCCCGGCAGTCGCAGCCAGCATTGCAGCAGGTCAGCAGTCCCAAGAACGTCGATGCCGATGCGCTCGGGGTAGTCGTCGTCCGGCCATAGGAGCTACCCCCGGGTCTGTACGGTCAACGGCTCTGTCCCGTAATCGGTGGTGACGAAGGGTGACGGCCGTCGTTGTTCTGGTGTGCGTGATGTCAACGAGCTTGTGAG